>DASYTZ010000290.1:0-7611 GCA_036001745.1 Pyrinomonadaceae bacterium
TAGTAAGCGGATGCAGACGTTTCGCAAAATAACTGAGCGTAAGTCCGACGGGCTCGTGATTCATATCTCGTCGCTGAATGATCGCTCGACTGAGGTGGTGATGCGCGACCGGATCACGATCGGCGTGTCAGATGACTGCGACGTAAAGATCCGGCTGCCAGAGATTACCGCAGCCAAGGCGACGGGGCCGATTGTCGAGCTGGCGCGGCAGAACGGCGTATATCGCATCTCGAGCTACGATTCGAACCTGGAAGTCACGCTGAACAACCGGCCCATCAGATCGAATAAGGCAATTGACGACGGCGACGAAATTTGGATTGGGCCGGCCGGACCATCAATTCATTTCTTTCCCATTCAGGCGACGGCGGCGTTGGTGCCCGGACGGCGCGGTGGCGCGCATGTCGCGCCGTTCATCGAACAGGCGGCGATGGAAGCATCGGCGACTTCGCGGCGCGATGACGCAAAGATCTTTCTGCGCGAGTTCACGCGCGAACTCGTCCGCGAGATTAATCCGAGCACAAAGATTGTCGCGTTTGCAATTCTAATAGCGTTGGTGCTCGGCTCGTTGTACATCGGCTTTGGCCTGGTGAACGAGCTGCGCAGAACGCGTCGCGTCAATGACGACCTGCGCACGCAAACTGAAGCGGCAAAAGCTGAGCTCGAACGCACAAACAAACAGCTAAAAGACCTGGACGAATCGAATCAGCGGGTGATGAAGAGTCTGTCGTTGGCGGTCAAGCTGCGCGCTGATTACGGTAGCGGAGTGGCGCTGATTTACGGCTCGTACATGTTCGTTGAAACCGGCACTGGTCGCCCGCTGCGATATCCGGAGACGCAGGCGAACGAATCTGGTGCGAATGTTCAGTCGGGCAGCGACTCGACGGCGTTGACGCCGGAAGGCAATGGCTCGATCGCTGAATTCGATTTTGTCGGCACCGGTTTTCACGTAGGCGACGGCTACCTGCTGACTAATCGTCACGTCGTGCAGCCGTGGCTCGCTGATGATCGCGCGCAGAGCTTAAACAGCACCGTGCGCGGCCAGCCGCGGCTGCGAAAACTTGTCGCGTACTTTCCCGATCAAACGCAGCCGCTCGCCTTGAAATTCAAACAAACCTCGTCGCGGGACGATATTGCCGTCTGCACCATCGATTCGAAAGATCTGCCGGACAAAGTTCCCGTGCTGCCGCTGGAGCATGAAGGCAACGAAGTCGTCGGCAACATGGTCGTGACCATGGGATATCCCAACGGACCGGATCGCCTGCTGGCTTTGCTGGATGAGAACGAAGCACGCGCAGTGCTCGCGCGTTACGGATCGGTCGAAGCGGCGCTAAACTATCTCGGGCAAACGAAACATATTCAACCGCTGATGACGCAGGGAAACATCACGGATCTCAACGCCAGGAAGATTGTTTACGACGCGCGCACCGGCGAAGGCGGCTCCGGCGCGCCGCTCTTCGGACCATCGGGACGAGTCATTGGCATCACGTTCGCCGTGTTCACTGAAAACACAGCATCGAACTTTGCGGTGCCAGTGCGGTATGCTCTCAACTTGCTTGAAAAAGCCGGATGGACTGCTCCCGAAAATCCTGAGGAGCAAAAGGACACTGGCAACGCAGGTCAGTCGAACAGTCGGCCGGGTACGTAGCGTCGTGTTCGAGGCACGTTCATTGCAATGCTTTAAGTCAGGTTGTTTTTCGATTCGATTCAGTATCAGCAGTTGCGGCCGTAAGCGCCGGAACATTGTTTGATTTGGAGCGTTTCTAAATTAGCAGCGATCGTCGAAGCCGCATGAATACTCGAACCTGGCCCCTGAAGTCCGCTTCACGCGTCCTCCTGCGAGGATTGGTGCTGCTGGCGCTGCTTTCGGTCGCCTGGAGCGCGGTTGCTGCGCAGCCAGCCAGTCCGGTCGCTGGTCAAAGAATTTCAGCCCCCAACTCTACCCAAGCTGAAACGGCTGCGACCACCGTCGAATCTGCGACGCCCGAATCCGGTAATTACGTTTCTAACGCTCCCGCATCATCTGAATCGCAATTCCGAATTCAAAAGCTTTCGCTTTCGGGCGGCGCTGAACTGCTGACGGTTTTTGGCCGGCTGGACGGGCTGCGAGAAAACGGTCAGCCGTCGCCGGAAATTCCATTGGTGAGTGTGCTGCGTGACACACTGGGCGATGACAACCCGGAAAATGATCGGCTGCGGTACGTTTGGATGCTGACCTACACACAGCCCTCGATGGCAAAACGCGTCGCGGCGGCGATTCCCTTCCTTTATCGAACTGTCGGGAACAAGAAGAATGTGTCGGGACCGCCGTCACCGATTATGAATCTGTCGCACGTTCAGCGCACCACGTGGAACAAGTTCTTTTGGTGGGGCGTGCAGAACGCATTTCTCGATACCTACGGTTTGCCGCTGAAAGCGTCGACTCGAACGTATCGACAGAACTTGCTGGACTATCGAAAGGCGCACGTGGCGCAGGCGTTGGCGATTCTCGGAACGTATCACAATACTCAGCAGCGCTTGCATGATGAGAGCGAGTTCCTGGCGATACGGACTGAACCAGAGACCGCAACAACGTCGGTCGATGATGCAACCACGCCACTGATCGATTTCACGCCGGCATTCACGCCCGGGGAAATGCTCGAGCTGCGCGCGCGGCTGCTGCTCTCCCAAAAGACCTTTGGCGGATTGTACGGTCCGGATAGATTCGATTCCACGGTTGCTAAGTACGCGACGAATTCGCTCGACTTCAGTGGTCACAACTGGGAGCTTTTGCGCCAACAGGCAGAAGCAGATGGACTCTACTTCGAACCGTTGACGATGCCCGACGGCACACCGACGCACGCGATGCTTTGGATCGCCAAAAGCGATCTCGACGGGCAGTCGGATCGGCGTTTCACCGGCAGGTTTCTGAACATCTCAAATCCCTGGAAAGATCGGCGGCTGAAGAGCTGGCGCGGCTATTCTGAAACTCGATTCTTTGACGGCGAAAATCGCCGCACGTCTGCTGAGTCCGCGGGCGCGCAGCGGGTCGAAATGATCCCGCTGGCGCTTTACGGCTTGAATCATCCGAAAATTCCCGCGCTGCTGATTGATTTCCGCGACGGCCTCAATGCAAAGAAGCGCGAGATGTCTCGCCGCCTCTTGAATGATCTTGCCAAAAACATGCTCTCGCTTTCGAGCTTCGGCAATCTCCCGTATTTCGCGGGTCGAAAAGTCTACGGGTTTTTGACTGGCCGGCGCGGCATCGACATGAATCAGCCGTCGCGCCTGCGCAGTTACTCCGAGTTGAAGCTGGTGCTGGCCTTCAATTCATCAATCGATCCGCAGCTCCGTGATGAGCTCGAAAGGCGGCTCGAGTCCGTCTCCATAAATCCGATGGCGAACGACGCCGAGAGCGAGATCGAGTTGGCGCGCAAACAATATGATGCGTTAGTCGAATTTGCGCGACGTGACAATGGCTTGCCGGCAAAGATTGAACGCGATCGGCGCGAGGAAATGGTGCCGCTGGTTCATGGTCGCGCGACGCAATTCTTGTTCGGGCTCGGCAACATTCTCACGTTCGGCCGCTACGTTCATCGCGAAGACGCGACGCCTGAGCTAACGCAACGATTGGAACTCGCGCGTCGCGCCCAATACCACACGCAGTTGCTTCAGCAGGTGGCAAAATCGTCGCCGCAGACTGAGGTCGCGTGGGACATGACGAACGTTCGCCGGTCTCTAAAGTTTCTTGCTGACAATGCGGCGGCCGCCAACGGCTCAGCGGCGAAAGTTGCCGCGCAGGTGTTCCAACGAACGACCGACGACGAGTCGCGCATGTTGTGCCTCGATGTGCTGTCGCGAATCAACGATAAGACCGCGCGCAAAGAGATGCTGCGACTGTTTCGCGCGCAACCTCCGCAATCGGAGTGGCGCGCGGCCGTGGCTGAACGTCTGCGCAAAGCCGTGACTGAACGCGATCGGATTAAGCCGTCAGACGCAAAGGTGGTGCTGGCGGAAATTGGCGGACCGTGATTGGCTAGTGAGGAGCAAAGGTTTTCATAGTGGCCGCGTAGCGGCCGAATGTTTATAGCAATGAGTTTTAATAGGCTTTCTCTTCGCGCGAAGCGAAACCGCGCACGGTTCGCTTCGCGCGAAGGATTTAGGCATAGAGACGGCGCGCAGTTCTACAAATATTTCGCGCCGACGGCGCTTTGTTCTTACTGGCTCAGGCGACTCGGTACGGCCAGCGCGGCAGTGGTCATTGCGCTTGCGGTCTCTGGCTCAGTTCAAGCTCAAGCTAAACGCGTCGTCATCCTCAAAGTTGACGGCCTGCCGTACGACACGGTCGATCGGTTTGTACGCGAGCGTGACCCGCAAACGGGCAAGAGCCGCCTGCCCTGGTTCGATTACATCTTCTATCAAAACGGCACGCGGCTCACGAATTTCTACGTGCGCGGCATGAGTCTGTCCGGCCCGTCGTGGTCGCTCATCGACACGGGTCAGCATCTGCAAATCAAAGGCAACGTCGAATTCGATCGCTACATTTTCCACACGTACGACTATCTGAATTTTGTCCCGTTCTATTTCAAGCAGGCATATCGCGGCAACGTCGACATGCCCGGCACAGAGGTGATCGACTCGCTCGGCCTGCATCTGTTGATGGATGCTTACGACAATTATCAGCGGCTGCCGGGCTCGCAACTTTATGGGCGAGGCGCGCGCCTCGGGACCTTGCAACGCGCCGGGCAGGCGGAGTTCGGCAAGAACCCAATTCAATTGGCGGAAGAGTTCATCACCGGCCTCGATCTTCGCAACGCCGTCTTCAGCCAGTACGAACGCGAACTGATCGAGGCTTTGAACGATCCGCGCGTGCAGTATCTCGATCTATTCGACATGTCGTTTGACCACGCGGCGCATCACACGAATGACAATGCGTCACATTTGCAGGTGCTTCGAGAGCTTGACGCGCGTCTGGGAAGAATCTGGACGGCGGTGCAAAAGAGTCCGCTGGCTGCCGAAACTGTTTTCGTCGTTGTCTCCGACCACGGCTTCAATACCGATGAGCGCGTCCTCAGCCAGGGTTTCAATCTCGTGAAGCTGTTGGGCAGCCGTGAAGGCGGCGGCCATCACGTGATCACGAAGCGTCGCTTGATGCTGGATTACGCGATTAAGGGCATCAACCCATTCGTGCCGCCGATTACCACGACGACTTCGCAAACCTACTACTTGAAAGGCCAGAGCACGGACTATCCAACCGCCCTGCTGGATTTTGACGGCAACGAGCGCGCGGGTTTGCATCTGCGCAACACCAATCTCAACGAACTGCACATCTTGTTTCAGCAATTGCAGCGAAAGGATCTTTCGCCGGAGTTGCACCGGGCGGCGCAGGAAAGATTTTTTGAAGTGCTGGCACGCGACCGAGCAGCGTGGTCGGCGGATCTCGATCAGCTCAATACTGAATTAGGTGCGCTGCACCGGGCGATCGAGAGCGAACGCGGTCGGTGCCAGAGCCAGCCGAAAAAGTTCACGCCCGAGGATCGCGAGATGGGGCGCGACGACAACGCGCGCCGCACTTGTCTGCACGTCACGCAATGGACCGAGTTAGAGGCGCATTACTCCGCGTACATTGCCACGATGCGCGCGCTTCTGTTGCTGCATCCGGAAACTTTTCAACCGGGAAGACTCAAAATAGAGGAATTGATTCCGAAGAGTTCCATGGGTGTGCGCAATTCGATTCACGATTTGCAGAACTATGTCGTGGGCCTCGGGCCGGCTGGCCTGGTGCTGAGCGCCGATGGCTCGCTGGATACTGAGCGCAGCTTTGTGCGGATCAACTATTTCGATTTTCTGAAGCGACAGGCAGTGCGAAACAACGTGCAACAGGGCGTTTCGAATCAGCCGATCGATTTTCTTGCGACGCGGATTCCGCGCGACTTGATCGCTCCTCTGCTGCCGGCAGATTTGCGTCCCGACGATGATGTCATCTGGCTTTACGCAGGTCCTGAACGTCAGGCGCTCGTGCTCGCCCGCGGGGAAGCAGCCGGCCAACTTCAGTTGCGTTACCTGCCAATCGCGAATCTGACGCAGGACGAACCAGGAATCATTCACTTCGATCGCGCGGATTGGCGGCCAGATCTGCCGCTGCGGATGTTTGAAGATGCTCGGCTTGACACGGGTGGCGCCGAGCGCGCGGCATGGCTAAACGATTGGCACACTGACCTCGATTGGTTGCGCGCACTGCACAAGACGCAATACTCTAACGGCTTGATTGGCTTGCACGAGCAGTTCACGCAATTCGTTGCCCCGGCGACGGACGCGAACGCCGCAGGAATCTCTGACGACGAACGATTGCTGCGAAGTTTGCGTCGGCGGCAGCGGCGTTTAGCCGAAACTGACTTGCAGGTTTTCGCGAACAATCACTGGAATTTCGACGTGCGCGGATTCAATCCCGGCGGCAATCACGGATCGTTCCTTCGCATCTCGACGCATTCGACGTTCATGTTGGCAGGCGACGGCGTTCCGCGCGGATTGGCGGTTAGCGAAGCCTATGACAGCCTCAGCGTTGTCCCGACGATTCTGGCTTTGACGGGGAATATTCAGAGCGACAACACACCGAGCGAAGGCTTAACGAAGCGGGGGTTCATCAAGTTTCCGGGCCGGGTGGTAACCGAGATAACAGACGCAAGTTCGGCCGCCCACGCGGCGCCTCCGCAATGACCCGGCAGTGGAAATAACTTTGAAGTCCGGATCCATCCACACCACCGAAGCGCATTCCGCGGCGAAAGCCGCACGCAAACGTTCGATTGCGTGGGCGCAAGCCGTCGCTTTCCTGCTCGGCGCGTGGCTGTTGTTCTACGTCGTGCGCCGCGTCGGCGTGCAACCGATCTTCACGGCGCTCAGTCGCGTCGGCTTCGGCTTTTTCATCGTCGTCGCGCTCAACGGTCTTCGCCACGTGCTGCGCACGATCTCGATGAGCATTTCGGTTCCTCCTGAACATCGACGCTTTACTTTCATGCAAGCGTTCGCCGCACGGCTCGGTGGCGAATCGATGAGCTTCCTGACGTTTGCCGGCCCGTTGCTCGGCGAGCCGACGAAGATCGCTTTGCTGAGAAAGCGGGTGCCGCTGGTTCACGGCGTGCCGGCATTAGTCGTCGACAATCTGCTCTACAACCTTTCCGTGGTGCTGATGATTTTCGGCGGCGCAATGCTGATGCTAATCGCCTACGCGTTGCCACCGGTTGCGCGCGAAATGCTGATCATCATCGCGGCGGTTGCTTTCTTGGGCTTGGTCGCGGCGGCTTTGGCGACTCGACGGAGAGCAACGCTGATCACGGCGCTCATCGACAAACTGGCGCGCAGAGGCTTTCGGCCAAGATTCCTCCGCACCCGCCGCCATCACATCTATCGCGTCGAGCTGACCGTTTACGCATTTTTCAAGCGGCGCCGGACGGCGTTCTTCTCGATGATCGGCCTCGACGTTGTTTCGCACATTAGCAGTGTCGTCGAAGTTTATGTGACGCTGCGGCTGCTGGGAGTGTCGAGCACCGCCGGCGCGGCTTACATCATCGAGTCGCTTACGAAAGTCATTAACTTTGCTTTCGGTTTCGTGCCGGGCACAATCGGCGTTTACGAAAC
>DASYTZ010000291.1:0-3652 GCA_036001745.1 Pyrinomonadaceae bacterium
ATCAGCACTTCGACTTTGCATTCGGGATTTACGCGGCGCACCTCGCGAATCGTTTCCGCCCAATGCGCCGCGCCACCGTCCGGCAGGTCGTCGCGGTTCACTGAAGTGATCACCGTGTGCGCGAGATTCAAGTGCTTTACGGCTTCGGCTACGTGGCGCGGTTCCTCTCTGTCCAAAGCTTCGGGCGCGCCTTTGCCCACCGCGCAAAAACCGCAGTGGCGTGTGCAGATGTCGCCACCAAGCATGAAGGTTGCAGTCCGGTTAG
Organism: Pyrinomonadaceae bacterium; assembly: GCA_036001745.1. Taxonomy (GTDB): domain Bacteria; phylum Acidobacteriota; class Blastocatellia; order Pyrinomonadales; family Pyrinomonadaceae; genus UBA11740. Next base: position 266 of record DASYTZ010000291.1, read on the forward strand.
CCCAGCACTCGAAGATGTTCGGGCACTTCGCTTCCTGACAAACCGTGTGCAGATTCAAACCCTGAATCAGCTTCAGCAGATGGTTCTGATTCGTCGGATCGCCGATACGAATCCGCAGCCAATCAGGCTTCGGCGCGCGCGGTTTGGTATTTAGGACTCGAAGTTCGCGGGACAATCAATGATGACCTCAGCTTTGCAAAACATTCTAGCATCCGCGTCTGGAAATCAGCATCTAAGGGCAAAGTCCGACAAGCTTTAGCTTGTCGAGATGAACGACAAACGAAGTTTGTCGGACGCTTTTTGCGCTATACTGCGCGGAATTTGGACCAACAGAAATCAGCCACAAGAAGGCACAAAATGCACAAGAGGAAAAACTTCAAAATGCAGAGTTGCCAAGGTAGCCCAACGTATCTCTGTTTTGAGCCTTTTGTACCTTTTCGTGGCTATTACTTATGGAGGACAGCATGAAACGAATTCTGATTTCAACGGGCGCCGTTATGGCCTTGGTGGCCAGCGCCGTATTTGCCTTCGGGGACATCGCGCGTCCGAAATCGACGCCAACACCCGAACCAAAGGTTGTTACGTACAGCGGCCTGACCATTGTTACTGACAGCAAGGCCTGGGACGCGCGGCTGCAAATCTCGGAAGAGACCCTGAAGCATATTCAGGAAGGCGCAGCGAGGAACGGCGGGTCAGCATCGATGATCCGGAGCATCACGCACAGCTCAACGCGGACGATGATGGCCGGACTGTTTATGTTTCTCGCCGTTTCTTTCGCCGGAGTTTGGCTGGCTAGATCGAATCAGCGACGCAACGTCAAGGCGATAGCTGCGGTGCTCGTCATTGCCTTCATGTTCGGTGTCGCGACGGTGATGGTGCGCGCGAACGCCGGCCCGCCGGGATACATTCGCTGGCAGAATCTGCCGCAATCTCTGAAGGACGGCAAACCGACTTATGGCGGCGTGGATGTGGAAATCGTTCCGGGCGACGAAAACATGAAGCTGATCATTCCGCTGCGAAACAAGAATCAGAACGGCGAAGAGTAGTGAAGTAACGCAAATTGCCAATTTGCGCTACCGACATGGAACGAGTTGAAAACATTTCGATGGCGGTTTGGCCGCGTATGAAATCGCGCGCGCGTCCACGCGTGTCCGCGCGGGCATTCGCGGCGATCCTGCTTGGCAGCGCGGTGTGCTCTGCTGCATTCACAAGTTGGCTGCCGTTGCAGGCGTCCATCCTCACGGTCTTTCTCTTTGCCGGCCCGCACAATTGGTTTGAGCTGCGTTATTTTCTGACACGTCTGCCGGTGCGGTTCGGCCGGTCACGCAATTTCTTCATCGTCGCGTTCGGCGGAATATTTGTGTTGACGCTGGCATACGTAAGTTTGCCCGCGATGTATTACGCAAATGTCTGGTCGGGAGCGAATTGGCCGACGGCAATCGCGACATGGAACACCTTGATACTTCTCTGGATCGGCGCGCTGGTGATGATGCGCGCGAAGCAGAAGTCGAATCGCGATTGGTTTTGGATCGCGCCGATTGTCTTTACGTTGAGCGCTTTGAACTGGCTGTCGCCGGAGTTATTCAGCCTCGCGATCGTCTACGCGCATCCGCTCGTCGCGCTTTGGTTCCTGGACCGGCATCTGCGACGAACAAAGCCGGAGTGGCTAAAGACATATCGCCGCTGTCTCGCGTTTCTGCCGTTGCTCCTGGCCGGAATGCTTTGGCAGCTTTCACGCACGCCGGCACTCGTTGACGATAACGGCCTGTTCTGGCGCATCACACAACACGCGGGCGCCGAATTGTTGCCGAACATCTCCAGTCATACGCTCGTGTCGACGCACGTCTTCCTCGAGATGCTTCATTACGGCGTATGGATCGTCGCCTTGCCGGTAATTGGTGCGACGGGCGCGATTTGGAATGTGAAGACGATTCCCGTGGCGAATCACGCGCGCGGCTTTCCGAAACTAATCGGGAGCATGCTGGTTTTCAGCCTCTTCGTGGTCGCAGTCCTGTGGCTGGGCTTTTCATTCAACTACACGGCGACACGCGACATCTATTTCACTGTAGCAATGGCGCACGTGCTGGCGGAAGCGCCGTTCTTGTTGAGAATGATTTGATGTCCTCTTACGATCTCTGGCGTTTCCTTCCTCTCGGTTACCTTTTCACGATCCTAATCGAAACCCCGATTCTCCTCGTTGGTCTATCACCCAGACACTCCATCAAACGCAGATTGGCCGCGGGCGTGTGGCTGACAGCGTGTACCTATCCGATCGTGGTGCTGGTGCTGCCGCCGTTGTTTGCGAACACGTCGCGTACCGTTTACCTGGTAGTCGCGGAGACATTCGCGCCGGTTGCCGAATGCATTCTGTTCTGGCTCGCTTACGGCAGAGCGGAAGAGTTAGGAAAGCGCTCGGTGTGGCGAGACTTCGCAACCATCGTCGTCGCGAATCTGGCGTCGTTTGGGGTGGGCGAAGTCTTGAACGCTTACGGCTGGTTTGGACTGCTGGGCTGAAGTTTCGACGCTCTTTCGGGGGCGGCGTTCGTCCGCAGTTTCGCTCGCAAAAACCATCGCATTGAGAAAACAAATCCGGTAATTGCCGCCGCGGTCAACATCAGTACGACCACTCCGATGAGAATTAAGCCGGTCACGCCAATGCCCGTCGAAACCGGATCCGGCCTCACGTCAAGCAATAGGAAGTTAGTTATCATTGCCCTCGTCCTGCAAAAACTCAGACAGTAAATCGCTGTCAACATTACCGCCGGACAACACAATGCCGACGCGCCCGCAATCCGGAGCCAGCTTTCGGGCGAACACAGCTGCTGCTGCTGCCGCGCCAGAAGGCTCAACCAGAAGCTTCATGCGAAACAAAATGAACTTCATCGTCTCGATGATTTCTTGATCGGTAACGGTCAAAACTGCTTCTGCATTTTGACGCGTGATCGGAAAAGTCAGTTCACCCGGCCGCTGCACGCGTAAGCCGTCGGCTATCGTGGGCGGCGGTGGAATCTTCACCCGTTCACCCCTCGCAATCGATTGCTGCGTGTCGTTCGCGGTATCGGGTTCGACCGCGAAGCATCTGATCGCAGGCTTCAGAGACTTTGCCGCGGTGCTGACACCTGCGAATAATCCTCCGCCACTACACGGCGTCAGAAGACAATCGAGATCCGGAATTTCTTCTACAAACTCCAACCCGCAAGTTCCCTGCCCGGCCATGATCAGATAATCGTCGTACGCCGGAACCGGAACGAGACCTTCACGTTCGGCAATCTCGCGGCCAAAAGCGTCGCGATCATCTTTGTGACGATCGAAGACACGAATGTCCGCGCCGTAGTTGCGCATGCCCGCGACTTTCATCTTTGGCGCATCGTCGGGAATGCAAACAAC
>DASYTZ010000292.1:0-3772 GCA_036001745.1 Pyrinomonadaceae bacterium
CGCGGCGTCAGGAGCGACACGAAGAAACTCGACGCTCGCGCGGAGAGAAACCGCTGCAATTGCGGCGCTCGTCTCGATCGCCGCGCGCGTTTGATCCAGTGGCAAGTGCGCCAACTGCCGCAGCAAGCCGGCAACAGTGCGACGCTCGGCGGGACTCTTGACCGCCTTTAGATGCGCGTCGATTTGTTCATCAAGCGAGGAAGTCCCGTTGTCTTTAAGGTCGTCCGACAAAGTTAGATAACCGTCGTGACAATCTCGCGAATGCTGCGTTGCAGGTCGCGATCGTCGGTGATGGGAGAGCACATGGCAACTTCAGCGGCGCGCGTGGGCGAGATGCCGCTCGCAATAAGTTGCGCGGCGTAAATCAGAAGGCGCGTCGAGACACCTTCTTCCAAACCGTGGCCGCGCAAGTTGCGAACTTTCTGTCCGATCAAAACCAGATCGCGCGCGGTACCTTCGTCGATGCCACCTTCGTGCGCGACGATTGCGGCTTCCAAATCGGGCGGCGGGTAATCGAAGTCGAGGGCGATGAAGCGTTGCCGCGTGGACTGTTTCAAATCTTTCAGAATTGATTGATACCCGGGATTGTAAGAAACCACCAACATGAAATCTGAAGGCGCTTCCAGGATCGTCCCGCGCTTTTCAATCGGCAGACGACGGCGGTGATCCGTTAGCGGATGGATGATAACGACGGTGTCTTTGCGCGCTTCGACGACTTCGTCGAGATAACAAATCGCGCCGTGGCGGACGGCCGAAGTCAGCGGCCCGTCGTGCCAAACCGTCTCTTCGCCTTCAATCAAAAAACGGCCGACAAGATCAGTTGACGAAAGGTCTTCATGACAGGCGACGGTAATCAACGGACGTTCGAGCCGCCAAGCCATATGCTCGACAAACCGTGTCTTGCCGCAACCCGTCGGCCCTTTGAGAATCACCGGCAGATGCGCGCCGTGCGCGGCTTCAAACAAACCGATTTCGTTGTCGACGGGCAGGTAATACGGCTCGTCGGCTATTCTGTATTCTTCTATCGCGCGTTCTGCCATCTGGTCTCTCAATTTTCGCTCGGTGCTTTTGTCTTCGGCTCAAATTTGACCGACTTGATTATTCGCTCAAACAGTTGGTGTTCTTCAGGCTTGTAGAAAATTTTCGAGATGTGCATGTCAACCCAGAATCCGTCCTGCACGAACTCGGCGTAAACATTGTGTTGGCGAATGTCCATGCCCTGAAACTTCGGCACCATGAATTCAAGCACGCTGACGCCGCCTATCTCTGACTGAACGATATTCTGCGGATTGATCCATTCCGGATTGCCGGTTTTCCAAATGAAGTCGCGGCACGATTTGCTGTCCGCGCAACTCTTCACCGGCTCAATAAACATCGAGAGGTTAAGGTTCTGCTTGTCATCGACCAGATGGAAATAGACACCGTGCCCATCCGTGCGCATCTGCTTTTCGGTCAACTGAAAATCATCTGCGGGGATCGTCAGCGTCCAAGGAACGTCGGCAAAGGTGAATTCCAGCCGCTTTTCCTGAAGGCTCGCCAGTGCGCTTACCTGCAACAGCGTAAGCATGGCAATCGCGAGTGATAGTTTCCTTTTCATCCAGGCGCTCCCAGCTTCAGGTGTCGTGCAAACCTGACTCAGCCATCGTGGTAAGGTATTCTAGAGCATTGGCTGAGACAACCTGAAATCGGGCAGTCGAAACTGAGTAACCCATGAAAATCGCAGTCGCCATGTCAGGTGGCGTGGATTCGTCCGCGGCCGCGGCTATTCTGAAGGAGCAGGGACACGAACTGGTCGGCTTCACGATGCAGTTGTGGAACCAGCGCCGCGGCATAAGTCGCGACGAAAACGGCGACCCGCTGCCTTCACGTTGCTGCTCGCTCGATGATGTTTACGACGCGCGACGCGTAGCAGAGGAACTCGGCTTTCCGTTTTATGTTCTGAATTTAGAGAAAGAATTCGAGCGTGACGTCGTGCAGCCGTTTATCAGCAGCTATCTCAACGGCGAGACGCCAATTCCCTGCGTGGCCTGCAACAGCCGTTTGAAGTTTGCGTCGCTCGACAAGTTGGCGGCGAGCCTGGGTTGCGAAAAAGTCGCGACCGGTCATTACGCGCGCGTTGACTTCGACGATGCGACAGAGCGTTATCGCCTGTTGCGCGGTCGCGATCCACAAAAGGACCAGTCGTATTTTCTTTGGGAGCTCCGGCAGGATCAGCTTTCGCGCGCGCTGTTTCCGCTTGGCGAAATGTCGAAGCCGGACGCGCGAGACGCGGCGCGTCGTAACGATCTTGCGGTCGCGGAGAAGAAGGAGTCGCAGGAAATTTGTTTCGTGCCCGATGGAGACTATGCGGGCTTCATTGATCGATATCTCGAAGCTGAACAACAAACCGCACGCTTGCCGGGCGCAGGTGAGATCGTCACCACCACCGGAAACGTGATCGGCACGCACACAGGAATTCATCGCTACACGATCGGCCAGCGCCGCGGGATTGGTGTAGCCGACGCGCGCCCGCTCTACGTTTTGAATGTCGATCCATCGCAAAACCGAGTCATGGTTGGTTATGACGACGAACTTCTGAGCGACGAATTCACCGCCGCGGGCGTGAACTGGATCGCCTTCGACAACCAGGCGGAACCGGTGCGCGCGGAAGTGCGCGTTCGCTATCGCCACACCGCTGCGCCGGCGACGATCACGCTGCAGCCGGATGGGCGCGCGCACGTGAAATTCGACGAGCCACAGCGCGCGATTACCCCCGGCCAAGCGACCGTTTTCTATCGTGACGATGAAGTACTGGGCGGTGGCTGGATCGTGAAGAAGGACTGAGGACTCAAGGACTGAGGACTGAGGACTGAGAAGTTGTGGTTGTTCTCAGTCCTCAGTCCTCAGCCCTAAAAACTTTTTTGCCATCGGCCTCGTAATCACACCGGACAAAATCTCAAGAAATAACAGGAATTATCACTATGGCAATGTCAACAACTCGCAAAGTCGTCCTGACGATCTCTGGAATCGTGCTGGGACTTATCCTCGTCGCGTTTGTCGGAATCGCGATTCTTGTTTCCGCGTTTCGCGGCGAGCAGCCGTCGATCAAAGACAACAGCGTGCTGGCGCTGAAAGTCTCTGGGCCGTTGCCGGATTACGTTCCCGACAACGCGCTGAACCGCATCTTTGGAAATCCGCCGCAGTCGCTCAGCGGCCTGCTCGCGCAGTTCCGCAAAGCGAAGGTGGACAAGCGAATCAAAGCAATCATTCTCGACGTCGATGCGTCGGAAACGGGATGGGCCAAAGCTGAAGAGATTCGGGGTGCGATTGAGGACTTCCGATCGTCGGGCAAACCGGTCTACGCGTATATCGAGACGGGCTTCAACAAGGATTATTACGTCGCCACTGCGTGCGACAAGATTTATGTGCCCCCGTCGGGTGAGCTTTTCGTCACCGGGCTTGCCGCCGACGTGATGTTCTTCCGCGGCACACTCGACAAGCTCGGCATCTATCCCGACGTCTATCAAATCGGAAAATACAAGAGCGCCGGCGACATGTTCACGCAAAAGCAGATGACCGATGCGCATCGCGAGTACATCAATTCGTTGCTCGACGATCTCTACGGCCGGTTGGTGGATAGCATTGCGAAAGGCCGCGGCAAATCAGCTGATGACGTGAAGAAGTTGATTGATAACGCGCCTTACACCGCCAGGCAGGCGCAGGATGCGGGCCTAATCGACGGCGCGCTTTACAGCGAAGACGTCGAGAAACTCGTCAAGAAAAATTTGGGCTA
>DASYTZ010000293.1:0-23442 GCA_036001745.1 Pyrinomonadaceae bacterium
GACAGCGCGGCAAATTTGTTCGGATGAGATTTGAACGGCAGACCAGTCAACTCGGCAATCTTTTTTGCCGCGCGTTCGCCGAATTCAGGATGAGCGTTCAATCCGGTCCCGACCGCGGTGCCGCCGATGGCCAGATCGTAAAGTCCCGGCAACGTCGCGTTCATGCGATCGATATCGCGCTCAAGCAAACTCGCCCAACCGGAAATCTCTTGCCCCACAGTCAAGGGTGTCGCGTCCTGCAAATGCGTGCGCCCAATTTTCACGACGTCTTTGAACTCTTTTGCCTTTGCGTCGATAGCTTCGTGGACGCTCTTGATCGCCGGAATCAGTCTGTTCATCTGTTCGGCCGCCGCGATGTGCATCGCCGTCGGAAAAGTATCGTTCGACGATTGCGACATGTTCACGTCGTCGTTCGGATGAATCGGCTTCTTGCTGCCCATGACGCCGCCGGCGATCTCGATCGCCCGATTCGAAATCACCTCGTTGGCGTTCATGTTGGTTTGCGTGCCGCTGCCGGTTTGCCAAACCCGCAAAGGAAAGTGCGCGTCGAGGTCGCCATCGATCACTTCATCGCACGCCTGCGCGATCAACTTCAGCTTGTCTTCCGGAAGTTTGCCGAGTTCGTTATTCACCAGCGCGCAGGCCTTTTTCAGAATGCCGAACGCGCGAATCATCTCGCGCGGCATTACGTCGTAGCCGATATTGAAGTGCAGCAGACTGCGCTGCGTTTGCGCGCCCCAGTACCGATCGGCGGGCACTTGGATTTGGCCCATCGAATCGGTTTCGATTCGCGTCGGTTTTGTTTGTTTGTCAGGGAATGGTTGTGACATGGACGCCTCTCCGAACTATCTTACTCGATGTTGCCGGAGCAGTGTCAGTGAATGTGTCGTCAGCAAGTCATGGTTTCGCCGGCTTCTTGTCCGGCCGCACGGCACGCGGAATGTCGTCGTTGGGATCGATGTCTTGCGTGTTTTCCTGAGTCTTCAATTTTGGCGCACCGCCGCGCAGAATCGGCGGCAGTTTTGGCGTCGGAATGCGAACAGTTGCGAGGGAAGTGTTGCGCCGCAGGATGGCGCCACCGCGGCCGGCCACCCATGTGTTGCCGCCGCCATGATAGGCCACTGCGAACAAAGGCGAGCTTGTGATCGTCGGTTGTGAAATCCAGTTCACGCCGCCGTCCTTGGTAGCGAGCACGAGACCATGGTCGCCGGCCGCCATCGCGTCATCGCGTGAAGCGACGGAGAGGGCAAACAAGTTGCTCGAGATGCCGCTCTCCTGATCTTTCCACTTAATCCCGCCATCGTCCGTGCGCAGGATGATTCCTTTTTCGCCCACAGCGTAACCACGCTTGTCGTCTGCGAACGCAACTGCGTGTAGCCACTCCTTCAGATTCATATCGATCTGTTTCCAGGTTTCGCCGCCGTCTTCGGTGCGCACGATGGTGCCGCCCGATCCGACTGCGACTCCGTGCTTCAAATCGAAGAAGCGCACGTCTTCCAGCCATGCTTTCGTATGCGACGCAGACTCAGCCCACGTTTCACCGCCATCGTCGGTGCGCAGAATCACACCACGCGCGCCGACCGCCCAGCCCAACTTCTCAGACACGAAACAGATTCCGGTCAGGTCGACGGTAATTCCGGTAATCTGCCTTTCCCAGATCAGTCCGCCCGTCTTTGAATGAAGAATTGTTCCGCGGTCGCCGGCGACCCAGCCGTTAGCTTCGTCGATGAAGGTCACCGCATTCAGGCGCTCGCGCGTACCCGACGGCCTCACAGTCCAGTTCTTACCGCCGGACGAAGTGGCCAGAATTTTTCCGCGTGCGCCGACCGCCCAACCGTTTGATCCGTCAAGGAAAAAAATGTCTCCGAGATCGTCCCGGCCACCTTCAGTCAAACGCTCCCAACCAATGCCGCCGTCGTTGCTGCGCACCACGAGACCGTCGCTGCCCGCGGCCCAGCCGGTGTTCGCATCGCCAAAATAGATCGTCACCAAACGCGGATTCGTCCGGATGTTTGCGGGCAACCACAGTTTTCCGCTGTTGCCGGTGCTGAGCACAACGCCATTGTCTCCAGCGATCCATCCATTTTGTTCGTCGGCAAAATAAACAGAGAACAAATCTTCGCGAATGCCGACATCAGTAGGTTCCCAGCTTGCCCCGGCGTCCTCGCTGACCAGCACGCGTGCGCCATAACCAACGGCCATGGCTCGTGTTTTATTGATGAACGTAACTGCCATCAAAGGCAGCGGCCCAAGCCGCAGGGCTTCTTTCCAACTTTTTCCGCCATCCGTCGTGCGCAGCATGGTGCCGCGGTCACCCGATATGAGTCCCGTGTCTTTATCGACGAACGAAACCGAGTACAGATGCGCGCGCGTCGAAGCTGTTTGCGATACCCAGGTCACTCCGCCATCAGTCGTTGAGATGATCGAGCCATACGTGCCGACGGCCCAGCCGCGCGTTGCATCGTTGGGCGCAAAAGTGATCGAGTAGAGATGGTCTTTGGTCGGCGTCGGAATTTTTGCCCAACGTTGTCCGGCATTTGTTGTTCTGAGGATGGTGCCGCGAGCGCCGACCGCGATGGCGCGGCGGCGGTCGAAAACGTACAAGCCGTTTAACGAGACGACCGAACGCGTGGGCTGGCTGGCCCACGAAAATCCGCCGTCGCTCGTGTAGAGAATGACGCCGTCAGCGCCCACCGCCCATCCATGTCGATTGTCTTTCGCAAATCGGATCGCGCTGATGGCGTTTCCCTGCGGCAGAGGGTTCTGCCATTCCCAGCCGCGATCGGCACTTTGCGCGCGCGTCGTTAAGAGTTGTCCACTCGCACAGAGCAATGCGATGAGACAAGTCCAGATAACCTTTGAAGATTTGCCGTACACGCGGATTCTTCCTTGAACTGAATGTCTGGGGTCGGTTAAGGGATTATAGATTCGCAGTCAGCGGAAAGCGAGAGATACTTCCCCCTCTCCCACTGGGAGAGGCGGGGAGAGGGCGCGAAGCTTAGTGTGAAAAAAAGATTCTCTGCTCACCGTAAATCCCTCACCCTGACCCTCTCCCCAAAAGGAGAGGGAATCAGAACAACTGCTCTTCATCCGCCTCTTCCGGCTGGATGACGCCGATCTTATCCACGGCATCCTGCAGCACCGCCGGCTCAACGTGGCCGAGCGCGGCGATCTTTCTCGCGGCTTTGTCGGCGGCTTCCTGAATCACGTGACCGACGTGACCCTGCGCCCAGCGCCATTCGACCTCGTGACGCGCGGCGGCTTCGTCCAGACGCTTCCACCAATCGTGATTCGCTTTGCGGCGAAAACGGCCACTCATCGTCTCGACGACGTACTTTGAATCTGTGTGCAGGCGCACGCGGCAGGGCTCCTTCAATGCTTCGAGGCCCAGCGCCGCCGCGGCGATCTCTGCCTGCTGATTGGTCGCTTTGCCGAGATATGTTCCGAATGCGCGCCAGAGTCCTTTGAAGCCGAGCAACGCCACGGCCGCCGCGCGCGCGGCATCGCGGCCATTGCCGAGGCTCGAACCGTCGCAGAAGATTGTGACGAGTTTTATCGGACGACGATCGGCTGAAGCTTCCATTCGCGGTCAGCGTATCATGAGTGTGTGGCTCAGGTGATAGCTTCATCGTAGCGTCCTGGCATAGAATCCGAGTTAATGTTCGCGACCTTTACGAGAGCACTGAGTTTGACGTGGCGCCAGCCGGCGCGGGCGTGGCTGCTTGCCCGCATGGCGACGTGGGTGGTCATTCTGTCCGCGCTCGTGAAGCTGTTCCCGCTGCCGCGCGCGTTGCGCTTCGTTGCTGCCGGCGTGCGCACCAATTCCAACGCTCAGGCAGTCGAGCTGGATGAATTGTCCTCAGCGATCGACGCGCTGCTGGAAATGGATGTATTCATGTTTAAGCCAAACTGTTGGAAGCGCGCGACAGTTCTGCATCGCTACCTCGCTTTGCGCGGAATCGCGACCACGATCGTGTTTGGCCTCAGGAAAGAACCGGACGGCGAATTGAAAGGCCACGCTTGGCTGGAATCTGAAGGCCACCCCTTCCTCGAATCTGAGCCGCCGCTTTACACGATCACTTATGTTTTTCCATCGGCGGAATCATTTGATGGTGAGCTGGCACTGATGGGGACCGACCAGCGAGAAGCTTTGTAAAATCTGGCTCGTGAGCAACAAATTTGTAAAGCTGCTCGCAAAAAAAGGGGAGAGGCGAATTGCCTCTCCCTTGAGTTTCTCGGTCTGCGAAATTCAATTACGGCAGCGCTTCAATGTTAAGGATGAAGCGGAAACTCCCAGCTTGCTGAACGCCGAGCAGCAACCGCACGTTGATCGATGCGCCATTCGCCAGCGGCGTCCCCAGTGTGACGGTTCCAGCGGACATCGATGAGTTGAAGCCGCCACCATTCGGTTGTGATGGAGGTTGCTCGAGTGTTGTGCCGCGCACCAGCACCGTGCCACCGCTGGTCGCGACCATGATGTCGGGTGATGTAATTGGTCGCAAATCGGCAAAGCCGGCCGGGGCCGAGAAGGTGGTGATGTCAATGATGCGGAACCGCAGCCGCGTCACGTTGCCGCCGGTGTTATTGACGAACTTGCGGCGAATGTCCAACGTGCCAAAAGTGGACGTGGATCCAGAGCCGGGAGTGAAATCGCGGAATCGATTTGGCGCCACCCCGGAACTGACGGCTCCATCCAAGAGCAGTGCTGAAAACACCGAGTTGCGCTGAATGGGCGAGGCAAGATTCTCGGGCCCCGGAGCCCCCAGCCTTTGCCCGGCGCCGGCACTCGTTCCGTTAGTATCCACGAAGATAAAGTCCGCAGCGTTGTCGTTCGTGTCTTTCGGAATTCCAGCTTGCGTACACGGACCGCTCGTCGTGATCGATCCGCCCTTGCCGCACATGTCGCGCACCCAGGCGTAGTTAATGCCTGCCGCATACGCTGCGCCTGACAAAGTTGCGTACCCAGCGCCTTCTCGGTAGAGCGTGTTGGCTTCACTTGTCGAGCCGACCGCATCCAGCCGGTTAGCCAGCGTGAAGTTCGCCGGGGTGGCGGTGTTGAAGAGCGCAATGCCGGCATTGTCGGGAATATCCGTTGTGTAAGTGGCATCACCTGTCGCCGTCGGACCGTTCACCTCGATGATGGTCTCGCTGTTCAAAGGAATTCCGAGTGCTTCAGCGGAATCGGATTCCTCCCCCGATTGCGGACGTCCTTGCGCCTTAGTGGGATCGCCGCCGCTCGCGGGAGCATTTCCGCCCGGATAAGTTCCGAGGGAATAGCCCATCGAATTAACACCAAGGTAGTGTCCACGTGCCGGTATGACCGTGCCGTTCGGAACTGTGAACCGTACGCTGCCGTCAGACGCTGCTACTGCCCAACCGGCTGAAGCATCACTGGTCGAGACGGTGATCGGCGAGTTGCTGTTGTTGTACAACTCGACGAACTCGTCCTGAGCACCGCCAGGACCGCGCAAGCGGAACTCACTGATGATCAGCGGCGGAATTGGCGGCACGACATTGACGTTAAAGCTGCACATCGCGCTGTTCGCGCCGGTGACTGTCACCACAGTTGTGCCAACCGGGAAAGTCGATCCGGAAGGCGTGCTGTAATTCAAAACGCCGCACGCGCCTGTGGGCGTTGCTGGCGGATAATTAACCACCGTCGGCGTTGCCGACTGCACTGTCACGTCAGCCGGACAGGTGATCGTGCACGTCTGCGCGTTGCAGATGCTCTGTGTGGTGGTGATCGTCAAGTCCCAGCCACCGGCAAACTGTCCGATGTCCGTGCCCGCATCGTCGACCACGTAGAGACTCCAAGTACCGTTCGGGTCGAGATTGTTGAAGGCCGCGAGCGTGTCCGTGCCGGCGGTGGCCGGGTTGAGATAAGGCGAAGCCGGCGCAGGCGCGGGAAATGCGTCGCCCGTGCCGTAGTTAGTCGGTTTGAATGAACCTGAGGCTGGCGGCGTGCCGGAAGACGGCAGCAACGTAGACGCCGTGTCATCCAACGTGTAGGTCTGGCCGGTCCAATCTATCCCACCGATCACGTCAGACATCAGGACGAACTTCACGCCGGTCGGGCCGACGAGCAGCACGTCCACGTCAGACGGGAACGTGTGGGTGATCTGCTTGAGCGTGACGGTGACCTTTGTCACCGGCGTAGTGATGCCTGAGACGACGATGTTCGATGGATACGGATTAGCTGGCGAACCTGTCGTAGCACCTGTGCCGGTGGCCGGGATCACAATCGCCGTCGCGTTCGAGAAGGTCTGCGAGGCGGTGCTGGTCGTACCCAGCCGGAAGGTGTACGTGATGTTGCCGAGATCGATCGCGCCGTCCTGGAAGTGAATCGTGGCGGTGATGTTATTGCCGCACGTACCGCTGGCCACGAAGGTGAATGGTTGCGAAACGGCAGGGCCGCCCACAACGACAACGCCGTAGGTAGCGGATGTCGTTACCGGAGTAACACCGCCGCTGTTCTGCAAGGTGCCGACGAGGTTAGCTGTGTTGCCATCGCCCGTGTTCTGAATGGGGAAGTTGGCAGTGACGGTCTCTCCTGGATCGGGCGCGTTATTCGCTGGCGAAATGCTCTCTGCTGTAATCGTCGCTGCGCCTCCTGAAACGATCATGGGCGTACCCACAACTCCGCAACAAATGTAGGGCTGGCGCTGGAAGTCGAGGGTGACGCAGCCGACGGTGCCGGTGTCGAGGGCCGCACTGTCAGTTACGCGCAGCTTCCATGTGCCATTGATGGCCCGACCATTCATTGCCGACAGTGGCGTTTCCGGTCTGAACGTGCCCGCGAACGGTGGCGTCCCAGTCGAGATGGAGTTGGCAGCCGCGTCGTCGAAAATGGTTGGCGTTCCGGAGCAATCATTAGTTCCCGTACCGTAATTGTTCCCGCCGTCGCTCGGGCTGGATCGTTGAGCGGAGAGCGTGACCACAGTGTTGTCGGGCGCTACGAGCGCGAGCGTCAGATCGCCATCGAAGGTGTGGTTCAGGCGCACCTTGACGTTCACGTCCCCGACCGCGCCGGTCTCTGAGACGACAATCGGAATGTCTACTGAACTGACATCCGGAATTGCGGTCGCGATGTTGCCGGTTGTTTTGGTTAACGGACTGCCAGAACCGAGCGTGCCAGTTTGGAAGTTGTAGGTGATGTTCCCGTAATCGGTCGCGCCATCCTGCAAGTGCAAGGTCGCAACCAAGAGCTGGCCACACGTTGTGCTGACAGTGAACGTAAACGGCATGGTGACGGCTGGAGATCCTTGCGCGACTGCTCCATAGGTTTGTGGTCCAGATGGAGAGCTCACTCCGCCAGTCGCTTGCAACGTGCCGACCAGGTTCGTCGTGGTAGCGCCGGCGCCGCCGTTGTTTACGATGGGAAGATTGACAGTGACGGTTTCACCAGGGTCGACCGCCATGTTCACCGGCGCGCAGCTCTCGGCAGTTATGGTCGCCGTGCCCGGATTGAGAATGTTCATGGGATCGAGTTGTACGTTCAGGGTCGTCGTGTTGCCAGTTGTGATCGAGACGCCATTAATCGTTTTGCTCACGTAGCCCGTGGCCGAAACGGTCACTGAGTATGTGCCGGATCCGATCGGGTCAACTGTGTAATTTCCGCTGCCGTTGCTGGAACGAATGTAACCGTTCGCGAAAATCGTCGCGTTGGCGATGGGAGTTCCTCCGGCTGAACTGGTGACTGTGCCGCTCAGAATGCCTTTTGCCACTGCGGGACATGGACCGAACGTGAAGCTGCCGATGCGTGTGTGCCACGGCGCGCTCCCGGTTACCGCGTAATACTCCTGCGTGTACCAGAAAGTGCAGTCGTCGACCGGGTCAACCGTCAGGTCGCTGTAGTCACCCCACCGGCCTGATGAGTTTGTTTGCACACCACCGCCCGCAACCATCGTCGCTTCGCCCTGGGTGAGACTGCCGGCGGGATCGCCACTGAGCCGGCCAGCGTAACGAATTGACGGGAAGACCGTTGAGCTGGAGACAGAATACGCAACCGCCTGACTGCCTGAGGCGTTTAGCGCGGTGCTGCCCATCCAGCGGTGCTCGGTGTCGCCTCCGGCGCCCGACATCGTGGCCTGCTCCTGCACTGCCCAGGCCGCGGCCGGTGTCGCGTGTCGAATCTCATAGTAACGAACGCCGGCGCGGAAAGCCGGATTCACCGCCGCATTGACAGAATGGTTCATCGCCAGCGATTCGTGCGTGCCGAAGTTGCGATAAGCAAGCCGGAACATGAGGCGATCGGAAATCACATCCACCGCAACTCCCGGCGCAGGTTGCGGCACGACGTTGCGCGAGCCCGAAGGCACTTCGCGAGGATCGAAAGCCGCGACGGCAACAGGACTACCCGCGTGATTGGTTAGCGTCGAGTTTGCCGGCACCGCAAAGTCGGCATGAAAATCCAGAATGCGGATCGCATCGGTCTGGCCGTTGCCGAACTCGTCTGCTTCAAACTGCGCAATCGGCGCAGGCGTGCCCGCAACCGGCGGAACATAGCCATCCATATCAGCAGGCAGCATCCCGCCGAACAGACAGGTCGCACCGCTCCCTGCGCAGCCGTCGTTCTTATCGAAATAAATGAAGTTGGCGGTCGGATCGCCCGCCAGCATCTTGGCACGATTGAAAGCGAAAACACCGGCGCCCAGGAACGACGTGCCGGCCTGATTGAATTCGTTGTCAGTCATGTAATACGCATCAGGCCACATGCCGAAGTGCGGATAGTCATTGAAATCGTTGTTCGGCATCATGAAGTCGTAAAGATAATATGAGCCCGTCGGATCGCCCGTTTGCGAAATCGCGATTAGTTGGTGATTGTTCGGATTAGCTACCGAAACGCAGAACTGCGAGATGAGCCAGCGATCCGCCAATTGATCGTAAAGGACAATCGGGTCGCCATCGATTGTGTTGGCGCACGGCCCGGGAATTGTCGCCCAGAGCGAGCCGAGACTTGCCAGAGCCACGAGCGGCGTGCCGGTGCGGTTGTAGATACGGAAAGCAATGTTAACCGTCTGCACATAATGATTCGGGCCAATGTCGCCGTTTGTATCCGGAGGCAGGAATCCCTGGCCGAGAGCCACCGTGTCTGGTTCTGACACGCCTTCGAAACTGACGTTAGGCGTGGGCATCACCTTCGGCGCGATTCCGTTAACCGAGCCTTTTTCCGGGACCTTCGCGATTGCCGCATCGGGTGAGGTCTTCAGATCGTAATCAAACGGCCGCGTAACCTCGCGATTGAAAGGGTTCTTCTCTTCGGGTTCGCCCGGAGTGCTTACACCCTTTCCGATTTTTGGATTCTTCTCTATTTGTTGCCTGATAGAAAATTCTTGCTCAATACGTTCACGCTGGACGCCTTTCGAGTTCTTTTCACGCTGTTGCTCAATATATTTTTCGTGGTCGATGGGTTCCTTTTCTGAAGTGCTCGCCGCTTGCTTTGCTTCCGCGGCCGCGAGTTCGCGGATCGTCGGAGACTCACCAAAGAATACCGCCTGATACGACTGCGGCTTCGGGCTTTGTTCTTGAATTCCCTTGGCAAACGTTTTGGAGGCTTCGCGTCTTTTTGACCTCTCATTACGCGAAGCGCCGCTGAGCGGCGCCAATACCAATGCGGTCAAAACAACTACGAGTGTCAACAGGAAAATGTAGAACTTCTTCATCGGTAGGTCTTCTTAGGGGTACGGAAGTGAGCCGCGTGAGAAAGCCAACCGTGCACCTTCCTAGTTCGATTTCGCGGCGGCAACTATAAGCGGGCTGGACGATACGGTCAACAAAGAGACGTCGGTTGCACGTTGGTTTGTAATTTTAGGGGCTCGTGATCAGGCGGCCTTTGGTGCAAACGCCGGTTTGCAGATCGACTGTGCCGGTGATGATCGGCGGGCCGTTCTCTCCCTCGTGTTCGATCACGTCGGTGCCTTGCCGGTTCTGTGACTGCGACGCGCGTTCGCGAGCTTCTCGTTCGCGCTCTTGCTTTTCATTGCGGCGGACGGTCTTGGGAATGGACTCTGCCGTCAAAAGAAGTCTCGCTTCGCCGCCCGAAGCAAAGTATTCGACTGATGAATTAACAAACGTGCCGATGCAGCGACGCATAATCCGGTATGCCTCAGGTTTTGAAATCGTCTTTTCGATTTCAGTCGTCCGGCGCAAAGTTGAGCCGACAGAATGCGTGTCGACGCGCTTGCCGTTTTGCGTGTAGTAGCCCAGCACGTCGCTCACAGTCGTTTCGTATCCGTTGACGAAGAATTTCCAGACAATACGCCGGTCACCCGGCTGATTCACGACCTTCACCAAAGTAAAGTGACGATCGAAGTAAGACTCGGACACGCCGGTGGAAACGATTGCCCGTCGTGAGGCGGCCACGAGCGCGCGTTCGGCATCGTTAAGCTTGGGCGCTGCTGCGCGCGGTTGTTGAATGCGTTGTGGGCCCACGCGCGCATCTTGCGGGCTGGTTGCGACGACGCAGGCGCAAAGGGAAACGAGCACAAGGTATGCGACTTTTTGGATCATGCTGAATTAGATATTAGAGTCAATCTTGCAATGGCCAAAACTACGAGTGGCCTTCGAATGACAGGCGCGTCGTAGTTTGTGATAACCTCGCGCTGTTCAGAAAACACTTGACTTGCTAACGCGGAGGAAATCATGGCAGAGCAGGACATCGACAAGAAAGCTGTCGTCAACCTTTTGAATGAGATTCTTGAGACTGAGTTGGCCGGGGTGGTGCGCTATACGCATTATTCGCTGATGATCTTCGGACACAATCGCATTCCCATCGTGAGCTGGTTGCGCGGCGAAGCGACTACCTGTCTCGCGCACGCGAACGAAGCCGGCGAGATGGTGACGCACCTCGGCGAGCATCCTTCCCTGAAAATCGGTGCTTTGTTGGAGACGGAGCAGCACTCGATCAACGACATCCTGATAGAATCGTTGGAAGCCGAAAAGGCCGGGCTGGCGCTCTACAAGCGTCTGCTCGAATTGGCGCGCGATCGTTCGGTGTTCCTGGAAGAGTACGCGCGGAAGAAGATTACCGATGAAGAGATGCACCTCGGCGAAGTCAACAAGATGCTCCGCAAGCCCGGCGAGATTGCGCGATTCAAAGCGACGTGAGATTTGGAGTGCGGCGGCAAACGACGCCGCTTTGGATCTTCCCTCTCCCTCTGGAGAGGGCTGGGGTGAGGGAGCGAAGCTTTAGCGGTGCAGAACGAAAATAGTTTATTCGCTTTCTTGCGCGCTATACTCCTCACCCTCCCAAAGGGAGAGGGAATTACCGCAGCAAACCGCGCGGGTGTCAGTGAATCACAATTCCAAATCCGATTGTGAAATTATGTGCGGTCTTTCATGAGTCATCCTTTCTATCTTGAATTTGTAGTGCGCGGAAGCGCCCTCCCGTTGTCCCTCAGCTTCAGAAGCGACGGAACGCAAAAGAACGTCTTTCCGTCCGCTGTCTCGCTGAAGTGAATTGCACCCGATTCACCCAACTGGAAAATCCGTCGTTCGCTGATGCCCGCAACAGCGGCCGCTTCCTGCACGGCGAGCATGCTTGCCCTACGAGCGCACCGGGGGCACCAAGTCACCGCATGATCGCGCGCGCGGATCACCAGTAAACGTTCGGTTTCGATGGTTACCGCCGCCTTCTTTTTCATGTCGCGCGATAAGTTCGCCTCCCACTTGTCGGAGCGAAGGAGCGCCGATTTTGAACGCCTACGGTTTGCCCGCGCCGCGACAATCGAACGACACGAGATGTTGGTCGGCAGTCAAAACACAGTTCTCCATTCGCACAAGCTCGTCGAACGTGATAATGGTGTTCGGCGTGTTGCCATCGCTGATCAGTTGGACCTTGCCGCGATTGCTGAAGCTGAAGTTGCAATCGTCGGTCGCGATGAATTCATCCTTGAACGTTGCCGTTCCATGCCAGATGATTCCGGTGGTCTCGCCCGTGGCGGTGACGTCCTGACGGATTTCGCATTTCTCGGTGAAAGTGCCGTCGGCGCGCAGTTGGTCGTGACAGGTCACGGTCGTGGTGTCGGATACGTCCATCAGCTCGTTCGTGCACTCGTTTGGAAAAGTGAACTGCTCAGTGATGGTGAACTTGCTGTGCTGATTGCCCGTTTGCGCGCTCGTCTTGATCGGCGCAGGGCTCATCGCCAGGGTAAGGGCGACTAATGCGATCAGGGTGAGTATGCTGCATATCTTTCTCATAATTTTTCTCCTTGGTTTTGGAAATGTTGTTCGCCAAAAAGCTCTGTTCTAGAATGCGCTTCGTGAACGGGCGCGGATGATCGCGCACCCCGGAGGAAATGTCCTAAACCGGCGCTCAATTGTTTCTCAACCACTTCTAAACGCGCGGATGAGCAAGCAAAACAAACGGGTTTTCGAGTTCGGGCCGTTCACCATCGACACGGTTAACCGCCAGCTGCTGCGCGACGGCGAGGTCGTGCCGCTGAAGGCAAAGGCGGTCGATACGCTCTTGCTGCTGATCGAAAATCACGGTGATGTGGTCGAGAAAGACGACTTGATGCAGGCGCTGTGGCCCGACAGCTTTGTCGAAGAAGCCAACCTGACCCAGAACATCTACACGCTGCGAAAGGCTTTGGGCGAGACGGGATACATCGAGACCGTGCCGCGCCGCGGCTATCGGTTTGTCGCTCCGGTGAAAGAAGCGGGCAATGGCGCAACTGATGTGATTGTCATTCAGGAAAGAACACGAACCAGGGTCAGCTACGAAGAAGAGACCGATCAGGAACCTGTTGAAGCGCGAGCGCTGACCGCGAACATCATCGACGTGACTCCCCGCGTCGCGCGCCAATTGACGGCGGCGCCGCCGCGTTCGTCGCTTCGTTGGCTATGGGTCGGACTTGCGATGGCGGCGATCGTCCTTGCGGCTGTCGCGGTGTTCTTTTGGTTGCGCAGTCGTTCGTTGCCGTTCGAATCGGTAAAGCTGACAAAGTTCACAACTACCGGCAAGGCAGTCAAAGCGGCCATCTCTCCGGATGGCAAGTACGTCGCTTACGTGCTGAGCGACTCAGGTGAGCAGAGCATCTGGCTCAGGCAACTGGCCACCGGGAAGGAATTGCAAATCGTGCCGCCAGAGCGGACGGATGTTTACGGCCTAACGTTCACTCATGATGGCAACTATATTTTCTACGTCAGTCAGAGACAGAATCTCCTGGGAATGCTTTATCAAGTGCCGAGTCTGGGAGGCACGCCCGACAAATTGGTGGAAGATGTCGATTCGCCGGTTACGTTTTCACCTGACAATCAGCAGATGGCCTTTCTTAGGTTCAGTCCTGGCAAGGCCTCGATCGTCATCGCGAACATCAATGGGACTGGCGAACGAGTCCTGGTTACGACACGCCAGAGCGACACCGTCAGAATCGGACCGAATGGTGTGCTGCCGCCGTCATGGTCGCCGGATGGCAAGATTATCGCCGCGCCGGTCAGCATCAATTCAACCCAGTGGAATCAAACCATCTATGGTTATCGAACGACCGATGGTGCGCAGGTACAAATCACGACCAATCACTGGCCCGCGCTCGGACGCATAGAGTGGTTGCCGGACGGTCGCGGACTGCTGGCGACGATCATCGAGGCAGAGGCGAGCTCTGAGCAGCAAATCTGGTTCGTGCCTTATCCAAAAGGTGACGCGCGCCGAATCACTAACGACTTGACTGACTATCGGGATTTGAGCGTTACGGCTGATGCGCGGACCATCATCACGATTCAATCCGAGAAGAAGGCCAACATCTGGTTAGCGTCCGCGGGCGATCTCGATCACCCGAAGGAGCTTACATTTACGAGTTACGACGGATTGAACGGTGTCGCGTGGACGCCCGATGGACGGCTGGTCTACACCTCCTGGATTGGCGGGGAGCAGAATATTTGGATTACCGATCCGAACGGCGGATCTCCTAAACAGTTGACCTCGCATGCTGGCTTCAACGAGCAGCCTGTCGTTTCGCCTGATGGCCGCTACATTGTCTTTCTTTCCAATCGCAACAACCAGGAGCACCTTTGGCGGATGGATATCGACGGCCGGAACCCAATTGAACTGACCCACGGCACTAGTGACAGGCAACCCACCTTTACGGCTGACGGCCAAACCGTCATCTATCGATCACTTAGTCCGGCGACTTTGTTTCGCATTAGCATCAACGGTGGCCAGGCAACAGCTTTTTCTGATAAGGCCACGTTCGATCCTAACGTCTCGCCTGATGGCAAGACGGTCGCTTGTGGCTATCGGTCGGCCCCCGCCGCCAAGAATCAGATCGCAATCATCGATGCGAATGGCGGCGAGCTGAAATCAATTAGCGATTTTCCAGCAGCGTATGGCCGCTTGCGCTGGATGCCGGACGGCAGTGGCATTGCCTATGCCGCCCGGCAGCAAGGAGTCGGGAACATTTGGGTGCAGTCGCTTGATGGCAGCGCGCCGAAACAATTGACCCACTGGAGCACGAATCCAATTTTTTCCTTCGCCTGGTCGCGCGACGGCAAGTGGCTGGCGTACGCGAACGGCAGCTTGACGAGTGATGCCGTGCTGATTACCGACACGCGTCGCTGATTCTCACTTTACGCCAGCCCGCGTTCGCGGATAGCATTCCCGCGATGAAGACCCCGATACTTCTAATTGCTTTTGCGGCCGTCACAATTCTCTTGGGCACAAACGGCGACTCTGCTTCAGCTCAAAAAACAAACCTGCAACCGAACACTCTCTGTGCCAGAGATGAACGGGTCATCTTCGGTTGTTTGCTGAAACAGCCGGCGAAAATGGTTTCAGTTTGCGCTTCGAAAGACCTGACGAGCGAGACTGGCTACGTGCAATATCGGTTTGGGTTGCCGGGAAAGATCGAGCTTGAGTTTCCCAAAGACCGTACCGGCACGCAGCAGAAGTTTGAGTACTCGCATTATTTTCGCGCGCGAGTCGATCTCACCGAAATCAACTTCACAGTCAACGGCGTGAACTATTCAGTCTTTGACGATTACCAGGGCGAAGAAAAACCAGCCTTCAGCGAACAGGGCGTCGCCATCAATTGGCCCGGCACAAATAAGAAAGAAGTTCGCCTCATCTGTCGCACAAAGCCAAAGGCTGATTACACGGATTTGCAGGCGGTGTTTGCGGAGCACTGAGCCAAAGCTTGCGTTTTCAAGACGGTGGGCATAGCATCGGCGCGCTTTTCAGGCTGGTCCCAGAGCCTGCGCAAGTAAGTCTCTCTTTACCAGCCACTATACGCTCGCGCGGTTCCCGATAGGAGACATTATGAATATTGAATGGGCGAAACTACTGTTCACGCCTTTCATATATCTTCTCGCAGCGGCGATTGCTATATACGTGATTTGGCATTTTCGAATTCGGTTGGGTCTTTTAGTTCGCTTTTTGGGAATTAAGAGTCTCAAGGTCGCAGGCGTCGAAATTTCAATGTCCTCATCTGAGATAGACAACGCGCAGGCTAAAGCGATTCGCGAGAATCGAATCGACCAATCGGAAGCGCAAGACGCTTCGGAAATAGCAGCTTTTGCGGAGGCTGTCGCTCCGTATGTCGGCGGCGCACGCGTCCTTTGGGTTGATAATAACCCTGTAAACAACCGCGAGGAGCGCCGCGCATTTCGTTTGCTTCGAATCGAAGTTCACAATTGTCTTAACACGGATGAGGCGTTGGAGGCACTTTGCCTAGACGATTACGACTTGGTCATTTCAGATATCGAAAGACGGGACGCTTGGCCGCCGTGCGCGGAGTTTGCTCGAGCCACTGAATCCGAAGATGATAGTGGATGGAATACGTTGACGAAAATTCAAGAACGATTTAGCGATGACTTTCCGCTGATCTTCTATCACGGCACAGGCGATTATTTTCAGCGGCTGGAAAGATCGCGCCAAGCAACAGAGAAGGGCGCCATTGGAGCTACAACGTCACCTTCTGAACTTTACGTGTGGGTACTTTCAGCGATTCTTGCGCGAGTCGCCAAGAGAGATAAAAAGCTTCGCGGACTGCTGGTACTTGTGCCCGTGCACATAATGAAAACGATCAAGGGCTAAATGGGAAGTTTGCCCCTCAGTCCTGACGATGCACAGCGCTCGCGCCACGGGATGAGCAAAGTTTCGCCAGCGTGACAGTTTCCTTTCCGCAACGATCTCGAAAACTGATGAATCGAACAGCGTGCACCATTCGTGTTGAGTCCGGAACATGCAGCTACCCGTTCGCTTCCGCCACTGAAGGTTGTGCGTCCAACAGATGAATCGATCCCAAGGCGTTTCAGGAATGTCTTCGTAAATAACTGCCAACCCGCCGGGACGCAGCACGCGCTTCATTTCACTCAGCACTGCGCGCACGTCTTGCGCGTGATGCAGCACATAACAAAGCAGCACCGCATCAACTGAATCATCCGGAAGCGGAAATCGCGAGCCGTCGAATTTCCGATAATCGATTGGCGCTTGCGTTTTGTCGGTCATATCGATTCCGATCACACTTGATCCGAGCATCGCTGAAAGATGATGCGCGATGAATCCGTTGCCGCAGCCAACGTCCAGCACGTCTGCGCCGCGCGGAACCACGCGCGCGATCTCCTGTGCCATGTCATACGCACGACCGACTTTGCGCCGCCGTCGCTCGCGCAGCCAACGACGCTTCAAGCCTTGAATGATCGCGTCAAGAGCACTTGGTCGCGGTCGCGTGCGCCGCGCGATTTCAATCTCAGGCGCGCCAATCTGTTGAAAGAGTTCAGCCGACATCAGTGCAATGTAATGGCAAGCTCAGTGCCTGACGCGAAGCGACAGTTTTTCCGCAAAAATCGTCGCCGACGCGTTTTGCTGGCGCGAGATTTTCATGACCAGTGTCGCCGGAAATTTCCGCCAGCGAATTCGGTTCGTCCTCGTCCGCTGACGTATACTGCTTTCATGCGAATGGTAATTACTGCTCTGCTGATTCTGATCGTAACGGGCATGACAATGGGTCAAAAAACTTCGCGCGCGAACAGAAACGATGCGTTGCCGTCTGGGTACTGGCCTCTGGAAAAGAGCCAGCCCATCATCGACAAGACACAGACGATTCGGCTGGCGCCCGACCTCTCGCAATTGACTGCGGGCGAACGGGCCGCGCTCGGGAAGCTGCTCGAAGTCGGCAAAATATTTCAAAGTATCTTCGAGGACCAGCGTCACAAGCAGGCGCTTTCGTCCTATCGCGATCTCGTGCAACTCGACAAGCGAAATGGATCGAAACCAGAGACGCAGAATCTGCTGACGCTTTACCGTCTAAATCAGGGACCCCTCGCGACGACGCTCGACAACAAGCGCGAACCTTTCTTGCCGGTTGAGCCGGTCGTGCCCGGTAAGAACATGTACCCGTGGGGCGCAACAAAAGCAGAAATAGAGAAGTCGTTTTCGTCTGGATCCGCCAACCGCGATGACATTCTGGATCTTCGTTCGGTTGTCCGCAGAGCTACGCCGGAAAATTTGCGCGATGACATCGCCACGCTGGTCAAGTACCCGGCGCTGGACACGCTTCATCCAGGTCTCAGAAATGAATTGAGCAAGATCAACGTGGAGGTTATGCGGCGCGGGTCGCGGGCGCGAGTCGAACACACCGGCTTTTACGCGGTTCCGTATTCCGTGGCATACGCAGATCAATTGATGAAAGCTCACGCGCTCTTGAACGAAGCCGCAGATGCTTTGCAGAAGGACGACGAAGAGTTCGCGAAGTTTCTGCGCAACCGCGCGCGCGATCTTCTGTCAGACGATTACGAATCGGGCGACGCATCGTGGGTGACTGGTCACTTCAAGAATCTAAACGCACAAATCGGATCGTACGAAACTTACGACGACGAGTTATTCGGGGTGAAGACTTTCTTCGCTTTCAGTTTGTTGTTGACACGCCAGCAGGAGACGGCCGCGCTGCGGCAGGCGTTGAAAGGCTTGCAGGCGATGGAAGATTCGCTGCCGTACGACCAACACAAGCGCGTGCGCGAAGACATTCCCGTTGGCGTCTACGATGTGATTGCGGATTTCGCGCAGGCGCGGGGCGGCAACACGGCCACGATTCTGCCGAACGAAAGTTATCTGACGCGCCGCTACGGGCGCACCATCCTTCTGCGCGCGAACATCATGCGCGAACCAAAGATTTTCGAAAGCACCGAGCGCACATTCACGGCGGCGGTCGGCGAGGAGCAAGCGAAAGCGCTAACGAATGAAGGAAACTTCTATCGCACGTTGTGGCACGAAATCGGCCATTATCTCGGCGTCGATCGCACCAAAGACAATCGCGAGCTGGACGAGGCGTTGCAGGAAGACGCGGACACGTTGGAAGAGATGAAAGCCGATCTGGTTTCACTGTTCGTCGCTGAAGCGCTGCGCAAGCAAGGCTATTACAGCGACGCGCAACTGCGGAGCGTCTACGCGGGCGGCATTCTGCGCGTGCTGCAAAATAACAAGCCGCGCCGCGACCAACCCTACAACACAATGCAGTTGATGCAGTGGAACTTCTTTCTTGAGAACGGGCTGCTGACTTTTGAAAACGGTATCCTGAAAATTCACTACGACAAATATCATTCAGTCGTCGGCAAGCTGCTTCAGAAAGTCTTGGAAGTTCAATACAGCGGCGACAAAGCCGCGGCCGATCGTTTCATCGATCAGTACGCCATTTGGAAAGACGACCTGCACGCCGTCGTCGCCAAAAACATCCGCGACGCGCAGCGTTATCGCTTCCGTTTGTTCAAGTACGCGGCGCTGGGCGAATAAGATTTATGTCCGCAGATTACGCGGATTACGCAGAAAGAAAGTGTTCATGCGTGTTTCAGTCTGTGTAATCTGCGGAATCTGCGGACTATGAAAGGCGACAGTACTGACCTCATCTCGCGTCGGATATGTAAGGCTGGAGCGCCCGACGAAGTTCGTCCGGGACGGGAACAGGTTTGAGGTTTTCGCGGTCAGTTGAAACGAGCACGAAGTGCGCCGTGGCAATAAGCTTATCTTCGATTTCACCGGACTCGTTCTTTCGTCGCACTTCAAAATTCAGACGCAGCGAGGTGCGGCCAATCTTGCCAACGTACACGCTCACTTCCAGCAAGTCGTCCATCTTCGCGGCGCGATGAAAGTCGCATTCAAGGTGCACGCGCGGCAACCAAATGTTCAGCTCTTCAAAAACTTTTCCGTAAGGCAAGCCCGCCGCGCGAAACAGCTCGGTCTCGGCGATTTCAAAAAAGCGAATGTACGAGCCGTAGAAAATTATTCCCGCGGCATCGACATCACCCCAGCGGACGCGCTCTTCGATGGTGAATCTCTTGGTCATTGTTTGACACGCTTTCCTCCAGAAAGTCGCGCAATGCTGAATTGAAAATTTCCGGTTGCTCCAGATTAGTCATGTGTGCCACGTCTTCGATAATTTCAAGCCGCGAGTTGCGAATATTGCTATGCATGAATTCAGCGTCGCTGACTGGGCGAATCGGATCTTCGCGGCCAACGATGATCAGCGTCGGCTCGGTAATTTGTTTCAAATCGTCTGTGTAGTCGCGCCTCACCGTCATGCCACGTTGCGCGGCGGCCGCGCCTTTCGGATCAGCGCGCGTGATCATTTCCCGAACCCGCTTAACAACATTCGGTTTGTCCGCGAGCGTTCGCGGCGCAAGTAACTTCGGCAGCGTGGCGATACTAATTGGCACCATCCCTGCGCGCAACATCGTCATCACCTGCTGTTAGCGACCAGCCTTTTCCTGTTCGTTGTCAGCAGGTGCGCGCGTTCCCGCCAAAATCAAACCGCGCACGCGTGATGGAAAGAGATTCGCGAATTCAAACGCAACGTAACCGCCCATTGACAGGCCGCAGACGATCGCCCGTTCAATTTTCAAATGATCGAGCAGCGCTGCGGCATCGCGCGCCATTTCATCCATCGTGCTGATTTCACCTGGCGATTTCGTTTCGCCAAAACCGCGCAGATCAGGAGCAACCGCCCGCAAGCCCGCCGCTGTAAGCGCCCCGATCTGTTCGTTCCACATCGATTTGTCGAACGGATAGCCGTGCAGAAACAGCGCCGCAGGGCCTTCGCCAGCATCGACAAATGCCATCTCGATCCCGCGCACGTGAACGAACTTCGTTGACCCAGACTTGCTACTCACGTCAGCCATTATTTTGGAATCTTGCCTGTCTTAAGAATCGATGATGGACAAAGCTTTTCTACCGCACACTCTTCGCACAATGGCCGGCGCGCTTTGCAGATTCGGCGGCCATGAAAAATTAGCAGATGAGAAAAGATGATCCAATCTTTCTTCGGAACAAATTCCATCAGGTCTTGCTCGATCTTCACCGCATCCTTTTGCTTCGTTAGTCCGAGCCGGCGCGAGACTCGTGTCACGTGTGTATCAACCACAATGCCCGCGGGAATGCCGTAGGCGACGCCAAGCACCACGTTGGCCGTCTTGCGCGCGACGCCCGGCAGCTTCAGCAGTTCGTCCATCGTCTTCGGAACTTGGCCATGAAACTCATCGACGAGCATCGCGCAAGCGCCCTGAATCGATTTCGTTTTGTTGCGAAAGAAACCGGTGGTGCGGATGTCTTCCTGCAATTCGACGGCCGGAACTTTCAGGTAGTCTTCCGGCTTACGATATTTGCGAAACAGATCGGCCGTGACTTTGTTGACTCGTTCGTCAGTGCACTGCGCGGACAGAATCGTCGCGACGAGAAGCTCGAAAGGATTCGAATGATTGAGCGCACACTTCGCGTCCGGATGGGCGCGCTTGAAGAGTTTGATAATTTGTTCTGTGCGAGCTTTACGTTGGGATTTGGTTTCTCGCATTGAACTATTTGGAGTGCGCCGGCAGAGCGAAGCGGCGACGGCGCTTTAGTTTGTCGACAAAATAATATTGATTAAAATCCAAAGCGGTGTCGCGCTGCGCTTGCCACCGCACTCCAAATATCGTGCGCTACTACTTCAACCTTCCCGTCAGCATCAGCCCAAACATCTTCCAATCACCCATGAATGACCAGAGCGGATAAGTGAACGTTGCCGGCCGGTTCTTTTCGATAAAGAAGTGTCCGATCCAGGCGAGTCCATACCCCGGCACGAGCGCCAGCGGAAACAACCACCACTTGCCAAGCCCGACGAGCGCGATAAGCGTTGCAATTGCCGCGAGTGAGCCAGCGCTATGCAGCAAACGCGTGGCGGGCTTGCTGTGTTCGTCGAGATAGTACGGCCAGAACTCGGCAAACGATTGAAACTGACGATGGGTCATGAAACTCGCGGGCATTCTAACAGAATCGGCCTTGAGACGGTTTTCGCTCGACAGGTTTCGGCTCTCATTAACACCTCGCTTCAGCGAGGTGTTTGGCGCGACCGTGTTAGTCCCTTGGTAATCGTTTCAACGGTTTTTGTTGGAAGCCGTTAAAACGGCTGACTTATCATTGCTATTCTCCGTAAACACCTCGCTGAAGCAAGGTGTGAATAAGAGATTGGAAGCTTCCGGACTTGACCGTTACTAGACGCGAAGGCAAGATCAGTCGCTATGTTTTTTCACCCGGTGTCTTGTCCCGGCCTTTTTCGCTGCATCCTTGCACTCGTAATCACCGTGTCGGCGGTCATCTCGTTGCCGACTCCGACGAAAGCTCAAACTTACGAACGCGAGCTAAGCGTTGGCGCGAAGCCCGCACTAACAATCAGGAACCGCAATGGGCGCGTCTCGGTTGTCACGGCTGACGATCAAAAGAACAAAGCACTGCTGCAAGCCACCTCGCCGGGCGCGCCGGTCGAGCCTGGCGATGTCAGCATTTCTGGCGGCGAGATTACCGTGCGCGAACGCCGCGCGCAGGATCGAATCGATTTGATCCTACGCGTGCCGGCGCGCACCCGCGTAAAAATCGAAAGTGAAAGCGGGATGGTCGATGTGGTTGGCGATCTCGCGCTCGCGGACGTCAACACGAACACCGGCACGATTCACGCCGACGTGCCGCTGGATGCGGTGAAGTTCAAGTTCCTCTGGCAAGCAAGTCACCCGCGTTTTCTCAGCGACGTAGAACTGCCGCGCGTAAAGGAAGGGCGCGCCGGTTCGTTTTCGATTTCCGGCACGTTGGGGCCGAGCGCTAAGAAAAGCAAAGACAAGAAAAAAAAACAGTCGAACGAGAATGCTGCTGATACGACGGACGGCGCCACTGATCAATCTCAACTGACAGAGACGCCACCTCCCGATGCCGATCAAAACGAAAAAAAGAAATCAGAAACAGACAAGCTCGTGCAGTTGAATCTGACGACGCAACGCGGCGTGATTCTGCTTAACGTAGACCCAAGCATGGCGCCGAATGACTTGCGCGAACGGCCGCTGACTGAAGCTGCGAAAGGGATTGTGCGCAGCGGGGATGGGCCGCTGATTGACTCGATTCGGACAGTGAGCCCGCAGCTGTTCGGCGATTACGCGAAAACTCTGCCGCCGCCGAGGGACGAACCGACGCTGGTCACGCTGCGGCCGCCGGGTGAAATTGCCACGACCGTGACGCCACAGTTGATTCGCGTGAATGCCAGCGTCACTGACCGGAACGGTCGTGCGATCGCCGGCATGCGCATGAGCGACTTCTCGGTTTACGAAGACGGCGCCGAACGCAAAGTCGTCGATGTGACGCCGGCGACTGAGCCGTTCAATTTGATCTTGCTGCTCGACGTTTCTGGTAGCGTTGAAGAGCGAATTGATTTTATCCGCAAGGCCGCGCGCGATTTTCTCAGCACTGCCAGCCCACAGGATCGGATCGCCATCACGAGCTTTCGCGACGACATTCAGATCGTCTCGGATTTCACGACCGATCGTCGTTTGCTCTCAAAGAAGCTGGATGAGATTGATGCGGGTGGCGCAACCGCGCTCTACGATGCGCTCGCTTATTCGCTGGTGCACACGTTGAAGCCTCTGCGCGGCGAGCGCACCGCGATCGTGATTTTGTCCGACGGTGACGACAACAAATCGTTCGTGCCGTTTCCGGCGATTTTGGAAGCGACGATCGAATCGGGCGCGTTGATTTACCCGCTATACGTTCCCTCGGGTTTGATTCCGGAATCGAGCGTGCCAAAGCCGATGGTCACAGTCGATCCAATGCGCACGAAATATCTGACAATCACCACGCGTGCGGCGGAAGAAGGCCAGAAGGTGGCGGATTTTTCCGGTGGCGCGTTCTATTCGATCAAACGGCTGGAAGATTTGCAGAAGGCTTACCACGACGTGGTGGCCCAACTGCGCACGGCTTACACGATCACTTATTCGTCGGATGCCGGTGCGCCGCACCGCCGGCTGCGGGTGCGCACGAATCGCGAAGGCGCTGCGGTGCGCCTGAGCCCGGCGGTCTCAGCATCGCACTAGATTCGCTACGAGGCTGCAAGCACGGTCTTTCTTGCACATAGCTTTTCGAACCAAATCACGGAGGAGAACAATCATGAAGAGATTCACCCTTGCTGTTGCTTTGCTTGCTATGTTCACCATCGGCGCGTC
>DASYTZ010000294.1:0-15888 GCA_036001745.1 Pyrinomonadaceae bacterium
GCGCGGCCTGAAAGTCACCGGCCACCTTTGTTCGATTGGCTATCGAGAGGCGGCCGAGATCGGCATTGATGACCTCGAGCACGGCCTGCTCGCCGATTCCGAATTCGTTCCGAACAAACAGCCCGACAAATGCCCCGGCGCTGCCGTCTCGCAGAGCCTGCGAACCCTCGATATCAACAGCGAGCCAGTTAAAGAAACGATTCGGACACTTGTCGCGAAGAACGTTGCGCTGACTTCGACGCTCCCAGTCTTTGAAGCCGGTGCGCCACTCGCTTCTGCGCAAGCTGGTCCCACTGCGATTGGGGCTCCCAGCGCGGTTTTGAATCCCCGCGTACTGTCTGTCATGAACCCAGACGCGCGTGTGCGTTACCTGACCGCGCGCTCGCGTATCGCCGCCGATTCGCCGACGCCTTTACTCGTGCGGAAGTCGATGGATTTTGAGCGCGCGTTTGTGGCAGCGGGTGGTTTGCTGATCGCCGGCCTCGACCCAACCGGCAATGGTGGAGTCGTCGCCGGCTTTGGCGACCTGCGCGAAGTCGAACTGCTCGTCGAAGCGGGCTTCACTCCCGTCGAAGCCATCAAGATCGCGACATTCAACGGCGCGAAATTTTTGGGAGAGGACGCGCGCATCGGCTCGATCGCCGTCGGCAAACAAGCCGACTTGATGATCGTGAAAGGCAATCCGGCTTCAAAGATCACCGACATCGAAAACGTCGAGATCGTTTTCAAAGCCGGCGTCGGTTATGACTCAGAGAAGCTGATTCAATCGGTGCAGGGTTTGGTGGGGATACGGTAGCGTGAACGAATGGCTATTTTCTGTAGACGGACACTGCAGCGTCTGATAAATGAAAATGCTACTTTCTTGACCCGAAAGCAGTTAGCAAAACACGTCGATCAACTTAATGATGGAGACCTGAGCGCTGAGTGGGAAGTCGTGTTACTAAACGTGTTCAGCAAGATTGGCAGCGTCGCCCACGAACAGAACTTTAATGGAAAGAGACCGGATCTGCACTTTGTATCGACTGACCGCACGGTAAAATTCCTCGCCGACATCAAAACAGTTTCTGACGAAGGACTCAATTTACAGAACCCTCAAAGGCAGCTAAATGACAGCCTGCACGACGAGGTTGCGAAACATGGCATTAAGGGCGCATGGGACTGTACGATTGGCGGCGACTTCGAACAAGCTAGAAAACCGGAGGTATGGTTCAACTAAAGCTTCCGGCACTTTCTCGATTTGACAAGGATATTTTCAATCAAGACTGGGCAGCTTTCGTATCAAGGATCAAGACTCAGCCGAATCAGAAACACACTTACGAGATTAAGTCCCACAGTATAGATCTTTCGATCTCGTATGCACCAAGCGAACGTTGGACAGGCTCAGGGGGCTATCCTAGCTATAAGAGCATCACGGCGAGAGAGCACTTAATTCAGAACTCGGCGTGGAACGGCCTGGTCTCGAAAGCTGCTCAACTTGAGGCGACAGGTTATACAGGGCCTTCAGGAATTATTATTTGCGACGGCGGAAGTGAGTTCCTAAGGAAAGCCAAACGCATATTTCAGGAGTTCTTTAGCGCGCACCCAGCAATTTCATTTGTCCTCGCATTTGAAGCAGTACAGAACTTTGGATTCAATGGCTCGAACCAAGTACTAATCTATTTCGAGAGCGGCCGTAGATTACCCCAACCACTTGAACAATTCTTGTCCGAACTGCCGACGCTTACCGAAAGTATTTTTCCTTACCCTGAGAGAAGTGCGATAAACGCTCTTAACGCGTTGACATCGACCAAGAAATATCTCGGCGGGAGCCATTACGGAGGAGCAACAATGCGTGGAAACGAAATTAGAGTCTCTGCACGAACGGTACTCGATTTGCTCGCAGGCAAAATAGATTACGAGCATTTTCCTGAAACGTATAAGGACTTTTTTCAGCAGATGACAAAGGAAGGTCGGGTATTTTCTAAGGCAAGTATCGAAACAGATACATCCGAAATGGATGATGACTGGCTCCTACTGAACTTCGGCGAACCTGATCCATCTGTTACACCATTCCATTTGCCAGATAATTGAGGAGTTGGCGCGCCTTTTCATCAAGCCGCTAAGTGCAACGAGGCCGCGGCTAGTTTCACTGTTTCAGAACCGATTCAAAACGTATTTCGGCGAACAACGCGTGAACGGCGCTAGGACCGGGTTCGTGCTAGAATTCAGACCGAATTGGTCATGGCTTCAAACACAAGAAACCTCTACGACGAGCACATCAGGCCGCTGCCGCGCGAGCAGCAGGTTCAGCTTTTAGACTTGTTGCGTGATGAACTAGACAACGGCGGCGACGATGGCCAGCGGCATAGCATTCTTGAACTTCACGGCTTGGGCAAGGAGATCTGGCAGGGCGTTGACGGAGGCGTGTACGTAAGAAAGCTGCGCGATGAGTGGGACGAGCGCGTGAGATGAAACTCGATGACGCCCTCCAGGGAGTTTCGAGACTTGCGTTTGACACCGCGCTTATTAAGTGGTCAGCGGTTGCAGCATCCGCCAGATCTCCGCGTCGTGCGCGCGCGGGCCTTGGCGGCTTTCGCTCAAACGCCCCTCTTCCTATATTGAAATCCTCTTCATTCCAGAGTTAAATAACAACCCTCCAAAGGAGTTCAGCTTATGTCATTCAACTTTACTGTGAATGGCAAGGCGGTGACGGTTTACGTTCCCGCCGATATGCCTCTGCTGTGGGTCATCAGGGAAGTTCTCAATCTGCCCGGGACAAAATTCGGTTGCGGTATGTCTCTGTGCGGCGCGTGTACGGTCCATGCGAACGGCCAGGCAATACGATCCTGCGTCACGACGATCGCTGAAGTGAACGGAAAGCAGATCACGACGATTGAAGGACTGGCCGGCAACACGCTGCACCCGCTGCAAAAAGCGTGGATGGAAGTTGATGTTGCCCAATGCGGTTACTGTCAGGCGGGACAGATCATGCAGGCCGCCGCGTTGCTGAAACAGCATCCGAACCCGACCGACGCACAGATCGATGCGGCGATGGAAGGCAATCTCTGTCGTTGCGGAACGTATTTACGGATTCGCGAGGCGATTCACAAAGCCGCCGCAGGCAGGAGGGCGTCATGAAACAGAACTCGATTAGACGGCGCACATTCCTGCAAGTAACCGCTGTCGGTGGCGGCGGAATGCTGCTGGGTTTGTATTTGAAGCCTTCGCTCTTCGGGCAGGGCCAGCAGCAGCCGGCGCGCGTTATTCCCGTCCCAAACTCTTTTATCCGCATTGCACCGGACGGCGTGGTCACGATCATGTCCAAGAATCCTGAGATTGGTCAGGGCGTTAAGACTTCGCTGCCGATGATGATTGCGGAAGAGCTTGATGTTGACTGGAAGGATGTACTGATTGAGCAGGCGGATTATGACGCCAGCAAGTATTCAAATCAATCTGCGGGCGGCAGCACGGCGATTCCGCAAGCGTGGAATCCCATGCGGCAAGTGGGCGCGGCCGCGCGCGCGATGCTGGTTTCGGCGGCGGCAAAAACCTGGAGCGTTCCCGAGGCGGAACTCACCACGACGGCCGGCAAAGTCATTCATCGGAAAACGAAGCGATCGATTGGGTATGGAAGGCTCGCCGGCAAGGCCGCCGCGTTGACGCCGCCCGATTTGGAAAAAGTAAAGCTGAAGGATCCGAAGGACTACAGAATTGTCGGCACGCCGCGACACGGAGTGGACAATTTGTCGATCGTCACAGGCAAACCGCTTTATGGAATTGATTTCACTTTGCCGGGAATGCTCTGGGCCACGTTTGAAAAGTGTCCGGTGTTTGGCGGCAAGGTCGCGTCGGCGAACCTCGACGTAGTCAAAGCGATGCCCGGCGTGCGCCACGCATTTGTGATCGAAGGTCAAAGCGAACTGAACGGATTATTGAGCGGCGTGGCTATCGTCGCGGACCGCTGGTGGCAGGCGACGACGGCGCGCGAGAAGCTGGTCGTGAAATGGGACGAAGGCGCGACCGCGTCGCAGAGCAGTGAAGGTTTCGCGCAACAGGCCGAGGTCCTGGCGAAAGAGAAGCCGCACAGATCGTTGCGCGCTGATGGCGACGTCGAAGGTGCTCTAAAAAGTGCCGCGAAAGTTGTCGAAGCTGCCTACTCGTATCCGTTTCTTTCTCACTCGCCGCTCGAGCCACAGAATTGCGCAGCCCATTTCAAGGAAGGCAAGCTGGAAATATGGGCGCCGACGCAAACCCCGGCAGCGGCGATGAATCTGGTTTTGCGCACACTGGGTATTGATCAGAAAGACATCAAGATTCATCTGCTGCGCACTGGCGGTGGCTTTGGTCGCCGTTTGAACAACGATTACGTCGTCGAAGCCGCGGCCATCGCGAAACAGATTGGCGTGCCGGTAAAGCTGCTTTGGACGCGCCAGGACGACATGACGCATGACTTCTATCGGCCGGCAGGATTTCATTTTCTCAGAGCCGGGGTTGATGCGGCGGGAAAGCTAATCGCATGGCGGGATCATTTCGTCAGCTTCGGCGTGGGTGAAAGGTTTAATCCCAGCGCGGGAATGAACTCAACGGAATTTCCCGCGCGCTTCGTGCCGAATTTCGCGATCGATGCTTCAGTGATGCCCAGTGGCGTGCCCACAGGTGCGCTGCGCGCGCCGGGCAGTAACGGCATCGCGTTTGTGATCCAATCATTCATCGACGAACTTGCACAGGCGGCCGGCAAAGATCCCGTCGAGTTTCGTTATTCAATGCTCGATGCTCCGGCAATGCCGCTCCCGGCGCCCTCGCCGGGTCAGTCTGCTCCGCCCGTCGGCGGTTTAGGGGCTCCGTTCAACGCGAAGCGGATGCGTGGCGTGCTGGAACTCGTGGCCGCGAAATCGAATTGGGGCAAGCGCAATCTGCCGAAAGGCACCGGCGAAGGCGTCGCGTTTCACTTTAGTCACTCAGGCTACTTTGCCGAGGTCGCCGAAGTCAGCGTCGACGCGTCGAACAAAGTGCGCGTCAACAAGGTTTGGGTGGCGGCCGACGTCGGAAGTCAAATCGTCAACCCTTTGAACGCCGTGAATCAGGTGCAGGGCTCGGTGATTGAAGGCATGACCCACAGCATGAACGAGATTACAATCCGCAGCGGGCGCGCAGTCGAAAAGACTTTCGCTGACTTTGCTCTCACGCGCATGCCGGAAGCGCCCGTGGCCATCGAAGTTCACTTTATTGAGACGGCCTTCCCACCCACGGGCATCGGCGAACCCGCTCTGCCGCCAGTTTTGCCGGCGATCGCCAATGCGATTTATGCGGTTACGGGCAAGCGCATCCGATCACTACCATTGTCGAAACATGGGTTCAGTTGGGCGTAGGCTGATACCTGATCACAATTGTTAGTTCGTCTTCGAAAAAAGTAACTATCCTTTCTCAAGCACTGACAGAATGTTGCCGGCCGGATCTTTGAACCAGGCGATCGAGGGGCCGCCGTTGTGGTGAATGCCTTTCTCGTCCGTTTTGATTTCACCTTCGTAGTGCTCAAAGCGCACGCCATTTTTCTTCAACTCATCCACTGCCTTGTTGATGTCGTCCACCAGGAAATTCAGCACCGTGAAGCTGGCCGGCGCGTGGTTCGGTTTGGGGTATATGAAGACGTCTGTGTCGCCGGGATGAATTTCCAATCCCATCTCGGATTCCGAAACTTTTAAGCCAAGCGTCTGGGCATAAAACTCTTTTGCCTTTTTCAGATCGTTGACTGAGAAACTCGAAAACGCGTTCCTTGTTTGTAACATAACGTTGCCTCCCACGACTTGATAACTCGTTCGGCGCGGAAGTTCATCGAGATGCAATTACAATTTTGTTCTGATTCGTCCGTCAGGCTTTCGGCGCGTAGCGTTGATTGAATTTAGCCCGGCAGGATCGAAGCGCGCTCCGCCAAAGATATAAGAAAGGATAAAACTGCTGACGCAGAAACGATGGCGGCACGTTATCCTGAGCTGCGACGAGGCCGTAGGCAAGTGGCCGACCGGGAGTCTTACGCGCCGTGCCAAACAGGTGGTCCCAAATAATCAAAAGCGACCCAAAATTGACGTTGATGTCTTCCGGCGCCGCCGAATGATGGCGAGCGTGAAAACGCGGACTCACGATCACGCGTCCCACGGGCCCGTAGGTCCACTCGATATCTGAGTGTTGCGCGAACTGAGAAGCCGCGAGCAGTCCGATCACCACGGGATGAAGTAGCTTCATGTTTCCCAGGAACAGGCCCACTGTGAAGGCCCCGATATTAAGATACACAAATTCAAGCCAATGTACTCGCCACGTGGTCAAGGAATTCAGCTCCTGCTGCGAATGGTGAATCTTATGCACCGCCCAAAGCCAGCGCGATTGATGCAAAGAACGGTGCAGCCAATACAGGACGAAATCATTCGCGATGAAGAAAAGCGGAATATTAGCCCAGGCCGGCAGGTTGCTGAACACGCCAATGCGCAAGAAAGGAGCGTAGTGGGTCACGAACCCAGCCAGGCGAAGCGAGAGCGGGATTCCGATCAGCACTGTGTAGACGGGAAACCACGCACTGTAGGCAAGATCGGTCCGGAACGCGCGGCGAAAAAATCTCTGGATGTCTCCGCGCCTTAGCGAGATAAAGATTACCGCCGAGGACGTCAAGGCAAATCCAATTAACTGCGGGACCGTGTAAAGGTGCACGAGCGAGAGGACAAAATCAAAAAGAATCGTGATCACTCGTTGTAGCATTGCAGTTAACACAATCGACGAGGATTAATACATTAACTAGCCGCGCAATCAAAGCATTTTAGAGTTTGGGAACCTTCATCGCCACGGCGCGTTAAAGAAACCAACTACTGTCTTTCCCGGGCATTACTTTGCTCGCACGATGATGACTTACTCAAAGGAGACGCTCATGACGAACAGAACATTGATGGTTTCGATATTCACTCTGGCGCTGATTGCTTCGATTACCGGCATCGCCGGCGTCCTGACTCTTTCGTTGGTCCCTGGTTCTCGCGTTCTGGCGCAAGCGGTCATAACCGGTGAGTGGAAGGGCTCGTTGGCCAAAAAGGACGACTCGAAAATCAATCTCAACTTCGAGATGCGTCGCAATACAGACAGTGACAAATGGGGCGAGCATACCATCGGCCACACATTCGAATTTTCGGAATTGGGCCTGACTCGCGAACAGGTTTTGAAAGGTGGCCCCGTGACCTTCAGGTTCACGCGTGAGGCGGGTACCATTGAAGGCGAGGGCAACTTTCAAAACGAGAAAGGCTCTGGCACTTATCGGTTCACGCCGAATTCGGGTTTTGTGTCAGCGATGAAGAGCCGCGGGTTTGATTTTGAAAAGGAATCGAACTCAAAGCACGAGAGCCGGCTTGAAGAAAGACTCTTCACGGCCGCGATTCTCAACGTCACCACCCATCTCGCGGATGACCTGTTATCGGCAAACTTTGGACAACTGGATGTCGGCGATCTTTTCAAAGCGGCGATCTTCAAGATCGATTCCGCGTTCATGCGCGAGATGAAAGCGACCGGCTTTCCGAACCTGAGTTTTAACGACCTGGTCAAAGCACGCATCTTTCACATCGATGCAAACTTCGTCCGTCAGGCGGCGCAGATGGGGTTTGGCAAGGAAGGTTTCCAGAGCCTCGTCAAGATGAGCATCTTCAAGGTTACTCCCGAATTCGTTGCTGAGGTGCGCGATGCGGGCTTGAATGATATTTCGGTGCAAGATGTTGTGAAGCTGCGCATCTTTCACATTGACGGTGACTTCATTAGAAAAGCGAAGGCTGATGGTGTGCCGTTGGAGGTCCAGCAACTGGTAAAGAGAAAAATGGGAGTGCAACGCAGCTCACGTCGCGTGATTTGAGTCTGCGACTGCTTTTCGCGGCGGAAAACGGTGCGGCCTGAGGTCAGTCTCAGGTCGCATTATTTTTTGTAAAGCTGGGCCGATGAAACGCATAGCCCTTCGCGGTAATGTCCCAGTTTGAAACTCTCGACTCATCCTCGGCGGTCTATGCGTCTACCTCGGCTTTTCCTCTGCGGTTAAGCTTTCGGACGTCTCTTAACCGCAGAGGAGCGCGAAGGTTTTCGCAGAGGGACACAGAGGAAACACCGAAATCAGATCACTACTCCTTCGCGACTCCGTTGATCTTTTTTTGACCGTCGTCTACGATGATTGGCCCAGCTTGCGTCGAATTAGTTGTGAGGCGTGCATCCTCGAATTCGTCGGGTTCTCCTATACAATTGACATTCGTATACGCTTGCCACTAGTGAGTCATGACCCCCGAACGCTCGCGACAAGTTGAGGACATTTTCCAGACCGCGCGCGATCTCCCGGCAGAAAGGCGCGCGTCGTACCTGGCTGAAGTGTGCGGCGGCGACCTGACGCTGCGCCAGGAAGTTGTCAGCCTGCTCACCTCTTTCGAAACCGGCGATTCCTCGTTCGAAGATCTTGTGCCGGCCGACATCAAAGCAAACCGATTCGATCCATTTGCGGAAGAGCCAGACCCGTTGATTGGGCGGCGGCTGGGCGCGTATCGAATCGAGCGCGAACTCGGTCGCGGCGGAATGGGCGCGGTCTATGAAGCGGTGCGCGTTGACAAAGAGTTCCACAAACGCGTGGCCATCAAACTCGTCAAGCGCGGCATGGACACCGATTTTATCCTGCGGCGCTTTCGTCAAGAACGCCAGATACTCGCGGCACTTGACCATCCGAACATCGCGCGGCTGCTGGACGGCGGCACTACCGACGACGGACTGCCTTACTTCGTCATGGAGTTCATCGAAGGCCAGCCGCTCTACCTTTTCTGCGACGAGCGCCAACTGAGCATCAACGAACGGCTGAAACTGTTTCGCGCGATTTGCGACGCGGTCCATTACGCTCATCAAAAGCAGGTAGTGCATCGCGACATCAAACCTTCGAACGTGCAGGTTACGAGCGAAGGAGTGCCGAAGCTGCTCGACTTTGGAATCGCCAAGCTGCTGAATCCGGATCTCGCGGGTGACATAACTCACGATCCGACAGCGACCGCGATGCGTCTCATGACGCCCGAGTACGCCTCGCCGGAACAAGTGCAGGGCGCGCCGATTACGCCTTCGACGGATGTGTACTCGCTCGGCGTTCTGCTTTACGAATTGTTGACAGGGCATCGGCCATATCGCCTGTTCAATCGCGCGCCGTATGAAATCGCGCGCGTGATTTGCGAAGAGGCACCAGCGCCGCTCAACATCATCATCACGCGTCCGCACGATCTTCTGAAGCTAGGAAATGAAGAGACGACGCTCGAGCACATCTACCTTGCGCGCGGCGCGACCGTGGACGTTCTGCGGCGCGATCTCGCCGGCGTGCTGGAGGACATTGTTTCGCGCGCACTGCGCAAAGAGCCGGAGTGGCGCTATCCGTCGGCGACGCAGTTGGCCGACGACATCACGTGCTACCTGGAAGGTCGCCCGCTTTCGAGTTTGCCGGACGCGCCACTTTCCGGTCAGCTCAAGCCGAGTCCCGCTTCATCGGACACTGCGCTTGCCGTCTTGCCTTTGAAATTGATGGATCTGCCGGGCACGGATTCGGGTTCGGATTATCTGGGCACGGGCCTGGCGGACGCGCTCATCACGCGACTTAGCTCGATTCGCCGGTTTGCCGTGCGGCCGACGAGCAGCGTGCTGCGTTACAGCGCCGAGACCGATCCGCTGTTAGCGGGAAGGGAACTCGGAGTCGCGTTTGTGCTCGACGGCCGGATTCGACATGGCGGCGATCGCATTCGGGTGACGTTGCAGTTGCTGAACGTGAGCGATGGCACGACCGCGTGGGCGGAACAGTTCGACGAGAAGTTTACCGACGTGCTGACGCTGGAAGACGCAATCTCGGCGCACGTCGCGGAAGCCATTGTGCCGCATCTGACGACCGATGAGCGGCTGAACCTGGCGAAGCGCGGCACCGATGATCCGCAAGCACATGAAGCTTACCTACGCGGACGTGCTCAGTGGAACAAGTTTACTGAAGACGGTTTCGCCAAGGCGATCGTTTGTTATCACCAGGCAATCGCCATCGATCCCGAATACGCCGCAGCGCACGCCGCCATCGCTGAGTATTACAACTGGTTGGGAATCTTTTCCGTTTTGCCGTTCAGCGAGTGCGCGATCGCTGCGTACGAAGCGGCGGCCACCGCGGTCGAGCTCGACCCTTCACTGGCGGAAGCACACGGCGCTCTGGGCCAGGCAAAGTTAAGCCGCGACTTCTCTTGGGACAGCGCCGAACGGCAACTGTTCAAAGCCATCGAGTTGAATCCGAATTACGCGCCCGTGCGCACGTGGTACGCGTTTCAACTGGCAATGGAAGGCCGCTTCACTGAAGCTTTGCGCGAAGCGCAGACCGGCGTGTCGCTCGATCCGTTTTCGATCATCTCGCGCTTCAGCGTGCTTTGGTGTTTGTATCACGCGCGGCGATTTGACGAGGCGCTGACGATGGCTCGCGACCGGCTTCAGACAGAGCCGGGCAACATAATGCTGCTTTACGGGACCAGTTATTTGTTGAGCGCGATTGGCCAGCATGACGAGGCAATCGCGGCCGCGCGCAAATCCATCGAGATGATGGGGAAAGCGTCGCACACGCTTGGTCGGCTCGCGGCCGCTTATGCGGAAGCCGGCGACGTTGACTCAGCCGAAGCCGTCTTGCGCGAAATGGAAGAAGTAGCTTCGCGGCGTTACATCTCGCCTTATCACGCGGCGCTGGTGAATTGCGCGCTCGGACGCAATGAGCCGGCGCTCGATCTGCTCGAGCGCGCGCTTGAACTCAAGGATGCGTGGATACTTTGGGCGGCTGTCGATCCCGAGTTCGATCGTCTGCACGGCCATCCACGCTTCGACAATCTGCTGCGTAAACTGAATCACCGGCTGGCGGCGCTGCCGATGCTGCCGATTGAATCGCGCCTGGGCCAGGAATCGATTGCCGTGTTGCCATTCAAAGTGTTGACCTCGCCGATTGAAAACACCGGCGATGAATATCTCGGCGTCGGTTTGGCCGACGCGCTCATCACGCGCTTGAGCAACGTGCGGCGGTTGGTGGTGCGGCCAACCAGCAGTGTCCTCCGTTATCGAGGGGTGACGGTTGACCCGCTTGTCGCGGGGCGAGATCTCCACGTCGATTACATCGTTGACGGCAGTCTCCGTCGTGTCGGCGACCGGCTGCGCGTGACGGCGCAGCTCATGGATATTGGGGAAGGGACGACGCGTTGGGCGGAGCAGTTCGACGAGCAATCGACTGACGTGCTGCAAATTGAAGATTCGATCTCTAAGCGCGTGACCACCGCGCTGCTTCCGCAACTGACTGGCGATGAGCGCGTCCAGCTCTCGAAGCGCGGCACGGAAAATCCGGAAGCCTTCGAATCGTATCTGCGCGGGCGCTACTACTGGAGCACCTACACCGAATCGGGATTGGCGCGCGCGATCGAGTGCTACAACCACGCGATTGAACTTGACCCCGATTACGCGCTCGCCTACACGGGAATCGCCGATTACTACAACTGGCTGGGCGTCTTCGGGGTAAAGCCCTTCAAAGAATGCTCCGAGGCGGCAAAGCAGGCAGCGCAGAAGGCGGTCGATCTCGACACGGCAGCGGCTGAGGCGTACAGCGCGCTTGGCTTCGCCACGGTGACGCACGATTTTGACTGGTCAGTCGCTGAGGCGCATCACCGGCGTGCGATCGAGATCAATCCGAACTATGCGACGGGCCATCACTGGTACAGCTTTCATTTGCAGATGACCGGCCGATTCGACGAGGCGCTGCGCGAGATTTTGCGCGCGCGCGAACTCGATCCGTTATCGCCGAGTGTGGTGCAGGCGCTGGGCTGGTGTTATTACCAGGCGCGTCGATTCGAAGAATCGGTTGCGACGTACGAAAACATGCTCGAAGCCGCGCCGGATTTTGCGTACGGCCTGGCGACATTCGCCTGGACATTGCGTGGCGCTGGCCGCGGCGATGATGCCGTCCGTGCTTCCGAGAAGGCTTTGCAGCTTTCGGGCGGCGGCCAATTCTTCGTTTCGGGTTTGGGTGCGTCGTACGCCGTCGCCGGTCGCGCCGACGATGCACGCACAGCGCTCCGGCAGTTGAAAGAAATTTCCGCGCGTGCTTACGTCTCGCCGTATCACACCGCGCTGATTCATCTGCAACTGGGCGAGTATGACCGAGCGCTCGCGCTGCTGAAAGAAGCGCACCGTATCAACGACGGCTGGCTGGTCTGGCTGGGCGTTGAGCCCACGTGGGACGCGTTGCGCGGCGAACCGGCGTTTGAAGAGTTGTTGAGCAAAACGCGGAATCCGGCACCACAGAAACTCGTGGGATCAGCAGCCGTGCCGCGCCGTGCGAAAGCAGCAGCGGCCGCTGCGGTTCGATCGTTCCAAACCTCCGCCGTTGAGATACCGACGCCCAAGACTTTGCCCGGTGAAGAAGACGAGGCGCGCCAGCTTTATACCGCGGGCCGTTACTACGCCACGCGCCGCACCGCCGAAGGTCTGCGGCAGGCAATTCAGCGGCTTGAACGCGCAGTCGAACTCAAGCCTGATTATGCGCAGGCGTATGCCGAACTCGCGGACTGCTACTCGCTGCTTAATTGGTACGTCGAGCCACCGCCGCCCGAAGCCTGGGAACGCGCAAAGCACGCGGCGCTGAACGCCGTCAAAGCTGATCCATCCTTGGCCGAGGCGCATGGGTCGCTTGGCTTTGTGCGGCTGCATTACGACCGCGATTGGGAAGGCGCCGAGCGCGAATTACAGAAAGCGATCGTTTTGAATCCGCGCAATCAGGTGGCGCACCGCTGGTATTCGTACAGCTTGTCGGCGATGGGCCGGCACGAAGAAGCGGCAACCGAGATTGAGAGCGCGCGCGAGATTTCACCGCAGTCGCCGGTAATCGCGACAGCCGTCGCCAACGTGCTATTTCTCGCAGGCCGCTTTGACGATGCCATCGCGCAATGCCGCAAAGCGCTGGAACTCGATCCGGGTGGCGTGGCCGCGCATACAATTCTGCGCTGGGCTTACGAGCGAAAGGGCATGACGGCTGAGGCGCTGGCGGCTTACGAACAGGAACGGGTTTTTGCCGGAGAGACGCCGACCACGCGCGCAAAACGCGCGCATGTGCTGGCGGCGACGGGTCATCACGACGAGGCGCGGGAAATCCTCGAACAAATCATTGCGCAGCGCGACGAGCATTGGGTGACGGCATATGAGATTGCCGTGATCTTTTGCTTGCTGGGCGATCGCGAAAATGCGTTTCGCTGGCTGGCTCAGGCTGAACGGGAGCACGCCGTCGGCTTCACTTTCGTGCGCGTCGATCCGCACCTCGAAAACCTGCGCTCTGATCCTCGATTTGATCAATTACTGCGTCGCACCGACAAAACTGTTCCGTAAAAACGGTAGTGTCTAAATTTGAAGTTCTCGACTCATCCTCCGCGGTCTCTGCGCTTACCTCGGCTTTTTCTCCGCGGTAAATGCTTTCAGACGTCTCTTAACCGCAGAGAAGCGCGGAGGTTGTCGCAGAGGGACACAGAGGAAACTGAAACCACGTCACTACTACCGTAAAAACGGCAACCTGTCTTAAAATCTCGCGCCATGCGAATTTCAAAAGCTCTTGCGTCGGTAGTGGCGTTGGTTCTTTTCCACGTAGCTGCGCCCCGCGTCTTTTCGCAACTACCCATGCAACCGAAACGAATTGTGATTGCCGCGAGCACGGTCTTCGACGGCAAAGGCCACATTTTCCGCAATACGCGCATTGTTGTCGAAGGCTCGAGGATTGTTGCCATCGACCGAAAGGCTGGCCCGGTTGATTACGACCTCCGCGGTCTGACCGTGATGCCTGGTTGGATCGATGCGCACGTGCACGTCACGTGGATTTTTGGCAAAGACGGCAAGAACGCGGGACAAGGCGGCACGACGCCCGATGCAATCTATGCTGCGGCATCGAATGCCTACGCGACCCTGATGGCCGGCTTCACAACGGTGCAAAGCATCGGCTCGTCCGCGGACATCCCTTTGCGCGATGCGATCGCGAAAGGTCTTCTCCC
Organism: Pyrinomonadaceae bacterium; assembly: GCA_036001745.1. Lineage (GTDB taxonomy): Bacteria > Acidobacteriota > Blastocatellia > Pyrinomonadales > Pyrinomonadaceae > UBA11740. The sequence continues at coordinate 14,046 of DASYTZ010000294.1, forward strand.
CGGGCCGCGGATTCTGACTTCTGCTGAGCCGCTTGTCGGTCGTGGGCCACAAACAGGCACGCCGGAAGAGATTCGCGCGTTCATACGCAAACAAAAAGAGGCCGGCGCAGATGTCATCAAAATCTTTGCCGCAGCGAGTATTCGCCAGGGCGGCAACATGACGCTTTCACAGGAGCAATTGAATGCGGCGTGCGATGAAGCGAAGAAGCAAGGTTTGCGCGCGGTCGTGCATGCTTACAAAGACACGGTGCGCGCGGCCACGAATGCCGGCTGCACACAGATTGAACACGGCACGATGGCCACTGATGACGACTTGAGGTTGTTGGCGCAAAAGGGAACTTATCTTGATCCGCAGGCCGGTCTCGTCATCGAAAACTATCTCGCCAACAAGGAAAGATATCTGGGCACGCCCGGCTACACTGAAGAAGGATTCACCGCAATGCAACGCGTCTTGTCGCTGAATCACGAACTGGTGCAGCGCGCCTCGAAGATTCCGGGATTGAAGATCGTTTTCGGCACCGACGCAGTCGCCGGCGCGCACGGCCGCAACGCCGAAGAGTTCATCGATCGCGTGCGTGATGGCGGAGTCGACCCGATGACTGCAATGGTATCCGCGAATTCACTTGCGGCTGAGGCTATGCGTTTGTCGGATCAGATCGGCTCAATCGCGCCGGGTTTGCAAGCGGACATCATTGCGCTCGACGGCGATCCTTTGAAAGACACAACGGCGGTGCGACGCGTCGCCTTTGTGATGAAGGGTGGCTTGGTTTATAAGAACGTTTCGCGTAGTGCAATTCACTAAGTTAAGGTTGGGACGCAAAGCATGGCAGTCTACTCAGAAGTCATTGACACGCAGCGGCAAGCGAAGACACGCGAGCGCATTTTCTACAGCGGCATGGCGATGACGATTCTATTCGTTGTCTTTGTCGGCTTCTCGCGCACGTTTTATCTGCGACCGTACTTTCATTCCGAGCGGCTGATTCCGTTGCTCATTCTGCACGGAATTGTTTTCAGTTCGTGGATCGCTTTGTTCGTGACGCAGACGACGTTGGTCGCGACCAAGCGCACGCGAATCCACATGAAATTGGGCGTCGCCGGCGGTGTTATCGCTGTGTTGATGATTATCATCGGCACCTTCACCGGAATCGTGCGGGCGAAGGGACCATCGCCACTGCCGGACGTCAATCCACTTTCATTTCTGACGATACCGCTCGGCGACATGTTGGTGTTCGGGATTTTGGTGGGTGCTGCTTTCTATTTCCGACGAAAGTTGGATACGCACAAGCGCCTGATGTTACTTGCCTCGATCGCGCTTCTGCCTGCTGGCGTGGCGCGCTGGCCGCTTGGCTTCATTGAGCGCGGCGGGCCGCTGATGTTCTATGGCCTGGCGGATCTGTTCATAGTCCCGTGCATCATTTTCGACATCGTGACGAGAGGTCGTCCGCACCGCGCGACTATGTTGGGCGGCGCGCTGATCGTTATTTCGCATCCTTTGCGGTTGGTCATCGGCGGGACGCACGCATGGATTGCGTTTGCTACATGGCTCACGCACTGGACCTGATGGGAAATCCACAAATTACGCAGATTACACAGATACCTTCAAAGAGCTTCCTAAAAAGATAGTCTTTCCTGGCTCCCGGTTGAGTAGCTTTCAACTCGTCTGTCTGATTGTGTGTCTGCGTAATCTGTGTAATCTGCGGATCGCCCCTCAGGCCGGCATTCGGACAGCGGGCATTAAACGCATGATGATGCGCTGCCGCCGCGCCACGCGTTTGGGATTTACCTGCGGATTAAAGACGGTGCGCGGGTTCGGAATCATCGCCGACAGAAAAGCCGCTTCGCG
>DASYTZ010000295.1:0-8600 GCA_036001745.1 Pyrinomonadaceae bacterium
CATTAATCCCTCCGAACTTTCTTCCGCTCTAGAGTAACGAAAACGCTGCCGGCGCGCCTCACACGCCCATCATTGTTTGCCCTGTACAAAATTCTTGCGTGTCCTCACGCTGGCGCCAGGACGCGTGACTGTGACTCTAACTCGGCGGCTCTGACCAGGGCGCAGGGGCGACGTGGTGTAGTAAGCGACGACATACTGCCGCCGCAGCTCCTCGGCGATGGAGGCGAAAGCCGCCGTGACCTTTGCCGGCTTGTCGCCTTTGAAGTACCGGCCACCGCTATTCTCCGCGAGCCGGCGCAGGTAGTCCTTGTACGCCGGCGTCATGAGGCTCAGGTATTGGCGATTGCCGATGGGCAACTCGCGCGGGTACTGCACGGTATAGATGAGCGCGTCAAGCTCCTGTGCGTCGCGCAGATTATCTTTCTTCCTGGCGCGACGGCTGGAGACGTCCTCGCCGTCAGTGAATAGGATAAGGGCCTTGCGCCCGCGGAACTTTTTGAGAATCTCGTCGCTCACGATCTGCACGGCGTCATAGATGCTCGTCTTGTTGTCGTCAACGACGCGCATGTTGCGAATCGCCTCACGCAGCGCGGCGCGGTCGTTCGTCGCCCGGCGGAGGAGAGGGAACACCTTGCCGCTGAAGGCGACGGGGTAGACGTAGTCGGTGTCGCGCAGTTGGTCTGTGAACGCAACCGCCGCCTCTTTTATCTCGCGGAAATGCCGCATGACCGAAGTGCTCACGTCCATCAGAAGCACAACGAAGGTGGGCTGCGAAATTTCGGAGAAGAAGGCGAGATGCTGCTCGACGCTGTTCTCGAAGACGCGCACGTCTGACTGCTTCAGGTCCATCACGTACTTGCCCGACGCGTCGAGAGCGCTGAAGGGGACACTCACGAGATTGGTATCGACGCGCAGCACTTCGTCCTCTCCAATCTCGCGCGGCGACTTGTCGTCGGGCAGCGCCGGGAGCGACAGATCGTCGGTCTTACTGGCACCTTGCAGCACAGGCGGGCGCGCGGGCGTCGGCGACGCAGAGGGAACGGTTTGGGCGTGCCCCGAACTCGCTGCAAGAAGCAACGCGAGCATGAGAATCGGATGATGAGTAAAGCTTCCCATAAGAGATCCGCCGCTGCTTCTCAATCAGGCTCGCGGTTCGGTGATGGCTGAGTCTGGGGCGGAGCGATTTTCATGAAGGCTACGTACGTCAAACCCGCGGCGCCGAAGCCGACAAACCAAGCGTAATTATAAAGGGTTTGCAGAAGCGGCACTAATACCCCGAACTGTGCCAGTATGGGTCCGCCCCAAGCCAACGCGCATCCTACGATCGTGGCCACGACGGCGCGCCAGTTCCAGCCGCCGTTGTACGTGTAAGCACCTCGCTTGCGATAAAGATCGCCAAGGACAAACTGTTTCTTTCGCACGAGCCAGTAATCAACGATCAGTACTCCGGCGATTGATGCGAGACCACCGGAGTAACCAACGAGCCAAGTGAAGATGTAGCCCGTTGGATCGGCAAGCAGTCGCCACGGCTGCATCAAGATACCGATGATTCCCGTGATCAAGCCGCCGGTCCGAAACGAAATTAGCTTAGGGAAAGCATTCGCAAAATCATTCGCCGGCGACACGACATTGGCTGCGATGTTGACCGCGAGCGTCGCGACGACGACTGTGAACATTGAAATGGCCACGATTGCGACTTGATGAAATTGCCCGACGAGTTTCATCGGATCCCACAAATCGCCGGGCGGCATTTGCGGATAGATAATCACCGCCGCCGAAGTAATCATCACGCCCATCGCGGCGAAAACCGTCATCGTGGTTGGCAATGCGACGACCTGGCCGATCGCTTGTTCGCGTTGGCTGTGACCGAAGCGCGTGAAGTCCGGCATGTTCAGGCTGAGCGTGGCCCAGAATCCGATCATGGCAGTTAATGATGGTATGAAGATCTTCCAGAACTCACCGACTGTATGAAACTTGCTTTGCTGGGTCAGCAGGTAACCGAGCCCGTGCGCTTTCCAAATCGCCCATGCGAGCAGAAGCGACGTCATCACCAGTACGAACGGCGCGGCCCAGTTCTCGACTTTTCGCAGCAGATCCATGCCGCGATAGATGATGTAAATGTTCATGCTCCAAAACAGCAGGAACGAGATCCACTCAGTCGTCATGTGGCCGCCGATTGGACCGCCTAGCAGGCCGTTCCAGTTCGGAATGATGGCTGCGAACAAGGTGTTCAGCGCTTCGCCGCCGATCCATGCCTGAATGCCGAACCAGCCGCAAGCGACAATCGCGCGCATCAGCGCCGGCAGATTAGATCCGTATGTTCCATAAGAAGCGCGCGCGAAAACCGGGAAGGGAATGCCGTACTTCGTCCCCGGATGCGAATTAAGCAGAATCGGGACCAAGACGATCGTGTTGCCGAGAAGGATCGTGATCAGCGCCTGCCACCAGTTCATGCCGGCGCTGATCAATCCGGACGACAACATGTAAGTGGGAATGCAGTGCGCCATGCTGATCCAAAGCGCGGCGTAGTTGTACGTCGTCCAGTTACGGTCCGAAACTTTTACTGGCGCTAGGTCGCGATTGAACAACGGGCTCGCGCTAATCTCCGCAAACGCTTCGGGCTTCAGCTCGACACGGCCGTCGGGGTATTGGATTGTTTCGTTGTTTGCTGCCACCGGTTTATTGGAGTCTGAATCGAACAGTTACTTGCGCAGTGATTGAAAGCGAGCCGGGGGCAATCGCGCTTTCACTGTCCGACGATTCACCGGCGGTGGCAGTTGTGTTCTGGTTGATGTTGCTCCGCGAATAATTAACGGACTCTTCCGTAATCGAATACGCCGGCCCAATCGATTGTCCAATCTCGCCAGCCAACAACCTGGCCTTCTCCTGCGCCGCGCGAATCGCCATGCGACGCGCTTCGTCGCGATGTTTGCGTACCTGCGAGTCCAGAAATTGCAGATTGCTCAAGCGCGTGATTCCTGCCTTAAGAACGTCAGCCAACAATTCGTCGAAACGTGAAATGTCGCGCAACCTGATTGCGACCGTCTTTGAAACTTCATACCCAATCAGCACGCGCTTCACTTTGTTTCGCTCATCGTAGGGCATGTCGTCGGTGTTGTATTTCGGTTGGACGCTGATTTGGCTGGTCTGCACGTCTTCCGGTTTGACGTTGTTCTTGCGTGCGATTGCGAGAATCTGCTTCACGCTATCGTCGGTCTTCTTATTAGCTACCAGCATGTCCCTGTCCACATTTTCAACCTGGAGAGTGAATAACACTTCATCGGGTGGCACGCGGACTTCGGCCTGGCCGGTTACGGTGATGAGTGGCGGCTCGATGTTAGCTTGGGCGAAAGCGACGGCGTGGCCCACTGAGAGGACGAAAAACAGTGTCAGCAATATCTTCATTGAATTAGACCTCCTACCTGTCCGGGTCGAATTTGGGCTTGCCTGCTCGAATTCTTCGATATGTGCCTTCGGAACTCACATTCAATCCGAAGCCGCAGTTCAACGTGTGGTCCTCGCTTACTTTTATTTTGTTCCCCGGCAAAAACTTAATTGTAATCGTGCAATCCTGCGTGTCAGGAGGGTGAAACGTCGCGACGTCGTTTTCGATGTCTGCCTCGCCGAACGCTTCGCCCACGTTTGCCATGGGGCCAGCCGCAGACTTGTATTCATAAGTAAGCTCCATTTGGATTCGCAGCTTGTTGTGTCCCAAGGCAAGGATCTTGATTTCGTTCCGACCTGATCGATACGTGCCGTTTGCTTCAGCAGCAGTCACGACGCGCGTTTGGCCGATCGCGGACGCGGAAAGAATTAAGGTGCAAAGCACCAAAAGCATCATCTTCACGCCGATTTCTCCTATCTGCTCGACGAATCCTGAATAAACTTGCCGATGTCCGCGCGCATGCGCGCCAGCGATTTCTCGTCGATGTACATCATGTGGCCGGCTTCATAATGCCCGGTCGAGATGTTTCTTAACAACGATGGATCGAGGCTGATGTGATGCAGCGTGTAGTCGGCCGCGTAATACGGCGTGGCCATGTCGTAGTAGCCCATCGCCACGAATACTTTCAGGTAAGGATTCTTTGCCAGCGCATTCCGCAGCGCAATGCTCGTATCGACGTAATTGTTGTTTGTGCCCCAGTTCCAGGGGCTCCAAATTCCGCCGCCGAGAATGTAGTACTCGAGATCGCTTTTGTAATTCAGTTCGGCGCGAACGTATTTATTGAAGGTGGAAGTGTACGGCGGCCGAATCGCTGCTTCGCTCGGGTCGTAATCGGGACTATCACTGGCGATGTTCGTTTCGTAACCCTTGAAACGCGCGTCGAGTCGTCCAATCGATCTTCTTTCCGAACGCAGCAATTCTTTGCGATACAGGTTCAAAGACACGCGCAGATTCGCATTGTCGAGGAACTGCGGCGACAGGCCGGTTAGCCGCGAGAGCTTCGCGATCGTGTCCTGACGGTCCGAAGCGTTCAGCTTGTCACCTTTCTCGAGCGCCAGCGTGTATTCATTGCTGGCCCAGGATTCGGCTTCGGCCGCGACTTCAGCGACAGACTTCGATTGCAGGTCGGGTGGCAACTTTCGGTGATACCAGGCGGTCGCCGCATACGACGGAAGAAACAGAACGTAAGGAATGTCGTTTCCAGGCGCGAAGTTCGTCGTCTCGAAGTTCATGATCGTCGAGATCAACATGATGCCGTTGAAGGCGATGCCGCGATCGATCAAGTAACCGGACAAGGCCGAAGCGCGCGTCGTTCCGTAGCTTTCACCCGCAAGAAACAAGGGCGACGTCCAGCGCTCGTAACGAGTCAGGTACAGCCGGATGAATTCGCCGACTGATTCAATATCGCCTTGCAAGCCGAAGAATTTCGACGCAAGTTCCGGCCGCACGGCGCGGCTGTAGCCCGTGCCAACCGGATCGATGAATACGAGATCTGACTGTGTCAGCCAGGTGTACTCGTTATCGATCAATTCGTAGGGCGGAGCCGGCATTGTTCCGTCTGCGTTCATCCGTACTCGCTTGGGGCCGATCGCGCCCAGATGCAACCAAACAGACGCCGAACCCGGGCCGCCGTTGAACGAAAACGTGAGCGGCCGCCGCGCGCTATTGCCGCCGTCGTCCAGCGTGTACGCCATAAAAAACATGCGCGCTTCGGTTTCGCCGTCGCGGTTCTTGATTGGCAGCATGCCCGTCGTCGCCGTGTAACGAAGCACTCTGCCGCCGGCACGGATTTCGTGTTTGGTGACAACCGGTGGCTCTTCCGGCGACGGCGAAGGACGTTCCTGTGGCCCACGCTGTGGAGAGCTCTGAGCGGCGGGCGATGCCGACGGCGACGAAGTTGGCGACGCGGTGGGTTGTTGCGCCGGTGGCCGGCGTCCCTGCCCGTCAGGATCCTGTCCGAGAAACAAAAGCGCAAAACAGGTCAGAACGACTGCAAGCATCGAAGATTAACCTCTGCAAGACTGATTTGAAGGCAACAGCAAGGCGGTCATAGTAAGGGAAACACGCGTGAGGCGACAAGTGTTTTGTCCGGAGGCGGCCCGGACGGGATTGAGGTCAGTACCATCCGCGTTAGCGGATGGGTTAAGTACTCAACGCGGAAATTCCAGTTAGCGGCATGCCCCACTCGCTGACGCGAGTGGTACTGACTCTACGGTGGCGACTCAAACTTTGGCTTCCCGCCACGAATCTTTCGATAGGTTCCGGTCGCGTACACGTTATGTCCGAATCCGCAATCTGCGTCGGAACCTTCCTGCGTGACCTTCATCTTTCCGTTACGCAGGAACACCATGTTTATCTTGCACGGCCCGAATTCGGGCAAATCGAGAGTGGCGACGTTGCCATCAATTGTCGCTTCGCCACTGGCGTAGCCCGTGTTCACGCTCTTCGAGATCGTGCGATAGACGCCATCAAACTGGACCTTCAGCTTGTTGTGGCCGAGGGCGAGAATGCGAAACTCATTATCGTATGCGCGATAGACGCCGTTGACCTGCGCGGCCGTCACGACGGCATGTTTAGCCGGCTTTGGCGGCGTGCGGTGTTGCGCGTGTATCGATAGACCCGAGGTCGCGATGCACGCGATGATGAAGAGACCTCTTATCATTTCATCTCAGTAAGTTTTCGTCTTCGACAGTTTGCCGTTCGTGATTTGGCTTGTCCAGCGCAAATTCTCCGGATCAGAAACAGTCTGTCTGTTCATTGGCTCCGCATTGAAACATGTACGGAAATCGTTGACGAGTCAGATCTTCGGTCGCATCCCACACGCGGGTGTGGCTGTACTTCTCAAACGTCCAGCCCAACTGCCGCTTGCTCTTCCAGGTAATCTGAAGCGCCGCATCTTCGCCGTCACCGCACAGATGCCGTGCCTCGTGCAGCAGCACCGCAGCGCGTTCCGTATCGTCAGCCGGCAAGCTAAAGAATTCGGGGTACAGTGTCACGACCTCGAAAGGAAAATTCGTCGCGGCGTAAGCATCGCGATGCCCGACATACGCGTTCAACCAATTGTCAGACGTGCGAAACGTGGCCAGGTATCTCAGGACGAACGCCTCGCGAGTAAATCCCTTCTGGTCCAGGACAGCAATGGCCGCGTGCACCTGGTCACGCTGGTTTTGCTGAAGACCATCCGATGTGAAAAGAAGCGATAAATACCAGATGACAAGGATCGTCAGCGTCGCGCCGACTACCCACACCAGCCTTTTCCAAAGAGTGCGCGTCTTCTTAACCGTGCCGTCTTGACGCTCGGCGAAATCCGCGCTTACTTCAATTTCAGGTTCGTCAAGCGGCGCTCCGCAACGGCGACAGACGACGTCTGAGCCGGCGTTGACCAGCCCGCATTCCGCGCACTTCCTGCGAATGTTGTGGGGCGCCTGCGCTTCGTTCATCGTGATGAGGTTCTGCCGCTGAACTAAACGTCGGGATTAGATACTCACGCACTCGCCGCGTTTCAAAAATTGTCCATTGCCGGCTTTGCCTTTGAACTGACCTTTATCGATCACGACTGAGCCGCGCGACAGCACGGTTTCAACCATGCCTTTGATCTTCTTGCCTTCGTAGGCGCTGTAGTCGACGTTCATGTGGTGGGTGTTTACCGAGAGTGTCTGTTCTTTATTAGCATCGAAGATGACGATGTCGGCATCCGAGCCCACCGCGATCGTTCCTTTCTTGGGAAACAGGCCAAACATCTTGGCGGCGGCGGTTGAAGTTAACTCAACAAAGCGATTGAGCGAAATGCGATTCTCGATGACGCCGTTGTAAATCAGCGAAACGCGATGCTCGACGCCGGGCGCGCCGTTCGGAATTTTGGTGAAGTCATTCTTGCCAAGTTCTTTCTGCTCCTTCATGCAGAACGGGCAATGGTCGGTTGAGATGACTTGCAGGTCGTCCATCTTCAGGCCTTTCCAAAGTTCGGCCTGATTCGCTTTCTCGCGCAGCGGCGGCGTCATCACGTACTTCGCGCCGTTGAAGTCTTCGCCGTAGTCGTCAATCGAAAGGAAAAGATACTGCGGACAAGTTTCCGCGAAGGCAGGAATGCCGCGGTCGCGCGCCTGACGGACTTGATTCAACGCATCAGCGCAACTGAGATGAACGATGTAAACCGGCGACTCGGCCATTTCCGCAATCGCGATGGCCCGATGCACCCCTTCGGCTTCGGCGACGGTGGGCCGCGTGAGCGCGTGATACTTGGGAGCGGTATGGCCTTTCTCGAGCGCGCGCTTGATGATCTCGTTGATGACGATGCCGTTTTCGGCATGCATGCAAATCAAACCGCCTCGCGATCCTGCCGCCGACATGGCGCGGAAGATGGTCGCGTCGTCGACCAGAAACACGCCGGGATAGGCCATGAACATTTTGAAGCTGGTCACGCCTTCGTCCATCACCGTGTACATTTCTTCGATCTGACGGTCTTCGAGTTCAGTCGTGATCAGATGAAAGCCGTAGTCGATGGCGCACTTGCCTGCGGCTTTTTTGTGCCAGTTATCAACGCCCTCGATAAGTGATTCGCCTTTGTACTGCACCGCGAAGTCGATGATCGTCGTTGTGCCGCCGTGGGCGGCGGCGATGGTGCCGGTGCGAAAATCATCCGCCGCAGTGGTGCCGCCAAACGGCAGCTCCATGTGCGTGTGCGGATCGATGCCGCCGGGAATAACCAGTTTACCGCTGGCATCGATCGTCACGTCAGCTTCCATGTCGAGCTTTTTGCCGATGGTCGTGACGGTTTCGCCGTCGATAAAGATGTCAGCTTTGTAATTGTCAGTGGCGGTGATGATTTGGCCGTTACGGATTAGAGTTTTCATAGGTATCTGGCTCGGTCGGAGCGGAATGTTTATAGAGCCCTCGGGAAAATAAATCAATCAAACAAAATGGCGGCCGGAAGGACGAATCCCGACCGCCGCTGAATTTGTTTCCTAATTTCCTCTACTGCGTCAATTCTGACGTCAACAAAGCGCCGCCCAACCTGGGCAGAGTGGCGGTGATCTTCACCACTTTGCGTGAGTCTTTGGCGATCCAGACGGTCTGCTTGTCGGCGTCATTGTCCGCCGAGACGATTTCCAGCTTGTACGCGTCGAATGTGCCGGCCGGAACGGTAACGGTTTCT
>DASYTZ010000296.1:0-10232 GCA_036001745.1 Pyrinomonadaceae bacterium
GACATCGCCTTGAGTTGCTTTTGCCAAACGCCGTCCGCTACCGCGACAATCAAAGTCTTCTCGTGCAAACGAAGCGGCAGGGCATGGGGGAACAGTCCCTCGCCCGCGGCTCTTTTCCATGCGATCTTTGCGGCGGTCTCCCTCATCTCGCGATTGTCACCCGCCCGCTCAAGAATCTTTGGTAGTAGTAAAGTTGCGTCGATCATGATTCAAGTTTGAACTTCAGACCAAAAACTTTCAGAATGTCCGGCCAACGAACCAGATTTCGGAGTGTAATGGAAGAGGCGCTCAACAACCAAGCGAACCAACCTCGGTCGCAAGATTTAAGTGCAAGTGAAGGTGCGAGCGCAGCAACGACAGCGCAACTACCGATACTTCTGCTTGCGTCCTCCAGCCCGCGTCGATCGGAAATCCTGCGGATGATCGGCTGGCCTTTCCAGGTCGGGGCGGTCGAAGTGGACGAATCCTTGCACGGCGATGAAACACCACGCGCGTACGTCGAACGGTTAGCGGCCGCGAAGGCAAACTCTGCGGCTGAAATCCACGCGCATCGTCCGGTGGTCGCGGCGGACACGACTGTTGTGGTCGACGAACATCTTCTGGCGAAACCCAATGACACCGAAGACGCGAAACGAATGCTGCGAATGCTTCAAGGGCGCTGGCACCAGGTGCTCACTGGGATTGCTCTCATTTGTTCGTCAGAGACCAGAATCGATTGCGAAACAACCGAAGTTAAGTTTGCCGCGATGACTGAAGTCGAGATCGACTGGTACGTCTCAACCGGCGAGCCAATGGACAAGGCCGGCGCCTACGCAGTCCAAGGCCGCGGCGCGCGCTTCATTGAAGCAATCAAGGGCGACTACTTCAATGTTATGGGGTTGCCGGTGCGGCTTCTGTACGAATTGATCCGCCGATAATTCAAAACCATGGGCAGGCTATTCTTCACCGCCGCGCCTCATCAGAGGCAGCGATTGGGCCAGTCGGCGCGGCCTCACGCGGTGGTGCGGGTGGGACTTGCGCTGGTGGCGCGGTGGGTTGTTTCGGCTCGCCGGGAGGTTGTGGCGCAGCAGGCGCGACTTCCATAGCCGCGGGTACAATCTCGAGCAAAACTCGATTGTCGGTATCGAGATAATCTGCCACCGCGTCTCGAATCTGCTCTCGCGTAACATCCAAATAATTCTGCAAGTCAGTATTGAAAAGTTCGGGTTCGCTATCGTATAGCGTGAACTCAGCGAGTTGTTGCGCCCGGTAGAGTGAGGATTGGCGGCTGCGCACCGCGCCGTTGAAGAGATTGTTCCGCAGTTTCTCCATCTCTTCGGCGCTCGGGCCGCGAGTGGCGAGGTCGCTAATCTCTTTGAAAATGCTGTCGCGAATTTGGGCGCCTTCGCGATCCGGTTTTGGAATGACGACGATGAACAAACCGGAAGGGCCGCGGCGCTCGTCGATTCCGCCCTGGATTTGCACGACCGACTCTTCGCCTTTCACCAGCTTCTGGTACAGCCGCGCGCTTTCGCCTTCGAACAACAGATGACTGGCGAGCGACAGCGCGTAAAACGCCGGCGTGCGCCGCACGGGAATTTTCCAGCCCAGGGCGAAGGCCGGCACCGGCGCCAACTTGTCAACAAAAGTCCCGACGTGTTCGGCGACTTCAACAGGTTCGCTCACATCGACTGGTGGCGTCTCAGGCTGACGAGGAATCGTCGCAAAATACTTTTCGATCAGCCCTCCGGCTTCCGCTCGATCAAAGTCGCCGGCAATTGAGAGCACCGCGTTGTTCGGCGCGTAGTAGATGCGGAAGAACTCCCGCACGTCATCGACGGTCGCGGCATCGAGATCTTCCATCGAACCAATCGTCGAGTGCGCGTTCGCCGGATTCTTAAAACTCATTTCAAATAACCGCAGAAACCCATTCACGTACGGCTGGTTGTCATAACGCAGACGCTTTTCTTCCTTCACCGCTTCGCGCTGATTGTCGAGGTTTTCCTGTGTCACGTTCAGCGAACGCATGCGATCGCTTTCGAGCCAAAGAGCCAGAGGCAACTCACTCGCCGGCAACGTTTCAAAATAGTTTGTGCGCTCGCTGGAAGTCGTGCCATTCATGGTGCCGCCCGCGTTGGAAATGTATTGAAAGTGCGCGGCCTTGGGCACGTTCTCTGAGCCCTGAAACATCATGTGCTCAAACAAGTGAGCAAAGCCGGTGCGGCCTTCAGGCTCGTTCCGCGAGCCCACGTCGTAATAAACGCTGACCGAAACGACGGGCACCGATTGGTCCTGGTTGAGGACAACCCGCAAGCCGTTATCGAGAGTGAATTGTTCGATCGGGGTGTGTGGAACGCGAAAAGTTTTCTGCACTTGAAAGCCGGCTCGATATCGATAGTTAAAAAATATTCGGTAAGAGTTTACCGCGTTCGGAGCGGGATTAACAAAGAGTGCGTGTCAGAACCCGGAGCGGTAGCGACGGGATCAAAGAATCAATTTTGCAGGAGAGCGAATTACGTTAACGCTCGGGTTCAGACACGACGGTGCTAGTCGGGCTTTTCTTCCGTCTTTCGTTCGCCGACCAAGCCACGCAGTTCAGCGCGCAGGCGCTCAATTTCCGTCAGCTTCTGCTCGACGCGCTCGAACAGTTCGGTTTGCGTCTTGATACCCTCATCGATCAGGAACGAAGCGGCTTCGGCGCGGGTGCCGAACACGCCGGCCTGCACGAGCTGACCGAGTTTATGCGACGCATCGGCCGAAACTTTTACGGCCAGCATGTAATCATCCTTTGCAGAAATGGCTCTTTCAATTGTACGACTGATGTCGCGGCCAATCGCCGAAAGCTGCTCAGGAATCCGCGCCGCCATGTCGCGGACCGACGCACCGACATTGGATTTTTCTTCGGTTTGCTCAGGTTCTGGTTCGTGCATGATTAATTCGTTCCTTTGCTCTGACCCATCTTTTTGCGGTTGATAAGACGTGCTCATACATCGTGCTCCTTACGGTTTAGTAAATCCTTGTACGCGGTTTTTGGGGTGAAAGTTCATTGTAAAAACCACGCGAATATGGGTCAAGGAGAGTCGTTACGCGGCCTTCAAGTCCGCGCAGCAGCCTGAACAGCGCGTCGCCGCCACCGGAATCGCCGTCAGGCAGTGCGGGCAGTCTTTTGTAGACGGGTCTTTGCGCCGGAGACGGTTGACAATCTTTATCAGCAAAAAGATCACAAACGCAATAATCACAAAATTCACGAAGTCATTGAGAAACTGACCGTAGGCTAGTACCGAAATCCCTTTTGTCTTTGCGTCGGCTAGCGATAAGGGGGTTCCCTTCGAATGGTCGAGCACGATGAACAGGCTGGCGAAGTCGATCCGGCCCAGCACTAAGCCAATCGGCGGCATGATTAATCCTTCGACGAGCGACGTGACAATCTTGCCGAAGGCCGCGCCGATGATTACACCGACGGCGAGGTCAATGACGTTTCCGCGCGCGACGAACTCTTTGAATTCCTTTAACATGGGACCTCCTGATGTCCAACAAACTTTAGTTTGTCGCAATTTGACGAAGAACTTCCCCCGCGGAACGAACGACAAATTGAAGTTTGTCGGACAATTCTACTGACAATCTTTCGCTAACTTGTAACCTGCTTTTTCGGCTTCGTCTTTGTCCTTAAAAACGACGCGATTCTGTGCCGGTATGTTCTCGGCAGCTTCGCAGTCCGAAGGGTAATACAATTTGGTGGCTCTGTCGCCCGTGACACGCAACTCGGCGGCGGCGGCAGCTTCCTCGCGCCGCGTCGCGATCGTTTCGTCGGCAGCATCGTCAGTCACGCGAATGCTTGGACTGCCCGCAATCAACGACACGAAAATGGTGAAACCGTCGCAGTGTAGTTGCTGGCCGCCTCGTTTCGGCGACCACGACGCAGGCAGGTTCAGCGGTTTACTGATTCCAGTGACGAACGCATCGACCGTCTGCCATTTGAATGAGTTCTCGTACCCAATCCAAAGCGTCGTGAGCTTTCCATCGAGAAAATCCAGAGAGATAGTGCGCACGTCGGCGAAGCTGCCTCTGTCGAAACTTGGATCGTAAAGCGGATTGATGCTCGTTTTCGTGAGGCCGATTTCGTCCGGCCTGCCGAACTGGACCTGGGGCACGCGCGCTTTCACCTGCTCGAACGTCATGCCAAGCCGAAACCCGCGCAACTCCGGAGCGTCTGGAAGTTGAGCGGCATTGACGGAGCATGATTGCGCGAAGGCCGCATGCGCGAAAAGCAACAGACAGAGCGTCACCAGGACCGTTCGCGCGGCCGTCGCGGACCACCGTGCCAAAGCGGCTGGAGCCGCACCTCTCATTTCTTGGCTATGATCCACCACTGGTTACCATCGCTTATGACGGTGTAACTGGCGTATTGAGTTGTAAACTCCAGGTTCGCCACATTATCGATATTGGCCTTGTCCTGGCTAAAAGTTCGTGATTCGATTTTCACGACGTTCGACGTAGCGTCGATTTTCTTTATTGTATACATCTTCCCAACGTTCGTTGACGGATTGGGCAAATAAATCTGACACCGCCCTTGCGATGCGTCTACTAGGATCACTGCGTGCTGCGCACCCAGCACGAAGTCCTGTGACGTCCGAGTGACTGGAACTGCGGGAGCGCCTCCCAGATTTACATTGCCGGCGAAAACGACTCCGCCGCCGTTGGAAAAGGTGACCGGGCCCGGATTCGAGAAAGTTACACGGCCCGTATTCGAAAACGTGACGTTGCTGCCAGAGAATTGAACAGCCCCAAAGTTGTCGCTTATCGATGAATCGCTCAGAAACGATTTATCACTCCACCGCGCCAGGCGGCCGGTTTCGCCCGACCCGCCGATCGAACTTGCGGAGACCACTTCTGCATAGCTCGGAGCGGTGCGACAGGTTTGCGCGGCACAAGGCACGGACGAAGGCGACGAGGCAATAATCTCGACCGTCGTGTTGGTCGCGTCTATGTCATACCTATCGACGCCCTGGCCTAATGTCAGGCCATAAAGAGTGCCTTTCCCGATGCGGCGCAACTTCACGGCCGGAACGCTGGTTGAAGTGTATCCAAACCAGGAGTGAGAAATGTCCAGCGTGTCCACGTCAGCCGCAAGGATACCAACGCCATTCGTCCCCGCCACGTTACCGTTGATATTGGATAACTTGGCTGCCTGCAGACGGCGGCCGGCGCCGCCGGCCTGTGGGTCGATCAGGACCTGATGGAGTGCGCCTTCGTCACCGATGAAATTCTCTACGACCGCGGTTGAACCGTTCGTCGAAGCGTTCTGAGGCGAACTTATCGGATCGCGTACTTCGATCCAGGCGTTAGCCAAGCCCGCGAACGGGATTTTCGAATAGCCGACGTTGTTGTGCTCGCCGTAATCGAGAAAGTTCACGTTTCGAACGACTGCGCCTCTGAAGTTGCTCCACAGCACGACGCTATTCGTCGAGGTCGATCCATAAAAGCCGACGCGCTCCAAAATTCCGAACGAGCTGAAAAACCAAATCGTGGCTGCCGTCGGCTCGCCCGTCGTGGCGATGCCATAGAAGTTACAGTCACGAATCGTGGCCAGCTTTGCACCATCGATTCTGACGACCTGCATCGCATCATTTGAGCTTGCGACATCAGCGGTGACGAATGTCAACTGTTCGAAGCTGACATTTTCTGCGTTCGCCAGATAGAAAGTTCGGGCTGATGGCGTGTTGACTACGATCACGGAATCGCTTCCCGAACCCCGAAATCTGATGGTCCTACTTTCCAGATTTGTCGAGCTGACTTCGGTCGAGATTACCCAACGGCCGGATGGAACGAGTATTGTTCCGCCCGTCGCGCTAACGTCGTCCAGCGTCTGCTGAAATGCCGGTCCATCATCATCTGCGTCATTCGGAACGGCTCCACGTTCGGTAACGCTGAGAGTAAACGTGCGATCCTGACTATAACTTACCGTGGCCAGATCCGCACCGCAGATCAGAAGAAACACCGGCAGGATGCAAATGAAAATAAGTCTTGAAGGGATGTTCTTGGCAGACATGAGTTTCTCTCCTTTGCGACAAAGTTGGGGGGCGAGAGATCGATTGCGTGAGGTGCGAGCTGCCGAAAATTGTTGGCACGATCCGGTTTTCGCTCTCGCGTTTGCAAACAGGACAAATTGAGAATCGGATTCAAGGGAGTTGTAGGTTAGCCTGATGGCAAAATGCCTACGTTCCGGCTGTTTCGCCTTTCATAGAAGTCGATAAACTCTAATTAGACGCGCGAAGTCCGCATAAAAGTTTTAAGAAAGTTCAAGAAAATGTTCCACCACAGAAGTTCTGCCTAAATGTTTGCGAGCAGTCGCCCGATCAGCGCGCTCAAGGCCTCAGGCTCGAAGGGCGTTGACACATACTCGCTACAACCTGCGTCGAGCGCCTTCGACCGATATTCATCTGCGCCGTAAGCCGAAACCGCGACGATCGGTGTCTGGCGCAGCGACTCGTGCTCGCGGATTTGGCGGGTCGCGTCAAGGCCACTTAACCCCGGCATCATCATGTCCATAATGATCAAATCAGGCGTTTCGCGTTGCGCCAGCTCGATGGCTTGCTCGCCATTTTCGGCTTCGATGACTCGATAGCCTTTTTTCATCAGCCACAGCTTCATCATCAAGCGGGTGTCGTCAAAGTCTTCGACCAGCAGCACGATCGGCTGCGGATGCGCGCGATTCATGGCAGCTTGGGGGTGCATAGCTTTGCGTTGGAGGATTGGGCAAGACTTTGGTACCCGCGGCAGGGGTCGAACCTGCGACCTTTCGCTCCGGAGGCGAACGCTCTAATCCACTGAGCTACGCGGGCATGGGGCAGAGAGAAAACGATAGCATAGCGCGAAGAGAGAGTGCCAGCCTATAGTTTATTCATAGATGTCCCACAGAAGGAAGGGTGGGTCTTCAAACTGGCACTACCGTTTCGCGGCGGCGCAGCAAGGATGCAAAACCCCCGACTTGCTATTGCTTTATAACTCGTATATCAAAAAGGACGCATGGCCGATACCTCAAACTATTCACAAGTGGTCGAATTGCTGCGAGCCGAAGCCGACGCGATTGGCAAAGCCGCTTCGCGTCTCCAAGCCACGGACATCGACCACGTGATTGCTTTGTTGGCGAACTGCAAAGGTAAACTGGTTGTCCTCGGCGTCGGCAAATCCGGCATCATCGGCCAGAAAATTGCCGCGACCATGACCAGCAGCGGCACGGCTGCGCTTTTCCTGCATCCGTCTGATGCCTTGCATGGCGGGCTGGGTATTGTCACATCCGCCGATGTGGTCATCATGTTGAGCAACAGCGGCGAAACTGATGAACTGCTCGAACTGCTCCCTTATTTGAAACGACGAAATGTTCCGCTGATCGCGATTGTCGGAAACATAAAATCTTCCATCGCCCAACGTGCTGATGCAGTAATCGATGCTTCCGTCGATCAGGAAGCTTGTCCGCTTAATCTCGCGCCGACAGCAAGCACAACTGTCGCGCTGGCCATCGGAGACGCCCTGGCGATGACGCTGATGCGCGCCAAAGGGCTTACGGAAAACGATTTTGCTTCGAATCATCCGGGCGGTCAGTTGGGCAAGCGCCTGACGCTGCGCGTGGCTGATTTGATGCACAGCGGACCGCAAAATCCCACGATCAGCCCTGACGCGGCGTGGATGGAAATCGTTGCTGCAATTACGCATTACGGTTTAGGCGCAGTGAATGTCGTCGATGGCGACGGCCGGCTCGCCGGTGTCATCACGGATGGCGATCTGCGCCGCTCGTTGCAGCGAATCGGAGCGAAGGACATCGGGTTCGCCAACATCACGTGTGATGACTTGATGACGCGGGACCCGGTTGTGACCAGTCCGGATACGCTCGCGTACGACGCTTTGCGCTTGATGGAAGATCGTTCATCGCAAATCAACGTGTTGCCAGTGATTGACGATTGTGCGAAGTGCGTCGGTCTGATTCGGCTGCATGATATTGTGCGCAGTGGTTTATGAGCCATCGTCAGCCTGGACACCGAACCGGCGCCTAATCTTCTTCTCTCCCGCGAACTAAATCGTAAAGTCGAAGGATTGAACAAATGAAGATCAAACCGTTAATTTTGCTCGTTGTTTTGTGTTGCGTCCCCGTCGTTAGCGCGCAAGAGGCTGGAGTCTCGCGCGGTCGCCGAGCAAGCGCCGCGCCGGAAGCGGCGATCACAGTCAACGAACAATTTCTGAATTCGTTCCTCATAGCGATGTTCGACAACCTGCAAGAGCCGGCGATGCCGCTTACCGTTGGCGGCGCGCAATCTTCCGCGCAGTGCGCGAGTGAAATCCGTTTGAAGCGTGAGGTTAATGGAGTGCGCACGGCGGTGCATTTCGAGCAGGGGCGAATCGTGGGCCCGCTGGCATTCGCGGGGGCTTACAACTCAACTCTGCTGGGGTGCGTTGCGTTCACTGGCTGGGCTGATTCCGAGCTGACAATGGAATTCAATCGTGAGCGCCGCGCCGTACTCGCACGCTTCCGTCTGCGAGATATTCACCTGAACAACACGCCGGGGATGCTGAACGCACCGCTGTTGAAGCTGGTTCAGAACGCCATAGACAGTCGCTACAACCCGATTGAACTATTCACGCTCGAGCAGCTATCGACGCGCGCGAATATCAAACCGGCTGGCGGCGCGTTGCGTTTGGAAGCGATTGACGTGCGACCTGAGATTACGCCCACTGAACTAGCTTTGCATATCACCTATCGATTCGTTCGCGGATGAAGTGTCCGACAAGCTTTAGCTTGTCGAGGCGTGAACGACAAACTGAAGTTTGTCGGACAATCTTTCCTTCTGATAGAATCCGCGCCACTCTCACAACCAAACGTAGAACGACTTCGGAGGATTCAATCGTGCGAAGAAGAGATTTAGTTTGTGCTGCTGCGCTAGTCATCGCGACGTCAATCATGCTTGCGGCGCAAACCGGCAATGCGCCGCGCTATCAATTGCCGCCAAAACAGATTATCGACGCGTTTGAGGCGCCGCCGCTGCCGCAGGCGATCCTCAGTCCGACAAAACAAGTTATAGCGCTGGCCTACCGTAAACCTTATCCGACAATTGCCGATCTCGCGCAGCCGATGCTGCGGCTGGCCGGGACGCGTGTCAATCCAAAGACTAACGGTCCACGCCGTACGGCGAACATCTACGCGATCACGATCAAGAAAATTGCTGATGGCGGCGAAGTCAAAGTTGGCGTGCCAGCGCAACTTAATATTTCGAATGTGCGCTTCTCGCCTGACGGCATGCATCTCTCGTTCATGAACAGGAAAGATAATGGAATCGAATTGTGGGTAGCTGACGTGGCTACTGGCAAAGCGAAGATGATAACCGGCATGGATCGTTTGAACGCAACGAAAATGATCATCGCTTCGGATCGTCCAAACGCAACCGCTGGCGATCCTTGCGATTGGTTGCACGACAACACCACCTTAATTTGCGAGCTGGTTCCCGCAGGCCGGGGTCCGGTGCCGCCCGACCCAACCGTCCCTACCGGTCCTAATGTTCAGGAGAGCAGCGGAAAGGCCGCGCCGGCGCCGACTTATGAAGACATGCTGAAAACCGCGCACGACGACGACCTTTTTCAGTACTACTTCACGAGTCAGCTTGCTGCTTACAACATAGCGACAGGCCGGAAGATACTCATCGGCCGGCCTGCAATTTTCGATAACGTCACGCCCTCGCCGAGCGGAGAATATCTGCTCGTTGAAATAATCAAGCGACCGTTTTCGCATCTCATCCCGATGGACGGCTTTCCTGAGGACGTCGAAATTTGGAACCGTCGCGGTGACGTCGTCCGCAAAATCGCCGATGTTCCCACGCGGGAAGGTGTGCCACTCAACGGTGTCCAGACGAGCCCGCGAAATCACAAATGGCGCGAAGACGCAGCCGCGACAGTTGTTTGGGTCGAAGCGTTGGACGGCGGCGATCTGAAGAACAAAGTTCCTTTTCGCGACAAGGTGATGTCGTTGTCGGCTCCGTTCACTGGCGCGCCTATTGAGATAGCCAAGACCGAATGGCGTTACTCAAGCTTATCTTTCACAGAGAAAGGCGTCGGACTGCTCAGCGAATCCGATCGCTCATCGCGTCATGTGCGTACCTGGATTCTCGAAAGCGGAGCACAGCCGCGCAAGCTTTGGGATCGACGGCAGGATGCGGCATACGAGAATCCCGGCACGCCGGTGACTCGACGCGACACTGGTGCAAGTG
>DASYTZ010000297.1:0-6863 GCA_036001745.1 Pyrinomonadaceae bacterium
ATAGCGGTTAGTCGAGCAATGTGGCTTGCCACACTCGCGCACTCGGCTTCGCCGCCCGATGTGCGGAAGGCCTTCGGCCTTCCGGCGAGATAGCGAAACGTTTTTTTTGGGCTACGCCCAAATGGGGGCACAGCCCCAAGGAAATCAGGAAAGCAAACCGGAAAGGCAGAGCCTTTCCGCATATCAAGCGGCGAAGCCGCGAACGCACGGCCGCTTACATGCTAAAGTGAATCGTTCATGTGGAAGTTTTCGAATCCCATCAAACATCCGATTCCCGACACGCGCTGGCCCACTGCCGACGAAGCAGCGCGATCCCTTCTGTTTCAGCCGATTCAGATTGGTCCGCTAGCGCTCGAGAGTCGCACCTGGGTGCCGGCGATGGTGCCGTGGCGCGCGACTGAAGATGGATTCGTGACGCAGGACAATCTTGACTGGTATCGAAGATTTGCCGAAGGTCAGCCAGCGGCGCTGGTGGTCGAAGCGACGGGCATTCGCGATATTCCCAGTGGCCCGCTTCTGCGCATTGGACACGATCGATTTCTTCCGGGATTGAAGAAGCTGGTCGAGACCGTGCGCGAAGCCAGCGAAGGTCACACGAAGTTGTTCATTCAAATCATTGATTTCCTCGCAGTCAAACGCCGGCCCGATCCAGGAAAGTATTTCGATCGCTTTCTTAAGGTCACGCCGCAACACCGTGAAGTCATTGCGCAGCTAACGAATGACCCGCGATATCTCAACGGCGATGACATCAGGCTACGCGAGTTTCTGAAAAATGCTTCAGACGAAGTCCTGGAACACGTTCTCGATGAGCGAGAACTGGAATCTCTCCGCTTTGGCTATCGCGAACGAGTCACGGACACGGCCTTGCCGCACATTCGTGAACTGCCGCAGGTGCTTCCGGGAATTTTTGCCGACGCTGCCCAACGCGGGCGCGAAGCCGGATTCGATGGCGTCGAGCTTCACTATGCGCACGCGTACACGATGGCGGGATTTCTCAGCGCGCTGAACGATCGCGAGGATAGTTACGGCGGGCCGCGAGAAAATCGCATCCGTCTCCCGTTGGAAGTTTATCGCGCAGTCCGCGAACGCGTCGGTAGGGATTACGTAGTCGGCGTGCGGTTTCTCGGCGACGAAGTTATTGCGGGCGGCAATCGCATCAACGACGCAGTTTACTTCGGAGTTGAGTTCGCGAAAGCGGGCTTTGACTATCTTTCAATCTCAAAGGGTGGAAAGTTCGAAGACGCCGAACAACCTAAGGTCGGCGCTGCAGTTTATCCTTACACGGGCCAGAGTGGTTACGAGTGCATGCCAACGACGTTGTCAGACGCGCGCGGGCCCTTTTCTCGTGCAGTACCGCTCGTCGCGCAAATCAAACACGCCGTAACGGACGCCGGATTTATAACGCCGATTGTCGCGACCGGCGGCATCACCACCTTCGAACAAGCTGAATCGATTCTGCAAAGTGGCGATGCAGACATCATCGGTATGGCGCGTCAGGCCCTCGCCGATCCGGATTGGTTTCGGAAAGTTAGGCTTGGTCGTGGCGACGAAGTGCGTCGCTGCACGTACACGAATTACTGTGAGGCTCTCGACCAGGCACATCGGCAGGTGACGTGCAAGCTTTGGGATCGAAAACAGCTCGATGAGCCCGGAATTCCCATGGCCAGCGATGGCCGCCGGCGTTTGCTGCCGCCGGAGTGGAAACCGTGATCTGCCGCGAGGTCAGTACCACCTGCGTGAGCGGGTGGGATCAAGATTCAACTTGAGTCTCTGACCCATCTGCTCACGCAGATGGTACTGACCTCAACGCGCGATAATAGGCAATAAAGCTGGCATCGCGCTTCGTCAACTCTTCGTCATCCACACGTCCGCTGCGCTTCATCAAAGAATAGGCCAGCTCGATCGGCGAGAGGTGCATGTACTGCCGGGCGTTCTCGAACCACAACATGCTTTCGTAAGCCGCTGCCTGATAATCTTCGATCACAGGTCGGCGAACTTCTTCAAACCGCTTGAGCGCGTCGGCAATCTTTGACGTTTGATCGAAGCTATCCTTCAGAGTAATCGCATCTTCCATCGCGAGCTTCGTGCCTGAGCCGATCGAGAAGTGAGCGGTGTGCAACGCGTCCCCCAGCAGCACAACGTTCTCGAAATGCCAAGTCTTGTTCTTCACCAGCACAAAGTTGATCCATTTCGAATTGTTGGAAAGCAACGAGCGACCGTCCAAATCCGATGCGAATACGTCAGCAAGGTAGCTTCGCGTGTCTTCATCTGACATCGCGGCAAACCCTGCATTGCTCCAAGTCAGCGGGTCGCATTCGACGATGAACGTGCTCGTCGTCTTGTCGAATTTGTACGAGTGCGCGGCGAAGACACCTGCTGGCGTTTGGCGAAAAGTTAGCGTCAGTCCATGGAATAACCGGTTCGTGCCAAACCAGATGTATTTGTTGGGACGCATGCCGAGGTTTGGCTGGAACTGTTCAGCAAATCTCTGCCTGACAGTGCTGTTGACGCCGTCAGCCCCAACGAGCAAATCACAATCGCGTCGCAACGATTCGATGTCGGCAACTTCAGTTCTAAAGTTGATTTCAATCCCCAGTTCTTCGCATCGTCTTTGCAGGACCTTCAGCAACCGAAGTCGCGCAATGCCCGAAAAGCTGTTACCGTGAATTGAAATCTTCTCATCGCCACGCACAACATCGACGTTATCCCAGGCTTCAAAGTCGCGTGTGATTTCCGAGTGTGACGGTTCATCAGCGCCGCGGAGATTGGCCAGTGCCTTTCCCGAAAACACGACGCCCCAGCCAAACGTGTCGTCCGGGCCGTTCCGTTCGAAGATCGCGATCTCGTGAGTGGCGTCGGCCTTTTTCATGAGGATGGCGAAGTACATCCCCGCCGGGCCGCCGCCGATGATTTTGATTTTCATGCGGAAAGTTCGTCGAGAGCTGCGCCCAAACGCTGGACTCCTTCACTGAAGAGTTCCGGCTCAGCACACATGCCGATGCGAAGGTGTTGCGGCGATTCGAAGAAGCGTCCCGGCACGAACGCGGTGTCGTACTTGTCGTAAAGCAAAGTCCAGAGGTCTTCAACATTGCCCTTCTCAAGCCGCGGAAAACACGTTGTGCCGGATTCCGGGACCGAACCTTTCAATTGTTCGCGACTATCCAGGAAATCACGCAAAACAGCGCGATTGCTGTCCAGGATTCCTTTCGCTCGCTTGATGAACTTCGGAAGTTTTTGCAAAGCAACAACGCTCAACCTTTCGGTCGGATGCGGCGCCAGCGCGCCGAAGATATCGTGCAGAAGTCGCATCCGTTCTGCCAATTCAGGTTCAGCGAGAATCCAGCCGCAGCGCAATCCGCTCAGGCCATAGCCTTTGGTCAAGCTGCTCGTGGCGATGAACTGCGGACCGAGATGAACAGCCGAACGGGGCGCACTTTCGAACATGGCTTCCAGATAAACTTCATCGACGAGCACGCGCGCGCCGACACTTTGCGCAAGATCGCCGATGCGACGCAGTGTGTCTTCATCAGTCAACGTGCTGCTGGGGTTGTGAAGATTCGTCAAAGCAATTAGGCGCGTGCGCTTCGTAACCTTGCTGGCGAGTTCATCGATGTCGATCTGATAGTCCTGCTCAAACCGTCTTTGAAATCGGTTGATTCTTAGCCCGAAGTATTCCGCCAGTGCGAGCAAGGGTTCGTACGTCGGCTGCTCGATCAAGATTTCGTCGCCGTGCTCAATTGCCGCGGCCATCGCCAGATGATTGGCCATGGACGTCCCGCCGGAAATCGTCACCACGCACTCCCGCTCGACATTGCAATGCTCGGCAAGGGCATCAATCAACGGCGCATACCCGTACGAGTTGTCGCCGTTCAAATCGATGTCGTCGATTGTTGCTTCGAGTTCGGGGAAGGGAAGATTGAGTATGCCGCTCAAAGCGAGGTCGTATGTGACCTTCGGCCGCTTCTTCGCCCACTGCATGTAAGTTGATTGAGTGTTCATGAAAACAGGGTTAGAGTACCGACTTTAGTCGGGCCTTTCATCTACATCCCAGGTTTTGCCGTAATCAAGGACAGGATACTGATGCCAAATCTCGGTTGCGGTGTCACGGCCTACGCACTTGATGAAATCTTCGGCACTCGACCACGGCCACTCGTGCCATTTGCCCACGTAACCGTGGTGCACTGGATTGTGGTGAATGTAATTTACTGTAGCCCAAAAATGCCGAGGCGATTTGATAACGCGATCGAGACAGTTGTGCCACACATGCCGACCTCGGGAATTATCTTCACCGTTCCACTGGAAAGATGTGCGGCCATGAAATTTTCCCAGCTCTGTCCGGAATTCTTTAAGGCGATCCGTTTGCATTAGCACGTGATAGTGATTTGGCAGAACGCACCACGCATATGTATTGGTCGCAAATCGCTCGCACAGATCGAGAAGCCCGTCCTCACATTCTGTTAGGCGGTTGGGACTAACTCCAATGATGTGTTTATGCTCATAACACGCGCTCGAAATCATGAATTGCAACAGCCCCTCAAATTCCCAATGCGGCGGTGAATGCCATGGGCGCATGCGAAGGCGGCGGTATTCGACGGCTTCGTGACGCTGTGCGGGAGTCATCTTGCGATAATCGTACATGCAAAGTTAGCGGAACGGCCCGACTAAAGTCGGTACTCTAACGTCGCGCCCACACAAAATATGCCGGCACGCCCAGCAGCATGATGCCGAAACTGATTGCGCTGTTCAGCGGAAATTTGTAAAGCAAGCTGAAAGTTATCACAGCACATGCAGCGATGAAGAAAAGCGTCGTGAATGGATGACCGGGTATGCGAAAGACTTCGGCAGCGCGTGCGTGACGCTTCCGAAACACGAACACGCACGCGGCCGAAAGCGCAAAGAAAACCACGTCGACTGAGACGACGTAATTCAGAATTTGCTCAAAGCGAGTCGCAACCAGCGCAATCACGATTGCCAAAGCACCTTGCAAAGCAATCGCGAATGCCGGCACGCGCGCGCGATTCAGCCAGGCAAGCTGTTTGAAGAACAGTCCATCATCGGCCATTGCAAAGTAAACTCGCGGGGCGGTCAGCATGCTTTGGCTCAAAAAACCAATCGTCGAAATCGCGATGCCCGCAGCAATCAGACGTCCACCCTTGCTACCGAGCGCCAGGCGCATCACCGCGGAAGCCGGAGTCTTCGTCTGTGCCAAGCCGTCCGCGCCAAGCGCATGTACGCAAACGTAGTTCACTGACAGATAAACCGCGATCACGCCAAGGACACCTAACATCAATCCGCGCGGCAAAGTCTTTTTTGGCTCGCGCACTTCACCGGCGACGAAGCAGGCGGTTTGCCATCCGCCGTAGGCGAATTGCGCGGGAATCAATGCGGCGCCGAAGGCAATCAACGTTTGCCAGGTTGTGGACGACGCAACTGCCGGGACTGACGCGACGGTCGAAGGTGATCGACTCAGCATCAAACCAAAAACAACCAGCGCCCCAATCGCGATCAGCTTCAGTATCATAAACACATTTTGCGTTACCGTTCCCGCGCGTACCCCAATGCAATTGATGACGGTCAGCAACGCAAGCGCTGCTGATCCGAGGATTGCCGCGCTCCATTCGCTCGCCGACACACCCCCTAATTCAAAAACATGATTTGCGAAGATGAGCGCGACCGCGGCCATGCCGCCCGTTTGAATCACAAACAGCAGGCTCCAGCCGTAAACAAAACCAACGACGGGGTGCATCGCCTCGCGCAGATAAACATATTGCCCGCCTGATTCGGTGACTTGCGAAGAGAGTTCGGCGTAGATGAACGCGCCCGCCGAAGCGATCAATCCGCCGACGGCCCACGCGCCGAGAATCAAAAAAGGAGTATGAACCTGCTGCGCGACTGTATAGGGAGTGGTGAAGATGCCCGCGCCGATGATCCCGCCCATCACGATCATCGTCGCGTCGAAGAGACCGAGACGACGAGCCAGGTGCGATTCGGAGTCTGTGTGATGTGAAGTTAGCTTCGCAGTCACTCTTTCAAGAGTTGATTAGCAATGATGAGCCTTTGGATTTCGGATGTGCCTTCGTAAATTCGCAGTGCGCGCACGTCGCGATAGAGCCGTTCGACCACTGAGCCGCGCACGAGTCCGGCGCCGCCGTGGATCTGCACCGCTTGATCGATGATGCGGCCAGCGGCTTCCGTCGCGAAAAGTTTTGCTTCGCTGGCTTCACGTGTCGAGCGTTCGGCCCTCGTGTCTTTCAAATGCGCCGCGCGATAAACGAGCAAGCGCGCCGCGTCGAGTTCTGTTGCCATGTCAGCGAGTTTTTCCAGGATCAACTGATGTTCGGCGAGTAGCTTACCGAACTGCTTCCGTGATTTTGCGTGCAGCAGACTTTCATCCAGCGCTCGCCGCGCCATGCCACACGCGGCCGCGCCGACGCTCGTGCGAAACAGGTCGAGAGTTTGCAGGGCGAGTCGCAGACCATCGCCTTGTTTGCCGATCATGTCTTCCGCGGGAACTCGGCAATCTTTGAATTCCAGCTCGCCGATTGGATGCGGCGCGATCATCTCCGTCCGTTCGGAGACGCTGAACCCCGCCATACGTGCGCTGACAATCAACGCGGACACTTCCGCGCGGCCATCTTCATGCGTGCCCGTTCGCGCAAACACAGTGTAGAAATCCGCCACGCCGGCATTCGAGATGAACCGCTTGCGCCCGTTGATGACATAGCTGTCGTCCGCGCGCTGCGCGGTTGTCTTCAGCGCCGCCACGTCCGATCCAGCATCGGGCTCAGTCAAGGCAAACGCGGCGATCGCTTGTCCAGTGCGGGCACGCGCCAGCCAAAAATCGCGCACATGCTCACTGGCGG
>DASYTZ010000298.1:0-4200 GCA_036001745.1 Pyrinomonadaceae bacterium
GAGGGACAGAAGATCGCGGAGCAGGTAATCTTTCGCCCGATTGCCAATGCGGTTCAGGTTTTGACGCGATCTGAAGAAGACAGCCTTCTCACATTTGACGACCAGGGTGGAATCAAAGAAATTCCAATCAGCGGCGAACGCGCAGTACTGACCGACGAAGTAGTTCGTCGTCTCGCTGCCGCCGCAAACAAGATTAAAGACGTCTTTCACGGCCGCGATCAGGACATCGAATGGGCCTACATGAAACGGCAGATTTACATCGTGCAAGCGCGTCCGTTTATTTCGGGCGGGTAGCGCAAGTTGGTAACTTGCGAACTGATTCACGCAATCCCGAATCATCGGGATTGCACTACAGATGAAAATCTTCGCAGACGGAATCCTGAAAGGCCGCGTCGCTTTCATCACCGGCGGCGGCACGGGCATCACTGGGGGTGTTGCGCGCGCGCTGGCTGAAGCAGGCGCGAACGTCGCACTGGTGAGCCGCCGTCTGGAACATCTCGAACCGGCGGCATCAGCGATCAATGAAGCGAGATCGCAGGCGGCAGGGGGCAGTAGCCCGACCGTGAGGGAGGGCTCCGGTGCCGGCACATCCCGCGGCGAAGCATTTCCCGTCGCCGCCGACGTGCGCAATCCTGACGAAGTTCAGCAAGCCATCGCCGCCACGATCGAACGCTTCGGCAAGATAGACATCGTGGTCAACGGCGCTGCCGGAAATTTTCTCTGCAAAGCCGAAGAGCTTTCGCCAAATGGCTTTGGCACGGTCGTCGACATCGATCTGAAAGGCACATTCAACGTCTGCCGCGCCGCGTTCGACCAACTCAAACAGCATCGCGGACAGATTCTGAACATCAGCGCGACACTGCACTATTTCGGCACGCCCATGCAGCTTCACGTGTCCGCGGCCAAAGCCGGCATTGATGCGCTCACCCGCAATCTCGCCGTCGAATGGGGACACTATGGAATTCGAGTGAACGCGATCGCCCCCGGACCGATTGAAGATACTGAAGGAATGAAGCGCCTGGTGCCGGAGCCCATCAAAGAAAAACTTCGTCAACGCGTTCCGCTTGGCCGGTTCGGCTTGATCAAAGACATCGAAGCCGCCGCGGTGTTTCTCTGCTCAGACGCAGCCAGCTACATCAATGGCGCTGTGCTGGTTGTTGATGGTGGGCACTGGCTGGCCGCGAACAGGCTTTTGTAGACCCACCGCGTTATTGTTTCTCGCAACTCCAGACATGTTATAAAACGTGAGCAGATGACCATGCTTTCCCTGAGTCCGGCGACATTCGAAGATTTCGAACGGGAAGCCGAGCGCGGCAATGTCGTGCCCATCACGCGCGCGGTGCTGGCAGATTTGCAGACGCCGCTGGGCGCGTTTCTGCGAATCGCGGGCGATGCGTCGCACGCCTTTCTGCTCGAATCAATCGAAGGTGGCGAACGTCTGGCGCGCTATTCATTCATTGGCGCGAATCCCTGGATGATCGTCCGCGGCCGTGACAGCAAAACCTTTGTCGAGAAAGATGGCGAGCAGCAAGTTCTCGATCAGGATGCGATCGCATTTCTCCGCGACTACTTTCGCGGTAAGAAGTTAACGCGACGACCGGGCCTGACTCCGTTTTGCGGTGGCGCGGTCGGATATCTTGGCTACGATGCGGCGCGTTGGTTCGAACCGGCGCTTTCGCGCAACGGATCACACGCTGCTGAAAGTGACGATGCCGCCTGGATGTTCTTTCGCACTGTGCTCGCGTTCGACCGCGTGCAACAGCAAATCGAGATCACGTCTGTGGTTTTCGTGGATGAGGCAGCCGGCGATCGGCAGCTCCTGCGCGGGCTTTACGATCAAGCTGTTCAGGAGATTAGCTTAATCGAGAAACGTCTCGGTGAACTGGCTCAAGCTCCCTCGAGTCCCGCCACGCTCGGTCAAACGACAGTTCACTTTCAATCGAATTGGGCGCGCGCGAAATTCGAAGCCGCGGTCGAAAAGGTTAAGGAACACATCGCGGCGGGCGACTGCTACCAGGCGGTCATCGCGCAGAAATTCACCAAGGCAACGGCCGCCGATCCTTTGGCGATTTATCGCGCGCTGCGGGCGACAAACCCATCGCCGTACATGTTCTTCCTGCGCCTGGGTAACGAAACAATCGTCGGCTCGTCGCCAGAGATGCTCGTGCGTTGTCACGGGCAGCGGCTCGATTATCGGCCAATTGCCGGCACGCGCCCGCGCGGTGCGACTGAAGCAGAAGACTGGATGCTCGGCGAAGAAATGCGCAACGACGAAAAGGAAGTTGCGGAGCACACGATGCTGGTCGATCTTGGTCGCAACGATCTCGGACGCGTTTCCGATTACGGCTCGGTCAAGGTCGAGGAGTTGATGACGGTCGAGCGCTATTCGCACGTGCAGCATCTGGTGACCAGCTTGCGCGCGCGACTCCGCGACGATCTGGATCGATTCGATGCCTTTGTATCGTGTTTTCCAGCAGGAACGGTGACTGGCGCGCCCAAGATTCGGGCGATGCAAATCATCGATGAGCTCGAGCCGGCGAAGCGTGGAGTTTATGCAGGCGCGGTGCTGTACGTGGATTACGCGGAAAACCTCGATTCATGTATCGCGATTAGAACGATTCACTTGCGAGACGGTGTGGCGACGGTGCAGGCAGGCGCGGGCATCGTCGCGGATTCCGTGCCTGAGCGCGAATACGAAGAGTGTGTGAACAAGGCCCGCGCGTTGTTCCGCGCAATTGAGTTGGCGGAGAGCGGTTTGTGATGCGCTTCAGATTCCAACAGTCTTTTGTGATCGTGTTGATGGTTCTCGCCGTGCGCTTGATTGCAGCACAGAATCCAACGCCGAACTCTGGAAACCTGAAGAAAGCCAACGCCCGCCCATCCGCATCCCCAACGCCCAAAACCGAACCTTTCGATGGCGCAACCGTCGCGCAGATGTCCGGGCAATGCGTCACGCTCGACACCGAACAAGGCGCCATACTTATCGAAATGCTCCCGGACAAAGCCCCGCAGACGGTGCGCGGGTTTCTGAACCTCGCGGCCACCGGCGCGTTGGACACGACGACTTTTAGCCGCATCGTCAGAGGCTTCGTGATCCAGGGTGGCAATCTTGCGACGAGTGAGAAGTGGGGCGCTGAACTCGCCGCCAGAATGCAACGAGCACTGCCTGACGAGCCGAACGACCTAAAGCACGTTCGCGGAATCGTGTCGATGGCACGCGGCGATGAACCAAACACCGCCACGACACACTTCTTCATCCTGGTCGGTGATGGGCCGCATCTTGACGGCAAGTTCGCGGCGTTTGGCCGCGTCATTCGCGGGATGGAAGTCGCTGACGCAATCAATCGCGCCGAATTAGAAGGTGAAAGGCCGCTCGTTCCTGTTCGTATTAAGCGAGCAACTGTTGAGCGCTGTGAAAAGTAGAATGTTCAAAGAGGATGCAGGAAGCCGCTGGTCGAGCTGCGTTGCGCTCGCCTTCGTTGTATGCCTGTCGGCGTGCGCTGCATCGACAACCGATCAGCCGACGCCCGATGCAGCCAAACGCTTTTTGAAGCTTCGAGGCTACGAGTACAACGAAGAATCGTTTTTCAAAGCCGTCGAGGACGGGGATGTACTGGCTGTCAACGGTTTCATCAGTGCCGGCATAAACGTCAATGCGAAAGACAAGAACGACGATACTGCACTGACGGCAAGTGCTGCGCGCGGTGACGTCAAGGTCGTTGACGCTTTGTTGCGCGGCGGCGCGGACGTCAACACAAAGGGTCGCAACACATGGACGGCGCTCCTGCTTGCATTACAGGAAGAACGCGCAGACGTTGCCGATATCTTACTCGGACAGCCCAAAATCGATCTGAAAGCTGAATCACCGGATGGCATGACAGCGCTGATGTTGGCTGTTTGGCATCAACAGGAGCGAGCTGTCCGTTCGCTTTTGCGGCGCGGTGTCGATGTAAATCATCAGGATAAAGATGGTGACGCTGCTGTGCACGGCGCTGCTTTGTATGGCAACACAAAGATACTCGGCCTGCTCCTCGATGCTGGCGCAAATCCAAACGTGAAGAACAAGTTGGGCGGCACAGCATTGATGTGGGCGGCCTCGTACGGCCATGAAGATGTGGTGCGTATACTGCTTAATCGCGGTGCGGATGCGAAGATTCGCGACGTCGACGGTGTGACTGCCGCCGGTTGGGCCGCAAAGAA
>DASYTZ010000299.1:0-1670 GCA_036001745.1 Pyrinomonadaceae bacterium
GCAGCAGAAATCGTCGCGCGCGTTTACACCGATGTATCGCCGAAGGCGTACGCGATGGCTGAACGGGCGGTCTTGGCGCACTTGGAGAAGCTGGAAGCTGACGGATTGGTAAATCAGAAACCGAACGGCGACTTCGTGTCCGTTGGATAGTCTCATTCACACCTCGCTTCAGCGAGGTGGTGCGCGACGCCTAATTCTTTGTCATAACCGCTTTAGCGGTTTTCTGAAAGCCGTTGAAACGGCTGCATAGCAATCACACGTCCCGAGACACCTCGCTGAAGCGAGGTATGAATGAGATACAGCACGTGATCCGGTCGCTACCGCTCGCGGTTCTGACTCGCTGCGGTTACAATCCTTTCCATCCCCAGTTCAGAGACAACTAAATCAAATAAACAAATGGAACGAGCAAGGACTTTAGGCGAACTCAAAGCGAGCGGTCATCGCAGCGTTTCAGTCAAAGACGAGCTGCGCGCGAATCTCATCTGCAAACTCAAGCGGCGCGAAAAACTTTTCCCCGGCATCGTCGGTTATGATGAGACGGTTGTGCCGCAACTCGTCAACGCGATTCTCTCGCGGCACAATTTGATTCTGCTGGGGCTGCGCGGCCAGGCGAAGAGCCGCATCATTCGGCAGCTTACAAATCTGCTCGACGAATACATTCCCATCATCGCTGGATCGGAGATTAACGACGATCCGTTTCACCCGATCAGCGCCTACGGCCGGCAAACGATCGAGTTGCATCAGGACTCGACTCCGATTGCGTGGGTGGGACGCGACGCACGGTTCGTGGAAAAGCTGGCGACGCCGGATGTGACCATCGCCGACATCATCGGCGACGTCGATCCAATCAAAGCCGCGAAAGGTGGTCACCTGCTCAGCGATGAGTTGACGATTCACTACGGCCTGCTACCGCGTGCGAATCGCGGCCTCTTTGCCATCAACGAACTGCCCGATCTCGCGGGCAAAATTCAGGTCGGACTTTTCAACATCATGCAGGAAGGCGACGTGCAGATTAAGGGTTATCCGGTGCGCTTGCCGCTCGATGTCATGCTGGTGTTCTCAGCAAATCCGGAAGATTACACCGCGCGCGGCAAGATCATCTCGCCCCTGAAAGATCGGATCGGCGCAGAGATTTCGACGCACTACCCGAAAGAAATCTCGCTTGGCGTCGAAATTACGAAACAGGAAGCCTGGACGGCGCGTGATGGACTGAAAGAGCGCCTGCACGTTCCCGATTTCATTCGCGAAGCCATTGAACAGATAGCGTTCGAGGCAAGGGACGATCAACGGATTGATAAGCATTCGGGCGTCTCGCAGCGTTTGCCGATCACTGTAATGGAATCCGTCGTTTCAAACGCCGAACGCCGTGCGCTGATGACTGACGAGCAAATCGTCGTGCCGCGCATCGCGGACATCTACGCCGCGATTCCTTCAATGACCGGCAAGATGGAACTCGAATACGAAGGCGAGCAGATCGGGGCGGACCGCATCGCCAAGGATTTGATCAAGCGCGCCGCCGGCGAAATCTTCGAGGGGTATTTCGTTGGGATTGATTTCGCGAAAACGGTCGCTTGGTTTGACGAAGGAAACAATGTGCGATTAGCGGATACGGCATCGGCGGAAGAGTGCATGCTGATGCTCGAATCCGTTCCCGAGTTGATCGACACCGC
>DASYTZ010000300.1:0-9143 GCA_036001745.1 Pyrinomonadaceae bacterium
TCTGTGCCACGCCGCTCGCCGGCATTTGCCTCGAGCGTTCGCCGGAGATGATCGTGGCGATGTTGGCGATTCTGAAGGCTGGCGGCGCTTATGTGCCGCTCGATCCAGCTTATCCCGCCGATCGTCTCGAGTTCATGCTCGTGGACAGTAGGGCTGGCTTGTTGCTCACACGACAGAGCTTGCACGACAAATTCCCGGAATTTGGCGGCCGAGTGATTGCGCTTGACGCTGCAACCGAGTCAATCGATCGCCAACCTGCAAGCAACCTCGAAGCCGAACCTGATCCGACGGATCTCGCCTACGTAGTCTACACATCAGGCTCAACCGGCAAACCAAAGGGCGTGATGATCGAGCATCGCTCGCTCCGGAACTTCGTCGCGAGTGCGTCTGAACAGTACGACATTATTGCGTCAGATCGCGTGCTTCAGTTTGCGTCGCTCTGCTTTGACACCAGCGTCGAGGAAATCTTTGGGGCTTTGACGTGTGGCGCGACTCTGGTGCTGCGAACTGACGCGATGATTACGTCGTCGAAACAGTTTCTCGAACAGTGTTCGCAACTCGGGATTACGGTTCTTGATCTACCGACCGGTTATTGGCATCACCTCGTTGCCGAGATGGTGGAAAACGATCTGGCAATTCCTGAATTGGTGCGGCTGGTGGTCGTTGGCGGTGAGCAGGCGAAACCGGATCTATTGGCGAGATGGCACGAACGCGCGCCAGGGAAGGTGCGTTTGCTAAACACTTACGGCCCCACCGAGGCCACTGTGGTCACCACGACTCTCGATCTCTCGCATCACCAGGCAGAAGGCACGATTCCGATCGGGAGGCCAATCCGCGGCGCCTCGACTTACGTTCTGGATCAAACGCTGCAGCCCGTGCCGACAGGTGTGCCCGGCGAACTCTTCATCGGCGGCGCCGGCGTAGCGCGCGGTTATCTGAATCGTCCCGAACTAACGGCGGAGAAATTTACTCCTAATCCATTCGGCGAAGGGCGACTGTATCGCTCGGGCGATTTGGTTCGCTATCTGCCCGATGGAAATCTTGAATTTCTCGGCCGCGCCGACAATCAGGTAAAGATTCGCGGCTTCCGCATTGAGCTTGAGGAAGTCGAACAAGCGATTCGCACTCACGTAGCCGTCTCAGACGCGGTCGTCGTCGTGCGCGAAGACGCGGACGGCGACCAACGTCTTCATGCGTACGTCGTGCTCGAAGCAGACCAGCAAGCAACCTCGACCGAGATCAGGAGCTTTCTCAAGACGCTGCTACCGGCGCACATGCTGCCGGCGACTTTCACAGCACTCGAGGCCTTCCCGCTCATGCCGAATGGCAAGATCGACCGTCGCGCTCTGCCTGCTCCCGAATTCGATCGCACGCCCGAGGATAACTTTACGCCGCCGCGAACGCCCACCGAAGAAGTCGTGGCGCAGGTTTGGTGCCGCGTGCTGAAACTTTCGCGCGCCGGCATCCACGACAATTTCTTCGAACTGGGTGGCCACTCGTTGCTGGCCGCGCGCGTTTTCTCTGAGCTGCAAAGAACTCTCGACATCGAGCTGAGTCTGGTCGACATCTTCAAAGCTCCGACGGTCGCTGAACTAGCCGAGATCGTTTGCGAACGCCAGGCCGCCAAGCGCGAAAAAGACGAGTTGACGTTGCTGCTCTCAGAACTTGACGAGCTGTCGGACGAAGAAGCCCACCGCCGTTTGAGCGAAGAAATGTCTACAGTTACTTTCGCCGGTTAATAATGCCGAAATCGCTCCCGCGTTGAAACCCACAATCTCATTGCCAAGCTTTCAGCGCCAGAGCCCCTTTTCACGGAAAACCGCCCTAATTTGGCCTTTCTTATACCTGTGAACCAAGTCCCTATGGGAGTGCCGACCGCAGAAAACAGGCTCAAGCAACAGCTCGCCGCGCTGTCGCCCGCCAAGCGCGCGCTGCTTGAGCTAAAGCTTATGAAACGCAGCGGCGGCAAGCCGGCTGCCGAACCAAAAATTCCGCGTCGCGCTGAACGCGGCACCGCCCCGCTGTCGCATAACCAACAGGGGCTATGGGTCCTCAGCCAATTGATGCCGGATTCGTGGCTGTATCAGATTCCAAAGGCGGCGCGTCTCACCGGCAAACTGAATGTCGATGCACTGCGCGAAACTCTGAACGCCGTGGTCGCGCGCCACGAAGCGCTGCGCACAACATTTCAAACAGTTGACGGAAAGCCGATGCAGGCCATCGCTGAGTCGCTGTTGCTGGATACGCCGCTGATCGATTTAGGCGATCTACCCGAGACCGAGCGCGAAGCAGAAGCCAAACTAATTCTGACGTCTGAGGGTCGCCGCCCGTTCAATCTTGCTGAAGGGCCACTCATTCGCAGTCTGCTGCTCAGGCTGGCTGACGAAGATCACATTCTGCTGGTCACAACTCATCACATCGTGACCGACGGCTGGTCGATGGGAATCTTCCATCGCGAGCTGATGGAAATGTACGAAGCGTTCGCAGCCGGTCGCGAACCGGCCTTGACAGAGTTATCGATTCAGTACGCCGACTACGCCATCTGGCACCGGCAGTGGTTCGCAGGATCGGTCTACGAATCGCAGCGCGATTACTGGAAAAAGCAGTTTGCGACGTTGCCGCCCGCACTCGAGTTGCCGACGGATCATCCACGTTCGAACCTGCACGCGTATCGCGCGTATCGCGGAGCAACGAAGATGCTGACGTTGTCGCGCGAGTTGACGAAACAGATCAATGAGTTGTGCCGCCGTCACGAAGCCACACCGTTTATGACGCTGCTGGCGGCATTCGAAGTCCTGCTGCATCGCTACACCGGCGAGGAAGATATCGTCGTCGGTTCGCCGATCGCCGGTCGCTGCCTGGCCGAAACGGAACCACTTATTGGATTGTTCATCAACGTGCTGGCGCTGCGCGTGAACGCCTCGGGCGATCCGACTTTCAAGGAACTTCTCAATCGCGTGAAAGACACAGCCCTCGGCGCTTACGCGCATCAGGATTTTCCGTTCGAGACGTTAGTCAAAGAGCTGCAACCTGATCGGGCGCTCACGCACAACCCGATCTTTCAAGTGATGTTCGTTTTGCAGAACGAGCCGCTTCCGCCGCTTGAATTCGGCGGCCTGAAAACCAGCCACGTGCAGGTTGATAACGTGACAACGAATTTCGATCTCACGCTCGACATCACTGAACGCGACCAGCAAGTTTTCATCAAGTTCGAGTGCAACGCCGATTTGTTTGAAGAAGAAACAGTCGCGCGCATGATGCGACACTTCGAGACAATGCTGTCCGCAATTGTCGAGGAACCATCGCTGCGCCTTTCGGAAATTGCGTTGCTGACTGAGGCTGAAAGACAACAATTGCTCGTTGATTGGACGAACACCCAAACCGAATATCCCGCCGAGAAAACAATAGCCGAGTTGTTTGCCGCTCAAGTCACCGCCTCGCCTGATGCGACCGCCGTCGTCTCAGAAGAACGAACGCTAACGTATCGCGAACTCAATGCTCGGTCGAATCAGATTGCACACTTCTTGCGCGCGCGTGGCGTGACTAACGAGACGCGAGTGGGCCTGTGCCTTGAGCGCTCGCTCGAGTTGATCGTCGCTCTGCTCGGAATTCTGAAAGCCGGCGGCGCTTACGTACCGCTTGATCCCGAATATCCCGCGGCGCGTTTGCGGATGATGATTGAAGATGCCGATGTGCCTTTACTGCTGACGCAGCGCAGCCTGGCGGCGAATCTTCCGTCAAACAGTGCTGAGCTAATCTGTCTCGACGAACTAGCGCCGGAAATTGCGCAGCAGCCGGCAAACGATCTCGCCTGCAACACCACCGCAGACAATCTCGCCTATGTGATTTTCACTTCCGGCTCAACCGGGCGTCCGAAAGGCGTCGCCGTCACGCAGCGCAACGTCGTGCGGCTGGTAAAGAACACGAACTACGCGAGCTTTTCTCGCGACGAAGTGTTCCTGCAATATGCGCCGATTTCGTTCGACGCTTCGACGTTTGAGATTTGGGGAAGCCTTTTGAACGGTGCGCGGCTCGCGTTGATGCCGGCAGGGAAAGCTTCACTGAAAGAGTTGGGCGATGCGCTGAAGCGACATCAGGTTACAACGCTTTGGCTGACGGCCGGACTGTTTCATCTGATGGTGGACAATCACCTCGAAGATCTGCGCGGCTTGCGACAGTTGCTCGCCGGCGGTGACGTCTTGTCCGTGCCGCACGTGCGAAAGGTGCTAACAGAGTTGAAGAACGTCCGTGTGATCAACTGCTACGGACCGACTGAGAACACAACTTTCACGTGCTGCCACCGCATAACTGAAGAGTCAATCAATGGATCGGTGCCCATCGGCTGTCCCATCTCGAACACGTATGTTCGCGTGCTTGACCGCCAAATGAAGCCGGTGCCCGTAGGTGTGCCGGGCGAGCTTTACATTGGCGGTGACGGTCTCGCCCGCGAATATTTGAACCGCCCTGAGCTGACGAGCGAGAAATTTGTTGCCGATCCGTTTTCCGCAAAGGCGGGCACGCGCTTGTACAAATCCGGCGATTTAGTTCGCTATCGTCCGAACGGCGAAATCGAATTCATTGGTCGCGTGGACAATCAGGTGAAGGTGCGCGGCTTCCGGATCGAGTTGGGTGAGATCGAAGCCACACTGGCTCAGCATCCCTCCGTTCGCGACGCGGTCGTCGTGGCGCGAAAGGACAAAGGCGACAAGCATCTGGCCGCTTACGTGACGCTGCGCGGGACTCCGGACATCGACGATGACGAGCTGCGGCGCTTCGTCTCGCAGCAGTTACCGCAGCACATGGTGCCATCATTGTTCGTCGTGCTGGAACAGATGCCGCTTTCGCCGACAGGAAAGATTGATCGCGCAGCGCTGCCAGTGAATGGGTTCAAATCGAAAACAGCGCGCGAGCTCACGACGCCCGCCGACGCACTGGAACTAAGGCTGCTGAAGATCTGGGAGAAGGTGCTCGAGGTCAAGTCGATCAGCGTCAACGATAACTTCTTCGATCTTGGCGGTCATTCGCTGTTGGCAGTTCACCTGTTCGCGCTGATCGAAAAAGCTTTCGGCCGCAATCTCCCGTTGGCGACTTTGTTTCAGGCGCCGACCGTGAAACAACTGGCGCGCGTTCTGCGCGACGAAGGCTGGCCCGCGCCCTGGTCGTCGCTCGTGGTGATTCAAAGCGGCGGCACGCGACGGCCGTTCTTCTGCGTCCACGCCGTGGGCGGAAATGTTTTGGAGTACCACGACCTGGCGCGAAATCTCGGCCCCGATCAGCCGTTCTATGGATTCCAGGCGAAAGGCCTCGACGGAAAAACGGAGCCGCACACAAGCATCCGTGAGATGGCCGCGCACTACATCAAGGAGATGCGTGAAGTTCAGCCGGAAGGGCCGTATCTAATCGGCGGCAGATCATCCGGCGGTTGCATTGCATTCGAAATGGCTTGCCAATTGAAAGCCGCCGGGCAGGAGGTTGCGCTGCTTGCTTTGCTCGACGCTTACCCTGCTGGTTATTTCAAATTGTTGCCGCGCGGAAACACTTTCGCTGGAAGGATGCAGCGCCAACTCCAACGTGTGAAGGCGCACTTGAACAATCTGCAACAGCTAAGATTTTCGGAACAAGCTGCGTACATCGCGCACAAGCTCGAGTACGCGCCAGCCAAGCTCAAACATAAAGCCTATCGTTACACTTACAAACTATATCAACGTGTGGGCCGGCCGCTGCCGCTCGTGCTGCGGAACATCGAAGAACTGACGTTCATGGCGTGTCGCGAATACGTGCCGCAAACGTATCCCGGCCGCGCCACGTTGTTCTCGGCGACGGACCTGACGGCGTCGTACGACGTTGAAGATGGTTGGCGTCAGCTCGTCGCTGAACTCGATGTGCACGAGGTTCCCGGCGATCATGGCGACATTATCAGAGAGCCGAACGTGCGGTTGCTGGCTGAGAAGCTGCGGCATTGTATGGACGCGGCGCAACCACCTCGCTCGCTTGAATCAAATCCAATTTATGCAGAACCTGAATCAGAGGACCCTACCAAAGCCGCCGATGAGCATTGGTCTCAATCGGGGGCCGAAACATACGTCACAGGAGTTGCTCTCGGCGAATTGCGCGCATCGGTTGTTTGAGGCGCAGGCGGAAAGCGCGCCTGACACGATCGCCGTGGTCTGCGGTGACGCGCAGCTCACTTATCGCGAACTAAACGACCGCGCGAATCAGCTTGCGCACGAGTTAGTGCGATTGGGTGTTCGTCCAGATTCGCTCGTTGGCATTTGCCTCGATCGTTCGCCACGGATGGTGATCGCACTGTTGGCGGTGCTGAAGGCCGGCGGCGCTTACGTTCCTCTCGACCCGTCATATCCGCAAGAGCGCATCGAGTTCATGTTACGCGATGCGGGCGTCACCGTGCTGTTAACGCAATCGGAGTTGATGGACACGTTGCCCAGTTACGATGGCCCGCAACTGTGTCTCGACACTGATTGCGAGGCGATTGAAAAGAACTCGCGCGAGAATCTCACGATCGAAATTGCTTCCGAAAATCTTGCGTATGTAATCTACACGTCAGGTTCGACGGGACAACCGAAGGGCGCGATGATTACGCATCGCGGTCTCGCAAATTATTTGCGCTGGGCAACTGAAGCGTACGACGTGGCGAATGGCTGCGGCGCGCCGGTCCATTCTTCGATTTCATTCGACCTGACCGTGACCAGCCTGTTCACGCCGCTGCTGGCCGGCCGCAGCGTATTTCTCGTGCCTGATGGTATCGAGGCGTTGGCCGAAGCATTGTTGGCGCGCACCAATTACAGCCTGGTCAAAATCACGCCCGCGCATTTGCGCGCGCTCGCCGAGTTGTTGCCACCTGACGAAGTCGCGGGTCGCGTCCGCGCGCTGATTATCGGCGGGGAAGCCTTGCACTTCGAAGGTCTGAGGTTCTGGCGTGAGTACGCGTCCGCGACGCGCCTGATCAATGAGTACGGCCCGACGGAAACTGTTGTCGGCTGTTGCGTGTACGAAGTCACAGCGGACGATCCGCAGGCGGGGCCGGTGCCGATTGGTCGCGCGATAGCGAATACGCAACTGCACGTCTTAGATGAAAACATGCAGCCGGTGGCCGCGGGTGAAACGGGTGAGCTTCTCATTGGCGGCGCCGGCGTCGCGCGCGGCTATCTCAATCGGCCCGATCTGACGCAGGCGCGCTTCGTTGCTGATGCTTTCGGAACGATGTACCGCAGCGGTGACTTAGCGCGCTCGATGCCTGATGGAAATCTTGAATACCTCGGCCGCGTTGACGATCAGGTGAAGATTCGCGGCTACCGCATCGAGTTAGGCGAAATCGAAACCGCGCTCAGGCAGCACCTCGGCGTTTCC
The DNA here is from genome assembly GCA_036001745.1 of Pyrinomonadaceae bacterium. Taxonomy (GTDB): domain Bacteria; phylum Acidobacteriota; class Blastocatellia; order Pyrinomonadales; family Pyrinomonadaceae; genus UBA11740. The sequence goes on from DASYTZ010000300.1 coordinate 7,369, forward strand.
GATTGTGCAGTTGTAGTTTGCGAAGCGGCTGCGGATGAAAGGCGCCTGGTCGCGTTCGTCGTTCCAGGCGAATTGCAGAACCGCGATAACGCGAGCGTCCGCACATTTCTCGAGAATAAATTGCCCGACTACATGGTGCCCGCGACTTTCGTTTGGATTGAGACTCTGCCGCTGACGACCAATGGCAAAGTCGATCGCAAGGCGCTTGTTTCGCAAGCACCCGCCGTCGTTGCCGATGCAGCCTTTGTGGAAGCACGCACGCCGGTCGAAGAAACGCTGGCCGGCATTTGGTCCGCAGTGCTGAAAGTGGATCCGGTTGGCGTCAATGACAACTTTTTCGATCTGGGCGGCGATTCGATTCTCGGGACGCTGATTCTCGCTCGCGCTGCGCGCGCGGGCCTAAAGCTGTCACCATCGCAATTGTTCGAGTATCAAACCATCGCTGAGTTAGCGGCGGTCGCGGGCAGCGCCAACTAAGTTCTCGTAGTTTTCAAAATGAAACTGTCTTTCCTGATCGTTATCGGCGTGGTGTGCTTGCTGCTCGTGCCGAGCTCCGGATTTGCGCAGTGTGGCGTCGAGCGTTGGGCAGTAAAGACCGGAACCGATGCGGATGCGGGTCTGGTAAATCTCAATTCAACCACTCCAACCACGATTGCGAATCTGGCATCGCTCGCCAGACCCGCTTCACTTCCCGATAACTCGCGCATCGCGCCGACGGAAACGACCGTTTGGGTAATCAATGCGACCTTGCGCGAGTACGTGCGCGCGTATGATTCTGATTACCACATGGTGCTGACCGATGATTTCGGCCGCACGATGATCGCAGAGATTCCGTCGCCAAACTGCGTCGGCGCCGGCAGTCCTTTCGCGGCAGCAATTGCCCGCGCCCGCACGCAGTTCGAAGCCGTATTCACTCCGGCCAGTTACTTTCAAACTGCAAACGTGCCCGTACAAATCACCGGGGTCGGGTTTTTTGATTACCTGGAAGGTCAGCAGGGCGTCGCGCCGAACGGCATTGAACTGCATCCGATCATCGACATTAAGTTTGGCCCCTTTTTCATGATTTCAGCGTCGCCATCATCGGTTTCGATCCCGCAGGGCGGCAGCGGGAGCGCGACGATCAGTTCAGCACTTTCCGGCAATTTCAATAGTTCGCTTTCGTTTTCAGTTTCGGGATTGCCCGCTGGCGCAACGGCGACGATTGTGCCGCAGACGATTGGAGCGCCCGGCGCCGGCTCTGCGACGCTGACGATATCGGTTCCCGCATCAACGCCGTTGGGAACATACAATGTCGTCGTCATCGGAACCGGCGGCGGACAAACACACACCACGACAATTAATCTAAGCGTGACGATCGGCGGCACTGTACAGCAGTTGCTCGGCAACCCCGGTTTCGAGAACGGTGCGAATCCCGCGCCCTGGACAGCAAGCGACGGTGTGATCGACAACTCGACGCTGCAGCCGCCACACAGCGGTTCGTGGAAAGCCTGGCTGAACGGTTACGGCGCCGTGCACACAGACACGCTCGCGCAAACTGTGACCATTCCGTCGACCACGACACAGGCGGCGCTCTCGTTCTGGTTGCACATAGAAACGTCTGAGGTTTCGACGACGACCGCTTACGACACTTTGAAAGTTCAGTTGCGTAATTCTTCCGGCGCAGTTTTGAAGACGCTGGCGACTTACTCAAACGTAAATGCGGTGCCGGGTTACCAACAGTTTTCGTTTGACGTTACCAGCTACAAGGGACAGACGGTGCAAATCTATCTCGTCGG
>DASYTZ010000301.1:0-5504 GCA_036001745.1 Pyrinomonadaceae bacterium
TCTTCAATGTCGCGCGACAGTGTCGGGTCGAGTCCGCTCGTCTTTCGTTCGGTCGTAAGTTTAGAAGGCGATGAAGTGTTTGAGGGCGCTTGCTTCGCGTTGCCGAAGTTTTTCGCGCCCGCCAGCCAGAAGACAACTGCCACCGCAGCCAACGTGAGCGCGATGATACTTCTCCGTTTAGTCATGCGTGCGCTTAGGATGCGAATAGCGTCGCCATGCGTTCAGCCGCCAGCAGCTCGCGCGCGGCGCCGTAAACTTCTTCGACTTCGATCGTGTGAACGCCGTGGCTGAAAATCAGCCGCTTTGAATCGGCGAGCGGAATGTAGGCGTGCGGTGTGGGACGACCGATTAGCACGACGATCGGGGTGCCGACGGCGGCAGCGATGTGTACCGGCCCGGTGTCGTTCGAAACAAAGACGGCGAGTCTCGCCTGGGCCGCGGCGAGTTCGCCGATCGAAAGCTTCTCGAGAAAGACGGCGGATGCGGGAAACAAACGCCGCATTTCTTGCGCCGCGGCACGCTCTTCGGGCCCAACGAACACGACGGGCCTCACGCCGTCATTGCGAATCAAAAAATCGGCGAGTTCCGCCCATTTGCCCGCAGGCCAGCAACGACCGGGATGTCCGGCGCCGGGAAACAAACCGACCAATGGCGCGCCTGATTCCGCTTTCGCTTTTTTCAGCATCGAATCAACCGCGCGATCGTCATGCGCGCGCATATTGATCTTCGGAATGCGCTTCACGTTTCTGATTCCGAGCGGCTTCAGCACGTCCAGATAGCGATCCACCAGGTGCTGATCTGGATCGTTTCGATCGACAGGCGGCTTAGGGCTAAAGTTCGCGAGAAAATCCAACGAACGCCCGGGACGCCGCGCGAACAGACGCTTTGAGGCCCCGGAAAGAAAGCCCATCAAATTCGTTTCGGAAAAACTGTGCAGGTCGATAACGAAGTCGAACTCGCGGCGGCGGATGTCTTTGACGACGTTAAGAACCCGCAGAATCGACAGTGGTTTGAATCCGTCGCGCAACGCCACGCGATCGACGGCGATCACTTCGTCGGCATGACCCGACAACTCGACAATTTGCGCGCTGGGTTTTCCAGCGGCGACCGTGATGCGGGCGTGCGGAAACTGCTGACGAATGGCCTGCAACGCCGGCAGGCTCATCACCACGTCGCCAAGCTGGCCGAAGTCGATTACGAGAATGTTGCGAGGACTAAGTGTCATTGCTGTAGCGCAAACTGCGTTGCGTACTTGCAGGCCGGCAGCGTCACTTCAAATGCTCATCAAAAAACTTCGCGCTCGCGTGATATGCGCGCAGCCAGTCTTTGTGCAGCAGAAAATCGTGAATCTCGTCAGGGAAAATAAGCTCTTCAAAATAGATGTTGCTGGCGCGTAGACGCCGCACGAGATTCACTGTCTGCGAGAACTCAACATTGCGATCGTCGTCGCCGTGAATCAGCAGCACCGGCGATTTCCATTTGTCTACCGACCCAATCGGCGAAGACTCGCGGGCTACCCACGCGCGCTCGGCTCCTTCCATCGGGAGAGGCAACCCACCGACTCGCTGGCCCCAATCGTGCACACCGTGAAAATCAACTCCGGCGGCAAAGATGTCAGAGTTGCGCGCCAGGCCCAACGCAGTTAGATACCCTCCGTACGATCCGCCCCATAAACCAATTCGTTTCTTATCCACGTCGTCGCGATCGCGCAGATACTTCGCGCCGGCGACAATGTCCTGATACTCGGATGCGCCGCGCGCGCCGCGATGCTGGGCCATACGGAAGCCGCGGCCATAGCCGATGCCGCTGCGATAATTCACCGACAGAACCAGATAACCGCGGCTCGCCAGATACTGATTCATCGCGTAAGAGTTGTGATAGTAATAAAGATAATGCCAGCCGAGCAGCATCTGCCTCACCGGCCCACCGTGCATGAACACGAGCGCCGGCATCTTGCCCGTCGCGTTTATAGGCTTGAATAACTGGCCGTGAATCTCCCAACCGTCGGCAGCCTTGAAAATTACCTGTTCAGGTACAACCAGCTTCGCTGAAGGAAAATCGCGCGGCAAAGCCTGAGGCGCCAGCGGTTTCATGTCTGAACCGTCCATGCGCGCGGTAAATGGCAGGAAAGGATCGCGCGCTGTTGAATGAAAGAAAGCGAGTTGTCGGCCGTTATCAAATACCACCGGATACATTTCGATGGTCTCGCCGCTGGTAACTTGTTGGGGGGCGCCGCCCGCGATGTTGACGCGCCAAAGGTGACGCCGATCTACATCGTTCTTGTTTGTCGAGAAGACCGCGACGGATTTGTCCGGTGAAAGAGCGGCGCTGTCGACTTCGAATTCGCCGGGCGTCAAAGACGTGACGGCCCCTCCATTGGCGGAGATCGAATAGAGATGTGCCCAGCCATCCCGCTCAGACGGAAACAGAAGTCGATCGCCGGCGGCCCATTGCCAGAAGTCCTCGTCCTGAATGCCGGGAAATGAATCGTCGTCCGCGTCGCCCGAACGCCAGATTTGCTTTGCTTCACCAGTCCGTGCGTCCGCGACTAAAATCGCCCACGGCTGCATGCGGTCGCGATCGATCGAAAAAGTGTCCGGCACAGTGAACAGTCGAATGAAAGCGATGCGCGTGCCGTCCGGCGACCAGCGGGGCGCCGTGTCGCGATCGACACTCGCCGAGACGAAGCGCAAACGGTTCGTGCGCGGCTCGTAAATCGAGATGAAACTGTGATCTCCACGGGTCGAGGCAAATGCGAGTTGGGTTCCGTCCGGCGACCATTGCGGCCCGCTTACGTTGCCGCGCATTTGAAAAAGCTTCCGCTCTTTGCCGCCGATTACCGGCGCGATCCACAGATCGCCATCGCGAATCCAAATCAGTTGATCGCCGGCCGGAGTGAACATCGGTGATTCGCCTTCTCCGATTCTGGTTGTGCGTCCCATGCGAGTGTCAACGATCCAAACTTCTTTTTTTGTGCCTTCAGGATCTGTAGTTGGATTGGGATATTCACCCGCCTGGTTTTTTCCCTGTTCGCCGCCGCGAGCATAGGCGATCAAGTTGCCGCCCGGCGCGAAAACCAGGTCGGTCAGTTCGCCGCCATCGTCGCGGTCGTAATGCGTCAATGGCCGCGCCGCGAATCCAGGCGCGTCGGCAATCCAGATGTTTCGCTTCCCTTCCGCGTCAAATGCCCACGCGATTTTGTCGCCGCGTTTTGAGACGAGTAGGTCCGACGGGAATGGCGAACTCGTGACCTGTTCGAGCGTGAAGCTTTGCGCTGCAGCCTGAGCAGCGCAGACCATCAGAATCGTCAATAACGAACCCAATATGATCGACCGAGGACAGGATTTCATCGAAACACTCCTTTGGCAGGTTTGACTGAAGAAATACGCGAGCCAACGATTCTAACACCGAGGCTGCTTTAGAGTCAGAGCCGTCTTGCAATGAGCGCCTGTTTAAGACCAGTGACAGCCTCTACGATTTGAGCACGCGGCAGGCATTCCGCGATTAGCCTTTGCATGTACCTCCCGCGGCGTTATTGAATTCATCGGACTCGCTCACAAAGCCGGTCGAGTCTGCGGCGATGCGGAAGGTGCAATCAGGACGGAAACACAACGGTGGAAATGTGACGAACACATCGACTGAACCTCCCGCGGGAATTGCCGGCGTCGTAATGAGCTGATGTCCACCACCTGGGGAAAAATCAACTCGCGTTATCGAAGCGCCGGCGTCGGCGAGTCCCTGATTCTGGATGGTGACGATCAATCTACCGTTCTCATCGCGGCGGCAAAAATTTCCCTTTGCATCGGGTATGGGAACCAAATCCGGAAGAGCGAGGCGACGCACGGGCACTCTTTCCAGGTTCATGGTAACCCGCTGGCTGCGCGACTCCGAATTCTCGGTCGTATATTCAGCCACAACATCAAGCTCGACCCTGCTTTCAATGACAACAAATCCTTCAAGAAGCAGGCGCTGCGCCCACTCATCCAAACTTTGGAACACGTCGAGTGTAATATCCTGGCAACTTAAATGGACCACTCCGTCACCTTGAAGCTGATTATTGGTAAACGGCTTGATATTCGGTTGTCCAACGAAAAAACCGGCCCTTAGCGCGACCTTTTTTCTGAAGCTGACATTCCCAACCAACGGATTGTGAACGTAGATGGCAGTAAAGTACGTAGTTCGCGCCATCCTCTGAAACTGCCCGACATTGATGGCTTTCCCGCAGACGAATGCCACCGCGTATTGGAAAGGAAATGCTGATTGCTCCTGCGCGCGCGCTGTTTGAGTATTCACCGGCATGATTGAGAGAAACGTGATCGCAAGTAACGCGATCGATGTGCGACTAATGCTCTTTGGCATGCTGACCTCCGTAAGTTTGTCAGAGTAGAAACGTATTCTAGAGTCTCGATAAGATCAAGACAATCCGAATAGGGAGAACGTCATCGACAGTACGAATTTACTGTTGTCATTTGAGTGCAAAGCGTTCCGCTGCTTCTTAAATCTCTAGATCTGCGTAATCGCGGACTTGTCTTCAATACGTTTTATTTGCGCTGTTTACTCCATCTGCTAATCTTGGCTGGAGAAGAATGAGTACCTCTTCGGCAAACGTGATTTCGCACGACCAGGCGGGCCACGCTCACCGCCACGGACGCGCCGAAGCGAGCAGAAAACGGTTGACTATCGTGACGCTGCTCACCGCCGTTTACATGGTCGCGGAAGCCGTCGGCGGGTGGTGGACCGGATCACTGGCGTTGTTCGCCGATGCCGGTCACATGCTGGCAGACGTCGCCGCATTGACGCTCGCGTTAATGGCAGTCTGGTTCGGCGCGCGGCCGGCGACACCGGGCAAGACCTTTGGATATTATCGGCTGGAGATTCTGGCAGCGTTCATCAACGGCGTCGCGTTGGTGCTCATTGCCCTGTTCATTTTTTACGAGGGTTATCTGCGCTGGTTTGCGCCAACGCCGGTGCGCAGCGGCGTGATGACTGCGGTGGCGGCCGGTGGACTGGCGGTCAATCTGCTGTGCGCGCGTTTGCTGCACAGCGAACGCCACGACGATCTCAATGTGCGTGGGGCATGGCTGCATATCATCAGTGATGCGCTCGGTTCCGTGGGCGCGATTGTTGCCGGTCTGGTCATCACTTTCACTGGCTGGTATCCCGCCGATCCGCTGATCAGCGTTCTCATTGCCTTCTTAATTATTTGGAGCGCGTGGCACTTGATCCGCGAAGCGACAAACGTTTTGCTGGAAGGCACGCCCGCACATATCAATCTGGCCGCGGTCGAAGATGCGATTCTCGAGACCGAAGGCGTTTCGGACGTTCACGATCTGCACATTTGGACGATTACGTCAGGACGCGAGGCGTTGAGCGCGCATGTCATCCACGCGCAGACGATTTCGCAACCTGTCCTGTTGCAAGAGCTGCGAACGAAACTGCACGATCGTTTCGGGGTCGATCATTTGACGTTGCAGATGGAGACGCCGGATTTCCAGGACGACACA
>DASYTZ010000302.1:0-4281 GCA_036001745.1 Pyrinomonadaceae bacterium
GCGAGCGATCTTCGACGGGCAAATCGTGCCTCTGCGACGCCGTGCTGCCGAAGTTCCCGAGCGCGTCGCCGAAGTCATCGAGCGCGCGCTGGCCAAAGATCCCGCGCATCGCTGGCAATCCGCCGCCGCCATGCGAACGGCCTTAATGCATTCGGCCTAGGAGTACTTGGTGCTTTGTACTTTGATCTTTGCAAGCTAGGCGGGCTCGGCGCAACGTTTCCCCGAGCGCTAGATTCAAATCAAAGTCCAAAGGTCAAAGTACAAAGACCTTTTTTGCCGGCGCAACCTTGCTCGCCCAATCGGCATCCGTTAAGATTGCCGGTGAGCACGTCGCGTGGTCAGGGTTGAAAGGCTCCCCGGTTAGTCTCGCTCGCATCTAAAACAACATCAGTGAGGTTCTCAGTGAAGAACAAATTTTCTCTGGCGCTGGTCGCACTAATTCTTTTCGCTTTAACTCTTCCCGGTTTCGTCCTGGCACAACAGCCGAGACGCGATCAATCAAACAGTTCATCCGGCAAGACGACGGGCAAAGCTGATGTGCCCCCGGCGACTTCGCGACGGGCGCGCGTGCACACGCCTGCCACTACGCCCGCCGCCTTGAGCCAGGATTTTCAGGACGCGCTGGCCGTCATTCAGGAGCACTACATCGACGGCAACAAGCTGGATTTCAACGACGTCTACAAATCTTCGATTCTCGGCATGCTGAGGTCGCTCGATCCGCACTCGAACTATTTCGACCGCCAGGAGTTCGAAGACATGCTGACGGACCAGCAGAGCGAATACTTCGGCATTGGCGCCTCGATTCTGAATTACGCGGTTGGCAATTCTCTTGACACGTACATCACGGCGACCTTCCAGAATTCGCCGGCATGGCGCGCCGGACTGCGGTACGGCGATCGCATCGATGCGGTTGACAGCATCTCGATGCACGGCAAGCTATCCGGGGAAGTCCGCGACAAAATTCGCGGACCGCGCGGCACGCACGTGATATTGACGTTGACGCGCGCCGCCACCGGCAAACAGGAAAACGTCGAAATCATTCGGAACAAAGTCCCGCAGCCATCAGTCCCCGACGCTTACTTCCTCCGGCCGGGTGTCGGCTACATCGATATGACGCGCGGATTCAACGCGGACACCGCTGAAGGCCTGGAATCCGCTCTCGAGTTCTTGCATGCGCGCGGCATGACTTCGCTGGTGCTCGACCTGCGAAATAATCCCGGAGGTTTGCTCGATCAGGCAATCATGGTTGCGCGAACCTTCTTGCCGGCGGGTCAGGTCATCATGACGCAGAAAGGTCGCAACGGTCTGAACGATCGCATTTACACGTCGACCAGAACCGATCCCGATCGTGTCCCGCTGGTAATTCTGGTCAACGAATATACAGCGTCGGCTTCCGAGATTGTTGCTGGAGCGATTCAAGATCACGATCGCGGCTTGATCGTGGGGCAAACCAGTTTTGGCAAGGGCTTAGTGCAAAGCATCATCCGATTGGATGGCGGCGCGGGATTGACGTTAACGTCCGCGTACTACTACACGCCTTCGGGCCGTTTGATTCAGCGTGACTATTCCGACGGCAGTTTCTACAACTACATCTTCCGCGGCGGAACGTTGCGAGAGAACTCGACACCACCGAAGCCCAATGGGCCGGCGATGCGCACCGACACCGGCCGCACGGTGTACGGTGGCGGGGGAATCACTCCCGACGAAACCGTGGCCCTGGACGCCGTCAGCGGGGCGCAGAACCGGCTCCGCAGTCCGATTTTCTTTTTCGCTCGCGACGTTGCCAACGGCCGCGTGTCCGGGTTCGACAGTTACCGAGCCGATCGCGCCATCGATTACGATCACGTAATCGATGCAAACGATTTTCCGCTGACTGAGCAATTGTTCCAGACGTTCCGCGACTACGTGGCGAAGGACGAGAACTGGAAAGGCCTCCTGCCGCAGCTTGATCGTAATCGATCGTATATCGAGACTGAGCTGCGCTTTAATCTGTCAATGGCGGCGTACGGCATCGTGACTGCGCAGCAGGTTCGCATCCGGCAGGACAATCAGGTCGCCAAAGCCGTTGATGTCTTGCCGCGGGCGAGAGAGTTGGCGATGGCGGCTATGCGGGCGCGACTGGCTCAACCATAACCTTCAAACTTCAACCGGCAATCCTGTTCGCAGCGACTCGCGTATCCGGAAGGTTGCGCGAGTCGTTGCTGTTAGATCTGCCGGCGTGATAGGCGCGGGTTTCCCCTCCAGCACGACTGACATCACTGTACGGATTTCATCGCGTTGCCCCTTGTCCTGTTCGCGCAGCTTGGTGGTCTTTTCGTGGCCATTTTCGTAGGCAGTCGCGCTGCGAAAATCATCAATTACAAAGCATTTGCCGCCGCCGAAGATCTCGATTCGTTCCTTCGGCAGAGTCTTATCACCTTCTGCGAGATAAGCAATCGAGGCGTTTGAGCCATCGGCCAAACGCAGTGTCACAAACACGGAATCTTCATCAGTGACTTCAGAATTTCGGCCGCTGATTGCTTCAGCGAACACGCGCGTCGTCACCGAGCCGGTGAGGAAGTGCACGAAGTCGACAAAGTGACAGACCTCGCCGATGATGCGGCCGCCTTCGCGCGGATCCTGCACCCAATGACCGGGTGAAATACGGCCCGCGTTCACACGATAACTGATCGAAAGCGGCGTCTGACGATTTTTGAAAAATTCGAAGGCTGCGCGCGCGAGCGGCGAAAAACGACGATTGAACCCGACCATCAACTCGCCACCTGACGCGGCGGCTTCGAGCACGGCACCCAATTCCTCGCCATTCAGCGCGAGCGGCTTTTCTACGAATACGTACTTGCCCGCTTCCAGGGCGCGCCGCGCCAAATCGCCATGCGACGCAGGCCTTGTGGCGATCACGATGAGATTGACTGATCTGTCGTTGATAACTTCGTCAGCGCCCGACGCGCAGAAGTGAAATCCGTATTGTTCGCCGACGGCGCGCGCGGTGACGCCCGAAGCTGTCGCGATTGCCTGGAACTCTGCGCCTGCCGCTTTGAAATTCGGCAGCAGCATTGACTTCGCGTAGTCGCCGGCCCCGATTACGCCCAGCCGTACTGTTTTCGCCATATCGGCGGCGCGCGTCTTGGACGGAAGTGCGATGCGCGATTCAAGTGGCCGCGTGCTGTCGTACTGCAGCAGCACCGCAACGTACGGCTGGTCACCAGTGATCAATTCGTACGCGCGTTCGCCGTCGTCGATGTTGAAACGATGACTAATAAGCGGTTCGATCACGACGCGACTAGTCGAAACCATGTCGAGGAAAGCTTCGATATTTCGTGCTTCGGTCCAACGGACGTAGCCGATTGGATAATCATGCCCGCGCTCCTCGTACTCGCGGTCATTTCGACCCGGGCCGTACGACATTGAGATTCGGAACGTCAGCTCGCGATCGTAGTAAGGCTTGCGCGGAATGTTCAGTCCGACTGCGCCGACGACAACGACGCGGCCTTTTGCGCGCGAGATTTCACCGGCCAGTTCAACTGGTTCATTAGACGAGGTCGCGGCGGTAATCAACACAGCGTCTGCACCAGGGCCACGCGTCCATTCCAGCACCCGCGCCTTCGCATCTTCGCTGGTTGCGCTACCATCGTCAGCGCCAAGCTGTTTCGCTAATTCAATCTTCTTTTGATCGAGATCGATCCCGAAGACGCGACAGCCATTCGCTTTCAGCAGTTGAACCGTAAGCTGACCGATCAGTCCCAAACCGATTACGACGACCGATTCGCCGAGCGTTGGTTCAGCCAGCCGCACACCCTGCATCGCAATCGCGCCGACGGTGCCGAATGCACCGGCGTCGAAGCTCACGTTGTCCGGCAGCCGCACACAAAGGTTCTTCGGCACTGACAAACTTTCGGCGTGCGAAGCGTAGCCGACGCCGGCGCACGCGACGCGATCGCCCACGCGGAAACTGGTCACTTCATTGCCGACACCGACGACGGTGCCCGCAGCGCTGTAGCCAAGCGCGCTCAACGATCCCAGTTTCGAACGGACTGCATCGACCGCTGCGACGACGCCTTCGTTCCTCGCTTTATCAATGACTTTCTTGACGAGCGCCGGCTGGTCGATCGCGCGGCTCACCAGACTCTTCTGACCAGCTTCGACGGTTAGTCGTTCCGTTCCCGCGCTAATCAACGAAGCAGCCGTGCGCACCAGCACGAATCCGGGTTGCGCGACCGGAGTCGGGACTTCAGTAACCGTTACTTCGCCCGTCTTAACGTTCTGAAGAATCTGTTTCATCTA
>DASYTZ010000303.1:0-3355 GCA_036001745.1 Pyrinomonadaceae bacterium
ATTAAGCGGCTGCGAAGTGACTTGCGGCGTACTTTCGTTGACGGGCACTTTCACGAACACGGTCGCGTTGTTGCCGCTGATTTGCTCGCCGGTGATTTCTACTGTGGCGGGAATGTCGGCGGCCTTCTCTTCAAAACCCGGACGCAGCAACTCCATCTCTTCGGCGTTCAGTCCCTCGACCGCAGGCTTGTAGCTCGTCAGTGAGAACGCTTCGCGAAAGCGGTGCTCGCGCATGGCCTTGTAGAATTCGCGCACGACATCCGAAGGCGTGCGCGGCGCCGGATTGTTCTGCGCGTTACAGGCAAGCGCGGCAGTCGCGCTCAGGCTGACACCAACACAAACCAGACAGAGCAGACGGTTCGAAAGGAATTTCATTAAAAAGACCTCAATTACTTGCGAGGCGCGCCAGATTTCAGCGCGCCTCGCGACGAATGTCTAACTAATTACGTAGTTATGACTTTGCCTTCTTTCGTTTGCCGGAGAGAATCAATTCGCGGCCGGTGGCGTAGAGAATTACCATTAGCACCACGAACGGAATTAGCGATAGCAAGTCCTGGTAATGATGCGGATTCGCCGCCGGATTAGCCTTCTGAAAGTCCTCGCTCAACGGGAAGAACGGATTGTGAGCCATCGACCAATTGGTGACTTTGTCGGTGAACGGTTTGATCTTTGACCACCCGGTCATTAATGCCACCACGATCCCCGCGAGTGCGCCGCCGGCGATGTATCCTGAAGCCATCAGCACGCCGGGACTCTTGTCGCCTTCAGCCTGCAACTGTTCCTCACTAAGTTTTTTGTGCGCCAATTTTCGTTTGTGATACTTATCAATCAACAGGCGAATCATGCCGCCAATGAAAATCGGGCTGGACGATGAAAGCGGCAGATAGACGCCGACGGCAAACGCCAGCGACGGAATGCCTGACATTTCCAGCACGATCGCGATCATTACACCGAGCAAGACCAGACCCCAGGGCAGCCTGCGATCGAGAATGCCCTTGATAATGTATGACATCAACGTGGCTTTCGGCGCTTTGAATTTGTCTACCTGGGAACCATCCGGACGAGTTTTTTCTTTTCCGTTAATTCCGGGATCCACTTTGTAAACCGGAACGCCCTGATTGCTTACCAGATACTTGGTTGCGGTTCCGGCTTCCGGATCGATTCGCTGCCAGATGCCATAAGTGTTTGAGTCTTTGTCAGCCTGCGGACCCGAGAGCTTCTCGCTACCGGTGATTTGCGACTGATCGACGTGAGTGCTGGCAACAACGGGATCCTTCACCGGCACGTACACGGTTCCCGCGCTGTTCAGCTTCAGCAGGATTGGCCCGAGCAGCAGCGCCGACGCGAACGCACCAATGAGGATGGCGATCTGCTGGTTGCGCGGCGTCGAGCCGACCAGAAATCCGGTTTTCAAATCCTGTGAAGTCGTGCCGCCATTTGAGGAAGCGATGCAGACAATGCCGCCGATGGAGAGCGCGGTCACGTAATAGGTCGGCCCGGTCCAGCCGATTAACAAAAAGATCAGGCACGTCAGCAGCAGCGTCGCCACCGTCATGCCCGAAATCGGATTTGAAGACGAGCCGATTTCGCCGGTCAGCCTGGATGAAACCGTAACGAACAGAAAACCGAAGGCGACGATCAGGAGCGCACCGATGATGTTCCAACGCAGATTTAACTGCGGGAAGATCATAATTAAGGCGAGCAGCGCAATGATGCCCGCCAGCACAAATTTCATCGACATGTCGCGATCGGTGCGTATGGCGGTCGCGATATCCGTCTTCTGACTGCGCCGCAGATCGCGCAAGCCTTCTTTCAGGCCATGCCAAATGACCGGCAGGGATCGGCCGAGGCTGATGATTCCCCCAGCCGCAACTGCCCCAGCGCCGATGTAAAGAACATAAGCATTACGCACGTCGTCCGGCGCCATCTTGCTAATCAGGTCATCGCCTGGAGGCAAAACAGCAGGGAGCGAACTCCCGAAAAACTTGATCGCCGGAATCAGGACCAAATATGCCAAAACACCGCCGGCGCACATGATCGAAGCGATGCGCGGGCCAATGATGTAACCGACGCCGAGCAGCGCTGGATTCACTTCCACGGATGCCGACGCCCCGGCAAACGGCGGCCCAAAAACCTTCTCGGGAGCTTCTTTCCAGCCGCTAAACGCCTTCCAAAACGTGGCATAGATAAAGCCGATGCCGAAGCCGGTAAAAATTGTCTTGGCGCCGATTTGCTCGGCTTCATCAACCACGGTTCCGCCTGCATGTGCGGCTGCACGCGATTCCTCTGACGCGCCGGCTTTCAGGACTTCAGCGCAGGCCGTGCCCTCCGGATATTTCAGGTATCCGTGCTGCGCAACGATCAGTGCGCGTCGCAGGGGAATCATCATGAGGATTCCCAACAGTCCACCGAGCACCGCCACCAGCATCACGCGCGTAATCTCGAGGTCGAAGCCCAGAATCATGATGGCCGGCATCGTCACGCCCAAGCCGAAGGCAATCGATTCTCCGGCCGAACCGGCGGTCTGGACAATATTGTGTTCAAGAATATTTGCGTCGCGCACACCGACTTTTGAAAGCAGCCGGAACAGGGTGATCGAGATCACGGCGACCGGAATCGACGCGCTCACGGTCAAGCCGACTTTGAGCACGAGGTACAGCGAGGAAGCCCCAAAGATAATCCCGAGTACTGTTCCGACAATCAGCGGCAACAGAGTGAGCTCGCGCAAGGTCATGCCTGCCGGAATGTACGGACGGAATGCAGTTAAGAACGGATTGTCGGGCTTGAATCCGATTCGATCTGGAAACTCCTGTGCGGCGGCGGCTTCACCCGGCGTGATCACTTCACTCGACATCAGTTCTGACCTCCGAACGAGCTTGGCAAAGCAGGGAGATTTTACGGGAAAGACAGGGTTACTTTACACGCTGCAAATGCGGGAGAGCAAGCAGTTCTACGGTTTCAGTGTGCTTCGATAATGGTTGACTTGCCGCTCGCTTTAGCATGCAAGCACCGTGCTTTCGACCAGATCATGCCAGAGGAGCCCTGTCATGCATCGGATCGTCTTATTAACTTTTAGTGCAATCGTCGCTGCGGATTGTTTACTGCTTACTGCTCACCGCTCACTGCTCACCGCTCACTGTTTACCAGCATCCGGTTTCGGCGCGACGTAAACTTCGCGAGACTTAACTGTATAGGCCTTTTCGTCAGTTACACCATCGCCATCGACGTCAACCTTGACCAGAATCTTGTGAGTTTTTCCGTCGCGCACCTCGCCCGGATTAAAGCCGAGGCTGTATTGATTTCGCAGCAGTGCATTGATCGAGCCGAGCACGCTGGGTAGCTCGCCTTCAAACGT
>DASYTZ010000304.1:0-5856 GCA_036001745.1 Pyrinomonadaceae bacterium
GCTTCAATCTTTCGTTCTGCATACTTCTTATCGACTCGATCGCCGATCGTCGCGCGATGAATGATGGCCACCACGCGCTTGTCCGTCGCGAGCTTCTCCCAATCGATCGCGTTGCCTTCGAACGGGTCGATGGCGAGTGCAACATTGGGATTTTTCCATGGCTCGTTGAATTCGGGAGATTGCCCCAACGTACTGATCGCACAAGCGATTAAGAAGAGAATTGAAGCCACACGTGATTTCATGGTTCTCAAGGCGGCCGTTGCGCAATCACATCATGCTATACTCACTTCGCCCCGTCCAGAGAGTCGAGCTAACCATCACAAGTGTCTAACGTCCTCGAAATTATTCCCCTCGGCGGCATCGGCGAGTTCGGGATGAACTGTACGCTGATGCGTTACGGCGACGAGATGCTCGTGCTCGACGCAGGCATGGGCTTTCCCGAAGAGAGCGTTTATGGCGTCGATGTTTGCATTCCCGATTTTGAAATCCTCGAAGAGTATCGCAACGAGATCACTGCGATCATTCTGACGCACGGTCACGAAGATCATCTCGGCGCGCTGCCTTACGTGCTGAAGAAGATCAACGTTCCGGTTTACGCGTCGCACTTCACGTTGGGGCTGGCGGAAAGCAAGCTTGATGAGCACGGAATCCTTGGCGATGTGTTGCTGCATCGCGTCGAGCCGCGCGACGTGGTGACGATTGGATCGTTCACCATCGAATTCATTCGCGCATCGCACAGCCTGGTTGATTGTTTTCATCTCGCGATCAAGACCCCGGTCGGCACGATCATTCACACGGGCGATTACAAAGTGGACGAGACGCCGGTCATCGGCGAGCCGATAGATCTAAGAACGCTTCGCAGGTACGGCCAGGAAGGCGTGCTGGCGTTGCTTTCCGATTCGACGAATGCGACTGTTCCTGGCCGCACGCCTTCGGAACGTGCCGTAATCCCGGCCTTTGAAGAGATTTTCGCGGAAGCGCAAGGGCGCATCATCGTCGCCGCGTTTGCTTCCTCAATTCACCGTCTGCAGATCGTTTTCGATGTGGCGCAGCAATTCGGTCGAAAAGTGTGTGTGCTTGGCCGCTCGATGCAGAAGAACGTCGACATCGCTGAACGGCTGGGCTACTTGGATATTCATGATGGAATGCTCGTTGGCATCAACGAAACGAAGCTTTTGGCCGACAGCGAAATAGTTTTCCTGGTTACCGGATCGCAGGCTGAACCGCGCGCCGCGCTCTATCAGATGGCGACGCAGATCTACAAGGGCCTCACGATCGAAGAAGGCGATACCGTCGTGCTGTCAGCACGCATCATTCCCGGAAACGAACGCGCGATCTCGAAATTGATCGGCCACATCTATAAGCGCGGCGCGAACATCATCGAAGAGAAGCGTCGGCTGATTCACGTGAGCGGTCATGCTTCGCAGGAAGACATTCGCATCATGACTGAAGCCGTGCGGCCAAAGTTCGTTGTGCCGATTCACGGCGAGTACCGCATGCTGTTTCGGCACAAAGAGTTCGTGAAAAACCACCTCGGCTACGCGGAAGAAAACATCGTGCTGATCGAAAACGGCGACGTGCTGGAACTTGACGGCGAGCGCGCGGCAATCGTTGACAAACGCGACATCAAACGCACGTTCATCGATGAATCGGGCTTTGAAGAGATTGAATACGAGACGGTGCGCGAGCGAAAGAAGTTGGCTTACGAAGGGATGATTACGCTGGTACTGACAATCGATCGCCGGACCGGCGAGTTGCAAGCGCCACCCCAGATCGTCGCGCAAGGAGTGCGGGGCTTCGAGTCAGCGAATGGGATGATGAAGGGCGCGCAACGGGTCGTTTCGGCTGCGGTTGCCGGCGCGTCGCGACAAACATTCGAAGATGAGTCCCTGTTGAAGGAGCACGTGCGGGTCGAGTTGAAGCGGTTCATTCAGAAAGAGACGGGAGCCAAGCCCGTCATCGTTCCAGTCATCCAGCAGGTATAGTTTCAAGTTTCAAGTTTCAAGTTTCAAGTTCAAGCTCACCAACCAGGCTTTATCATTCTTCTCAATTGAGGTGAGCGATGGCTACTTTCACAACCTTCGAAGAAATAAGTGCGTGGCAAAAGGCGAGACAACTGACGAAAGAGCTATACAAAGTGACATCGAGTGGTGCTTTTGGAAGAGACTATGATCTTAGAAATCAAATACGACGAGCAGCCGTCTCGATCATGTCCAATATCGCCGAAGGATTCGAACGCAGCGGAACTGGCGAGTTCAATCAATTTCTCTCGACAGCCAAAGGATCCGCTGGTGAGGTTAGATCTCAACTCTACGTTGCACTAGATCAGGACTATCTGGCGAAGGCGGTCTGTGATCGGCTTGTACAGGACGCGACAGAGATCGGGCGAATGATAGGAGGCCTGATGACTTACCTCAGAAAATCCGGAATCAAAGGAACCAAATTCAAGAAAGCAGCAACTTGAGACTTGAAACTCGGAACTTGAAACTTGAATATGAATTGGGCGAATCAGGTTGTCCTCATCACCGGCGCATCATCCGGCATCGGGCGCGGGCTAGCGCTTGAGTTAGCGCGGCGCGGCGCGAATCTCGGTCTCGTCGCACGACGCAAAGAGGTTCTGGATGAAATCGTTGAAGAGATTCGCGCGGAGACCAATGCGAACGGCGGCGACAGTCAGGCCGTCCGCGTCGTTGCGCTTCCGGCAGACGTTCAGGACGCGCAGTCAATGCGCGCCGCCGCCGATCGTTTGCGAGCAGAGTTCGGTCGTATCGATGTTTTGATTGCGAATGCTGGTATCGGGGCGACGAACGATGCCGCGGAGTTGGACGCCGCGAAAGTCGCGAACGTAATCAACGTCAACGTGATTGGTGTGGCGAACAGCGTCGCGGCGGTTGTGCCTGAGATGGTCAACCACGGCAGCGGGCATCTCGTCGTGATATCCAGTTTGGCCGCCTATCGCGGTTTACCAAAATCCGCCGCCTATTGCGCCAGCAAAGCCGCCGTCTCAGCAATGTTCGAGAGCCTGCGTCTCGATCTGAAACCACGCGGCATCGACGTGA
This sequence comes from Pyrinomonadaceae bacterium, assembly GCA_036001745.1. Taxonomy (GTDB): domain Bacteria; phylum Acidobacteriota; class Blastocatellia; order Pyrinomonadales; family Pyrinomonadaceae; genus UBA11740. The sequence goes on from DASYTZ010000304.1 coordinate 3,060, forward strand.
CGATTGTTCATCCCGGATTCATCAAGACGCCGCTCACCGCGGGCCGTCAGGCGAAGTTGCCCTGGCTTCAGGAACTCGAGCCGGCCGTGAAGAAGATTGTGAAGGCGATTGAGCGGCGCAAAAAGTCTTATGCGTTCCCCTGGCAGCTAGCGACCATCGTCCGGGCAGGGATGTTCATGCCGAACGCGATGTACGATTGGATCGCCAGCCGCAATTCCTTCCGCGAATAAAACCGCATTCTTCATTTTTGATTTGCGATTTGCAGTTGCTCAGGCGATACTGCGCGCTCGCTCTGAAGGTCTGGCTGTTCAAATCAAGCATCGCAAAATCTAGAGTCAAAAATCGCAAATGTCTCTTCTTCAGGCTATCCTGCTCGGCATTGTCCAGGGTCTAACTGAATTCATTCCCATCAGCTCGACGGCGCATCTGGTGCTGGCGATTCGCGCGATGAATTTGCGGCTGACACCGGAGCAGGCGACCGCCTCGATCGCGGTAATTCAACTCGGCACACTGTTGGCGGTGGTGATCTATTTCGCTCGCGATATCTGGAACATCACGCGCGCGTTCATTCACGACCACCTGGTAATCCTGAAAGACGGACGCCGAGATCAATTCAATCGCGAAAACGAACACGCGCGACTGTCGCCCGAAGCCTGGCTCGGATGGCTGATCATCATCGGCACAATTCCGGTGGTCGTTGTTGGACTTCTGTTTAAGAAACAAATCGAAGGCGCGTTTACGAAAAACCTCCTGGTGATCGCCACGATGATGGTCGTCGTTGCAGTCTTTCTGACGGTCGCTGAATTGGTTGGCAAGAAGCGAAAACGAATTCAGGAACTTGGCGTTGTCGATGCGCTCGCTGTTGGTTTCGCGCAGTGCCTGGCGCTGATTCCCGGATCAAGTCGCTCAGGTTCGACGATCATGGCGGGATTGTTCGCCGGCCAGACGCGCGAGACGGCGGCGCGGTTTTCGTTCCTGCTTTCGATTCCCGCTATTGCGGCGAGCGGCCTTTTGGAATTGGTCGAAGCCCTTCACAAGTTGCCGCAAGGCAGTTTAGTCAATCTCGCGGTTGGCACAGTCGTGAGCGGCATCATCGGTTACATTTCGATTTGGTTTCTGCTGCGTTACTTGCGTACGCACTCGACCGGAATTTTCATCGGATATCGCTTGTTCGTCGGTGGCGCGATCCTGATTGCGCTGTTCATGGGCAAGTTGAGCGCGCTATGACAACGCAAGCTGCCAGCTTGCGATGCATCTGGCTTGGGTTACATGTAGTAAACTCCCGCTGTCATGACCCCCGCGCCTGCCTTTCAAAAACGGCCCAGGAAATGGATAGTCCGCCAGGTTGATCACGCCGGTGCGGACGAACTGGCTAAGGCGCTGGGAGTCTCGCCGATCGTCGCCGGCATGTTGACCACTCGCGGTTACCGCGACCCAAAAGCTGCGGAGACTTTTCTCAACCCATCGCTTCAACATCTGCACGATCCTGTTCTGATGAAGGGAATGACCGAAGCTGTCGAGCGCCTTCTTTACGCCATCGACCATCAGCAGCCGATTCTGATTTATGGCGACTATGACGTTGATGGCACGACGGGGACAGCGGTGCTTTTGCGCGCGCTGCGGATGTTGGGAGCGACCGCGGGATACCACGTGCCGCATCGATTTACCGAAGGGTACGGCATTCGACAAGAGGCGCTGGAGAAGGCTGCAAGCGAAGGCTACAAACTTGTCGTCAGCGTCGATTGCGGCATTCGCGCGCATGAGCCGCTTGTGTGGGCGCGTGAGAGTGGGCTCGATGTCATCATCACCGACCACCACTTGCCTGACGAAGACGAGGGCGCACCGCCGGCGTTCGCTGTCCTCAATCCGAATCAGCACGGTTGCAATTATCCCGACAAGAACCTCGCCGGCGTCGGCGTCGCGTTCAAACTGGTGCACGCGCTGTTTCGCGCGCGTGGCCGCGAACCAGTCGTTCCCGGATTTCTGAAGATGGTGGCGATCGGCACCGTGGCCGACGTGGCAAAGCTTGTTGGAGAAAACCGTGCCATCGTCGCGCTTGGTTTGTCTGATTTGCCGCGCGCAGTGAATTACGGTTTGCGAGCGTTGATCGACATCGCCGGCTGTGGTGACGGCGCTGAAATGAGCGCGTACGATCTCGGGTTTCGCATTGGCCCGCGAATCAATGCCGCCGGCCGCATGGATGCGGCGAGCGCCGTCGTCGAATTGTTCAATGCGAAGGACAGTGAGGAAGCGCGGCGCCTGGCTGAGCATCTCGACACACGCAATCGCGAGCGGATGGAAATGCAACGCGAGATTTTTAACCGCGCGATTAAGGAATTTGAAACGGGCGCCGATCAGGCAAAGCAGACGCATGCGGCGGTGATTGCCGGCGACGGGTGGCATCGCGGTGTGATCGGCCTGGCCGCGTCTAAGATTGCCGAGCGGCTGAATCGTCCCTGTGTTGTGATCTCGTTCGAAGGCGATATCGGCCACGGCTCGGCGCGCAGTATCGAAGCCTATCATCTGTTCAATGGGCTGACGGCGTGTCGCGATCTGCTCGACAAATTTGGTGGGCACTCGCACGCCGCGGGACTTTCAATTCGTCGCGAATGTGTGCCGGAATTCCGGCGGCGCTTGAACGAACATGCGGCCGCGTGTTTGACTGAAGATGACTTGACGCCGGCGATATCGATTGATGCGGAAGTCGCCGCGCCTGATTTGAGCTTTCAACTCTCGCAGGATTTGCGTTTGCTTGAGCCATTTGGCGCGGGCAATCCGCGGCCGGTTTTTGTGACGC
>DASYTZ010000305.1:0-2001 GCA_036001745.1 Pyrinomonadaceae bacterium
CGCGGGCGCGCGGTGCCCCGGAGGCCACACATCCAGAATTCCCCCGCGAATCGAAAACTCGCCCACGGCGCCGACCGGGTCTTCACGCACGTAGCCACAGGCGATCAGATTTCCGGTCAACTGTTCCGGCGAGTGATCTTCATCGCGACGAGGAATGGCGCCGGCTTTCAAAATTTCTGCCGGCGGGATTGTGCGCCGGGCCATCGCGCGCGACGTCAGCAGGACAAAGTCGGGTTGGTGTCGCGCCAGCCGCCACAATGCCAGCGCCCGCCGTTCGAGAGTTTCCGGGTGCGGCGAGCCGCCGGCGTAGGGATCACTTTCAGAAGACGGTAAAACGGCGATTGTTTCGGCGCATTCCGAAACTCTGCGCAGGGCGCAATACCAGAAACTGATATCGCGTTCCCACGATTCCAAATCACGCTGAGCCGGAACCACGATCGCGAATTGTTTTTTGGTTTCACGCTGCAGCGCGGCCAGCACCAGCGCGCGAGCCGGGGCCGCTACCAGTCCACTGATCGAGATTACGCGCGCGCCGCGTTTGATTTCATCAATCACGAACCGGCATTCCGCGCTTTCGATGACGCGGTTCAGGGCGGTTTGCAGGACAGAAGTTGTTTCAGTGATTGCACTCATGTAGGGCACCTTGACCGCAGAGGACACGGAGGAACGCGCCGAAGGAGCAGAGGAAAGTCTTCCTCGGCGTTCTCTGCGGAAACCTTTGCGGCCTCTGCGGTTGGTTAAACCTGCCCAGGCTTATTTTCCAACTGATCTATAATCTTGCTCGATGAGATTCCTTCAACAAATGGCAGACTTACGACGCGACCACCTGCGGCTTCAACCTCTTCGCGACCGTGAATTTCGTCGAGCGAATAATCGCCACCCTTGACCAGGACATCCGGTAACAACTCAGCAATCAGTGAACGCGGCGACAAGTCGTCAAAAATCGTCACGTAATCCACCGCTTGCAGCGCGGCCAGAATCTCAGCCCGCTCGTTCTGTTTCAGCAAAGGCCGCCCCGTACCTTTCAATTCATGGACCGACGCGTCGCTGTTGACTGCTACGACCAACAGGTCGCCAAGCGCGCGCGCCTGTTCCAGATAACGCACGTGGCCCACGTGCAGGATGTCGAAGACGCCGTTGGTGAACACAAGCGTCTTGTGGTCGTCGCGCAAACGCGCTCGCTCGGTGAGCAGTTCGTCGCGCGACAGAATCTTTTTTCGCATCAGAGTCAAACCCAAATTGTACGGGCGCGACACCAAAACGGCAAAAACCTGCTGGTCTATTCACGATTTACGATTTACTATTCACGGATTGTTATGACGGTCCCCTTCATCGAAGAAAACGATCAGACGATCGCGCGCCGCGAGCATCTTGCAGCGCTGCGCCAGTTGGTCGGCAATGTTTACCCGAATAAATTCGAACGCAGCAACGTCACTGATACGACTGCCGGCGAAGATACGATCACGTCGATTCTAGCCAGCTTCAAACGATTCGAACCCAAAATTTTGGAAGGACAAAAACCGTCCGCAGATGTCCTGGAAGTTGCCAATGCCGAGCTCAACCAGATCCGCGTGCGCCTCGCCGGACGCATCGCGGCGCCGCCGCGGGTGATGGGCAAAGCCGCCTTCGTGCATTTGTCCGACGGTGTCTCGCGTTTGCAGATTTACGTTCGCCGCCAGGATATCGTGGGCCTGCGCAACGACGCCGAGGGTGGCGACGTCGATGGCTGGGAGCTTTTCGGCTTGCTTGATCACGGCGATTTCATTGGCGTCGAAGGTTACCTGTTCATCACGAAAACCGGTGAACTTTCCGTGCACGTCGAGAAACTGCAGTTTCTCGCCAAAGCTCTGCTGCCGATGCCTGACAAGATGCATGGCATACACGATCCGGAAATTCGCCAGCGCCAGCGCTACGCCGATTTGATTGCCGGTAGTCTGAAACTGGAGCGTGACGAACATGATCTGACGCCGCGCGAAGTATTCGAGCTGCGCTCGAAAGTCG
>DASYTZ010000306.1:0-3527 GCA_036001745.1 Pyrinomonadaceae bacterium
GCGAAAGACAGTTTGGTCGAGGTCGGCGTGGCTTTTATCGGCAAACGTCCACCACGCAGTTACGAACAAAATCCGACAAGGCGTTACGAGATTGCGCAAACGAAGCTGGAAAGCCAACTGTGGTCGGCGCGTGAAGATTCCGTCGAGCAGCTAACCGAAGTACGAACCGACGACAAGCGCAAGGAAAGCCGGCAAATGATTCCGATCGATGTGGTCATCGAAATATTCGAAGGCGATAAGCTGGTGAAGAGTGAGCAAACTGTCACTGAGAACATTAGCAGCAAAGGCGCGGCAGTATTTACCGCAATGGATGTTGAGCCCGGCACATTCGTAAAGATGACCAGCGACAGGTATCACGCGTCCGTGCTGGCGGTCGTACGTCAGCGACGAGTGCCCTCTGATGGAATCAGGCGACTGCATTTGGAATTTATCGGAAGCGAATGGCCGCTGTGATTTCGCCGTGGCGATTAAGCGAAAAGTAGAATTCGAATTTCCACGAGAGGTTTTGCTTGTCCAAATCGAGCGGTATTGTTCGTTTTCCGATTGCGCGACGCGAAACCTAATCGGTTTGACGAAGTCGGAAGCCATTGGGTACCGTGGCTTTGATTGCATAAAGTGTCAAAGCTGGAATGACGACCGAGTCGATCCGCTGGAATTGCCTGAATCCTGGCGAGACGAATATTGTTTGGGTAGTGATAATGATCTCCGCCCAAATTGAATGAACTTTATCTGAAACGAACCTACAGTCTTGAGCCAAAACACGACAACTCTCGAACGCTCGCACAGCGGCAACGGATCGCGCGCGTATCCCCGCATGCTCCCGCAATGGGTTTTGGAAATCTGCCGGCCGATTGTTTGGGTCATCTGTCGTGTGTTTTGGCGCGTGCGGTGGATAAATAGTGAAAACATTCCGCGGAGCGGCGGCGTGATAATCGCGTCGAATCATCAGACCTACATCGATCCGTTTTGGATTTCTTGTCCGGTCAAACGGCCCGTGCGCTACCTCGCCTGGGACGAGGCTTTCAGCTGGCCCATCGTCGGTTACTGTTTACGTTTGCTCGGCGCCTGGCCCTTGCAACTGGAGGGCAGCGATCCGGCGCCCATTCGCCGATCCTTGCAGTGGGTGAAAGAAGGTGGCGCCGTCGTGATTTTCCCCGAAGGCGGCCGCGGAAATGCAGATGGGTCAATGCGCAAATTTAAACCGGGCGCCGTGCGGATGGCGATTGAAGCCGGTGTCCCAATCCTGCCCGTAACCATTCGCGGCGGTCATCGAGTGTGGCCGCCGGGACGGCGATTCCCGCGCCCCGCCCGCGTCGAAGTTGTTTACCATCCGCTGTTTGTGATCGACCAGAATGGGGCTGAGGACCAGCGCGCGCACGCGCGACGAGCTACCGAAGCTTTGCAGGAGATCATTCGCGCCGGCGCGGATGCCTACGAAAAATTTGCGAGCTAGTCTTTAGTTGCAGAGACAGCTGACCTTAGACTAAGTCTTTCCGGCGCGGGCTAACGCCTTTTCAATTGCCTCACGCAAGCCGTCGGCACTCAACGTCGTCAGCATCACGCCGTTGATGAAAATTGTCGGCGTGCCTTCGATTCCATAGATCTCGCCCTCTTCGATGTCGCGACGAATGTCGGCGTCGAATTTGCCGCTCTCGAAATCCGCGTCAAACAGTTTGCGATCCAGGCCGACCTGGGTCGCGTATTTTTTCAAAGAGTCAGCGTCGAGGGCGGTCTGGTTTTTGAAAAGAAAATCAATGTATGGCCAGAGTTTGCCTTGCGCGTTGGCCGCGGCGGCGGCCTCAGCGGCAGCGAAAGCATTTTCATGAACGGAAATCAGCGGAAAGTTGCGCATCTCAAAGTACACGCGATTGCCATAGGACTTCAGCACGTCTTCAATCACCGGATACATCCCCCCGCACGCCGAGCATTGGAAATCCGTGAACTCAACTATCTTCACTGTGGAATTGATGTCTCCGCGCCCGTATCCTTTGCCCACCGCCACATTGAATACCGGCGGCGTCGGTTCTTTGAGAAAATCCTGGACTTTCGCGCCGGCGCGCAAACGTGTGGCCAAATCCTGTTCAAGTTTCTGCTGTTGCTGCTGCGCGAGGTACTCAGCGATTTGCGAACGACTCGACGCCAAGTCGCCATTTATGCGCGACTTGTTCTCCTCGTAAAACTTTAAGATCTCGGCGTCGGTCGGCGGCTTCACTTTGTCGGTTACTTCAGCGCGGAAAATTTGCTCCGAGCCAACATTCTTTTTGTTTGCCTCGGCCGTGATGAGCGTGTTGTTGATTCGGCGATCGAGCGCGTCTCGTTGCGCCTCGTAAATCCGGCGCTCCATTTTGTAGACATAGGCCTTCATCCGTTCATTAATCGTTTCCACGCGCAGCGGCTGTCCATTCACGGACCCGATCACTGTTCCAGGCGCGAGGTTCGGAGCGTTAACGTCGGCGCCTTTCATGACGGTGTTCGTCATCTTCAAACGATTCACCAATTCATTGCGCGCCTTCTCAGCCCGCTCGTTCCGCAAGTAGTTGATGATCGTAGGACGCGCGCGATCGTAGTCATCGCCGAGCTGGGCGCGATTCGAGTCAAACACGTTGCGCACTTCGACATCAGTAGGCGCCGCGACCCTGCCGTTGACTTCCGCGTCGAGAAACGCGTCTGTGGTCATGTTGCGTTTTTTTGCTTCCGCCGTGATCAGCATCGAGCTGATGCGCGCGTCCACGGCGCGCTGGCGGGCTTCGCGAATTGCTTTCTCGCGATCCTGATAGAAATCATGCAGATAGAGATCGGGATCGTTCAAAATAATTTCGGAGACAGCCGGTTCAATGTCGCTTGCGGTAAAGCTGACGTCATTGACGATGGCGAGCGTTGGTGAATCAGACGTTGGCGCGGGCGCGGGTGTAGGCGCAGGCTGGGCAGCCGCTTCGCCTGGTTTAGTTGGTGCAGCCTGTTTCGAGGTGTTCGAGGTCGTTCGTGCGGCGGAGCGAGGGCGTCGTTTCTGCGCTACGGCACTGAAGGTCATCACCAGCGCAAGCAAGAAAACAAAAAGGGATTTACGATTCATAAAGTGCATCTTTCTAACTGCGGGGCACGTTGTCAACCCCGACTTGTTGTGGCTGCGCCGGCAAGCTTGCTCACCGTTTCAAGCGTATCAATTTCGTCGGCCGTCTTATCGGGACGGAGTCTTACGATGCGCGGAAAGCGCAAAGCGTAACCGCTCTTGTGCCGATTTGATGGCTGAACGCGGTCGAAAGTTACTTCGATGACAACCGTCGGTTCGACCAGCCGCACGCGGCCATGCGCATATTCCTGAAGCGTGTGCGCGCGAAACCATTCAGTCATCTCGGCGATTTCGGCGTCGGTCAAACCGGAATAGGCTTTGCCGATGTTCAGCAGCTCCGAGTCATCTTCTGCGCGACGGACTGCGAATGTGTAGTCGGAAAGCACGCTGCGGCGTTTGCCGTGTCCGAGCTCGACTGCGGTGACGACAACGTCCAATGTTGCCAGGGCCTTCTTCA
>DASYTZ010000307.1:0-3499 GCA_036001745.1 Pyrinomonadaceae bacterium
GGCATCGAATCCGCCGCGCAGCATCTTTGAAGCCAGCATGCCGACACCGCCGCTGATGGGGCCGGTGGCAAAGACTTCCTGAATCATCTCATCGTCGTGATTGACAGTAACGTAAAGGTTCTGGCCATCAAACGGAATGCGCCAGGTGGCGCCGCGAAGTTCGCGCGGCCGCTCGAGCCGAACCGCCCCCTGCTTGCGCGCCGCGGCTTCTGCTTCTGCTAAGCGTCGCGCGGCAGCTTCATTCTCAGACTCAGTCCGGCCTTCTGAAATTTCGAGCGGCGGCTCGGTAACTGGTTCGATGATCGTAGTAGTCGTCACGACTGTCGGCGTTTCAGTCTTGGTTTCTGTCTTCATCGAAGTCAGTACCTGATTCTCACGCGAGCCGTCGCGGTAATAACTCACGGCTTTGCAACCAAGCTGTCTTGCTAATCGATAGAGATGATCGACTGATTCGATCGTGTCATTCACTGCGCCATTGCAGGTCTTCGAGACGCTGTTGTCGACGTTGCGTTGCGCGGCGGCGAGCACGTGCACGTGCTGTTCTGCGCTGATCGACATTGCTGAAATGAAATAACCGGGCAGCTCGTGCTCATGCTCGACGACATAGCTTGCGGCGGCATCGATCGAATCCGGATCAGTCTGATCTACATCCACACCCAAAGCCTGGGCGGCGAGGGTGTGAACGTACGTGCGCGTGCCGAGAGTGTCCTTTCGCACGTACGCCCATGAGAAGTTGGGTTCAACTCCCGACGACGTTTCTGCCACCAGGGAAATAGTGCCCGTAGGAGCGATCGTCGTTACTTCATAGTTACGCGGGGTGAGCGGAACTTCACGTGAGATGCCGATTTCGTTGTAGAGAAAGTCGGCGTAGGATTCGCGATTCGGTTCGAGTTCAGGAAAGACGCCGCGTTCGGCGCCGAGACGCAGGGATTCGGTCCAGGCTTCGCGACGAACAAAGCCCATTACCTCATCCATCAAATCGATTGAGGCCGGCGAGCCATAAGTGATCTTCAGATTCAGACACAGGTCGGCAAAGCCCATGATCCCCAAGCCAACAGGGCGCGTGCGCTTCACCACATCGTTAATTTCCGTCAACGGCCAGGCGCAGGTGTCGATCACGTTGTCGAGAAAACGCGTCGTCCAATGCGTGACTTCGGCGAGTCGGCCCCAATCAACGCGGTTTTCTCGATCATAAAACTTGTTCACGTCAATCGAGCCGAGGTTGCACGAGTTCGCGAAGTGCAGGAACTGTTCGCCGCAGGGATTGCTCGCCATAATCGGCCCCATCGATTCCATCATGTGGTTGTGGCGATTGACTTCGTCGATGAAAGCTATGCCGGGTTCAGCGTACTTGTGAGCGCTGGCGATAATACGGTTCCAAATGTCCGGCGCGTAGACGAATCCCGGCGCCGGCGGCTCTTCGATCAAAGCATCGGAAAGATCGGCAGTGTCGAAGGATTCTTTGTCGCGGAACGTCACGGTCGAGCCGTCAGGCCGGCGATAGACGACGTAATTACGGCCCGTGACGGGATCGAAAACGGGTTCGTTCCAGGGCTCGCCGTTGAAATCGAGTTGATACCATTCGCTATGATCGACGGCTTCGAGGAATTTGTCGGTAACGTTCACTGAAATATTGAAGTTCGTCAGCGAGTGCTGGTCGTTCTTCGCGTGAATGAAGCGAAGAATGTCCGGATGCGTGACGCGCATCATGCCCATGTTCGCGCCACGCCGGACGCCGCCCTGCTTCACCGTGTCGGTCGTCGTGTTGAAGATATTCATGAACGACACCGGGCCGCTGGCCACGCCATGAGTCGAGCGGACCATCGAGCCACTCGGACGAAGCTTTTCGAAAGTGAAACCAGTGCCGCCACCGGTCTGATGAATGATCGCCGCGTCGGTGGCTGTCTTCATGATGCCGGCGATCGAGTCCGGCACATCGAGCACGAAGCAGGCCGCGAGTTGCCCGTTCGGCTTGCCGGAGTTGACGAGGCACGGGGTGTTGGGAATGAACTCGCGCGCCGACATGATGTCGGTCATCGCGTTGAAAAACTCATCACGCTGCACGGGGTCGGTTTCCGCAACTGAAACGTGCGCGACGACGCGGGCGACGATGTCGCTCCACTCTTCAATCGGATTTGCCTTGGCGTCTTTCAGCGAGTAACGCTTTGCTATCACGCGCCGGGCATTCAGACCCAGCGGTGTGATTTCGCGCCCGAAGGAAACGATTGATTGGAGGATTTCGTCTTGGGATGCCTTCGTCATCTTCGCACCAGTTGCGGGGTTCATCTATTTTACCTTTCCCGCGCGGGGAACCGCACGCGAGCGCAAGTTCGGGGAATAAAACGCCATCGACGATCCATGATCGCCGTGCCAAAAAAGATTCGATTTTACGCAGGTACTACGGTCGGTTTTGCGAGTTACTACTACCTTTGCGGAGTCGAGTTTGGAACCCTTCTGCCGCCGCCGCCAGCCGTCACAACCAAAGCAGGACGCACTATACTCCTGAGATTTACGGATGTCAATATGTTGTGGTGACTTTTTTTTTCAACACGATAGAGTGGGTTTTCTGAGGCATTACTTGAGGGTTAAGTGGCGGCAAATCAGGCGATTGCAGGGCATCACGCAACCGGCGAATGGACCGCGCCCTCCATAACAGTCGGGCTACTGACGCGAGCCGCTGGACAGAAGTAAATCCAGTTCGCGGTTTTGATTGTCGAGCATGCCAAAGGTGTCCGCTGTTTCTTCCAGCATCTGCCGAGTCATGGCAATCGAATCGCTGAGTTCTTCGAAGTGCAGTGAGGACACGCGCTCAGGCGTTGGCAGCGTGACTACCTGATCGTTGACCAGCCCGAAGAAATTTTCAATTGACTGCAATTGACCTTCGACCAGGCGAACTGATCTTTCGAGATCGTTGAACGCGGCGACACGACGCTTCAGGATTTCCGCGTTGGCTTGCTGAATGCGCTTTTGACGATCGTCGGTGGCGGTTTGGATCGCGTGTTCCGCCTGCTTCAGTTGGTTCTGCACGGCTTGCCGATTAATCGATCGCAGGTGGTGCTTGCGACGGCGATAGACATCCAGCAGATCGACGAAGTCTTCCCAACGCTGATCGAGCGTCTGGAGATTCACGGGGATTTCCTTGCTGGTAGTGAATTTTTTGTAGTTGGAATAGATCTGGTTCTTCATCCAGCGGAGGTATTCGACGGCCTCGCGCTCGCGCGGATCGAATGCTTTGATGATCTGTTCGCGCTGCGCCTCTCGAAGCTTAAGCTGCCGCTGTTTCTCGCGTCGCTGGATATAGCGGCGGTAGAAAGGACTAGCGGGCACCGCCGCGAGATAGACACCTTCGGCGCCGAGACCGAGCAGCAGCGGCGTCACATCCCAGAAGAATGCCGCGGCAACGGCGAACCCAGCCATGCCCCAAAAGTTGAGAGGCTCTTTGAAGGCCTCTTTCAGATATCGAAAATCGATCTTCGGCAAGTCCATCGACTATACGAAA
>DASYTZ010000308.1:0-25220 GCA_036001745.1 Pyrinomonadaceae bacterium
TTGTCGCCCTGCTGTTGCGCCGGAACTTTGCCGTCGAAGCCGTTCTGCCACAGGTAGGCGGCAACCGCCTTCAAATCGTCCGCGCCTTCTTCACCATCAACTTCAAACCGCCAGAACGTCGGCATCTTTGTGCCGCGCCGAAACGCTTGCGGATCTTTCAGCCACAGCGGAATCCAGTCTTTGCGCAGCTTGAGCCGAACGTCTTTCAGATTCGGGCCGACTTTTTTCTGATCCTGTTGGAGATAACGCGTCTGCAAGTTGAGTTCGTCGATGCGCGCGGCGAGCTGGCTGTTCTGTACGCGCAACGATTCGGCGTGCGCCAGCAGCGCCTTCACTTCTGCATCATCGCCGGCATTAGCACTGGCGTCGGTATCCGCCCTGGACTGACGTTCGTTCCCGGCGATCTGCTCTTCGAGTTGCGTGATTTGCTGTCGCGCATTGGTCAAGGCATCTGTCTCACGATCGAATGCTTCCATGCGATGACAGCCAACGCAGCCGCGCTGATAGAACAAGTCCTTCGCGAGGTTCAAAGTGTCCGCACCTTGCGTCACGCGGTCGTTCGCGTGACACATCTGGCAGCCGGCCTCGGTGTTCTCTTTGTGAAACAGCGGATGCAGCCAGAACGGATTTCGACCATGGCCCTTCTCGACGCTGGTCGTTGCGCGCCCGTTTCCGCCGTGACAGGCAGAGCAGCCGAACTTTTCCGGATTGTGAATTTGGAGCAGCTCTTTACGCGGATGGCTCACAAAGGCGTTGGCTAAATCGTCGGGCTTCTTGCCGGGACCACCGGGCGCCATGTCTGACGCTTTGATCACCAGCGGCTCGCGCGTGCCGAGATGACAAACCTCGCAGCGATCGACGATGCCAAATTCGTTGACGTTGATTTGGTGACCGAGAATTGTGTAATCGAAAGACTCCTCATTCTTACGAATCAAGTCGTCGATGTTCTTCTGCGGCAGCACGCTGACGTGATTCTTCAGGTATTCGTCGCGCTTCTTGGCGAGTTCGGTCGGCTCTTTCAGCAGGTCAGCCTTTTCGCCGAGGACCTTCGCCTTCTCATCGCGCAAGTCATTGAACGTCTGCTCGAGCTGGGCAAAGTTCATCTTCTGCCGCACGAACTTGCCCGAATCGTCAGGCAATTCGACGGTGACTTGCTCAACCTTCTTCGAATCCAATTGTTTCTTGTAGCGGTCGTGCCAGAACTTGCTCGGAGCAATCTCCAGTTTCCACGTGATGACAACGATGCGTCCGCGCTGGTTTTGAAAAGGATCGGTGACCGCGTCGAGCTTCGCTTGAATCTTCGCGACTCGCGCGTCAATTTCCTTGCGCTGTGCTTTTGTGTTTTCTTCCGCTTCCTTGGCTTTCGCGTCCAGTTCCTGATACTCGGGACTCTCTTTTACCTCGCTTTCGGACTTGCCGGCGTCTTTGCGAATGCTCTTGAGGTAGGCAACGTAGCGTTTGGTGAACTCGCGTTGTACGCCTCGCCACGGTCGCTGGGTGTAGGCCTCGTCCCACAACGCCCATACGGCCGAAACCATCAGCAGTAGCGTGCAGATGAGGATGATCGCGCTCGTCGACCGCGCGACGATCGGATCGCGCTCAGGTTCGCTCTCTTTTTTGATTAATGAACTCGCCTCGTTAGGTTCCGCCACGATTCGTCCTGTCCGACAAACTTCAGTTTGTCGTGTTACTTATTAGACTCGACATCGACAAACTAAAGTTTGTCGGACAATCACTCAGACATTGAAAAAGGGAGTAACCCAAACGTACTTAATTGTGAATAACTGTCGTAACAGCAGCTTTACCGGCATTGCCAGAAGAACGGTGATTGCAAAGAACTGGAACGTCCAATACTGAAGCAGACTGGTGTTCGCCAGCAGCTTCTTCTCGAATTCACCTGATACAGTTGCCCAATTCTTGAAATCGCTCCACGACTTCAGAAAACGAAGTTTGAATGGAGCACGCATCATCAGCCAATGGAAAAACAGCGCGCCTACCAGGAAAAACGCTGCGACAAGTAAAAAGCCAAAACCCGGAATGACAAGCCATTTCATTAGGAGCGGATGATTCGGGAAGTTCGCCACTGTCAGGCCGACAATTTCGTGCACGTCGCGGTTGCGATCGAATACGACCGTGTTGTGGTCCCAGGTTTCTCCCGGCCAGAACCAAATCCAGCCTGGGCCTCGTATGAATGTGCCGATGAAGATCAGCAAGATCCACATCAAAAAGCCCCAGCCAAACATATTCACCGCGAAACGTCTCTGACGATACGTGTAATAACCGTTGCCGAGTGGATTCGAATCAACGTACGGAAACACCATCAATCCGATCATGATGAGCGTCGGCATTACGACGCCAGCGATCCATGGATCGAAATAGACCAGCATCTCCTGCAAACCGAGAAAGTACCAGGGCGCTTTCGACGGATTCATGGTGAGGTTTGGATTCGAAGGTTCTTCCAGCGGCGCATTAAGCGTCAGGGACCATACATACAGAACAACGGTAACGATGACGGCCGCAAGAAACTCAATCCGTACGAGATAAGGCCAAACGTGAAGCTCTTTCGCCCAGCCCGGTCGCCACGGCTCGGCCTTCCGGTGATGAGTCTTCGCGAGTTTGGGATCGGCTTCTAAACTCCCGACGAGCTGATCGTTTGCGCGCGCCTGCCTAACGCCGAGCCAGGTAAAGAACGGCACCAGGAACAGCATCGCAACAATCGGCACGTTGTCCGGCGCGGACACAATTTTCCAAAGCTGATGCCAGTCCTGGACGATGAAAACGATGTACAGGCCCAGCAAAACCGCGACCACGGCTAAGCCGATGATCGTGTTGCGGCGCGAGTTTGTCTTTGGAGTTTCTTCCATTGCAGTTCGTGTCAGAACCCGGAGCGGTAGCGATGGGTCGAACACTCAAGATTGAATTCATGATCCGGTCGCTACCGCTCCCGGTTCTGACACCGCTATTTTTTCTTCGGCACTTTCATTTCCGACTCGAGCATCATTGGCGCAGGGCCGGATATACCTCCGTCCTTTCTAATGCGCCAGAAATGGACCGCCATAAATATTGACGCGACGAGCGGAATGCCGATGCAGTGCCAGATGTACGCCCGCAGCAAAGCATTCGCATCCACGATCGATCCGCCTAACAATCCGAAGCGCACATCGTTGTAAGGCGTGAGCCCGAGCTGCGGACCCAGCGGACCCTCGTTTCCCAGCATCGGAGTCGCGCGCGCCATGTTTGTGCCCACCGTCACCGCCCAAAATCCCAGTTGATCATCCGGCAGCAGATAGCCCGTAAACGACAGCAGTAGCGTCAGCACCAGCAGAACCACGCCGACACACCAGTTGAACTCACGCGGTCTCTTGTACGAGCCGGTCAACACCACGCGAAACATGTGCAGCCACGTCGTAATCACCATCAAGTGCGCGGCCCACCGGTGCATGTTCCGCAGCAGCCGGCCGAAGGGCACGTCGTGCTCGAGATAAAGAATGTCCTGGAACGCCTGAATCTTCGCTGGGTGGTAGTAGAACATCAGCAGCACACCCGTGAACGTCAGCACGACGAATAGGTAGAACGTGATGCCGCCCATCCCCCAGGTGTACTGATAACGCACTGCGTCGCGATTGATTTTCGCCGGATGCAAATGCAGAAATACGTTTGAGAGAATCGCCAGCGAACGGTTGCGCGGATCGGAACGCTCGTGCGAAACACGGAAGATCGATTTCCAGACCTGTGTCTGCTGCGGATCTTTGTAGTCCTTGGCCTCTTCGAGCGCGCGATCCTTGAGCGCGACGGCCGATTCTTTCGCGCGGCTCACTAAGCCGACGTCACTCTTTTCGCCAGTTAGTTGTTTCGTTTCTTTTTGATCTTTCGGCTCGTCCATCTGAATCAGCACCCTCCCTCACGGTCGGGTTTCTGCCACTCCGCTTCAGCGGGTCTTACAGCGGAATGTACGCCCCAGGGTCGTTGAACTCGCCCGGCGCGGGCACTCCCTTCTCCCACTTAAAGAGCTTGGCCGTGTTGACGACGATCTGGCCTTCAGCATCCAGCTCGACGTGCGCACGATCCATTGGCCGCGGCGCCGGGCCTTCGAAGTTAATCGCTTCGCTGTCGTAACCACTGCCGTGGCAAG
The DNA here is from genome assembly GCA_036001745.1 of Pyrinomonadaceae bacterium. GTDB lineage: Bacteria > Acidobacteriota > Blastocatellia > Pyrinomonadales > Pyrinomonadaceae > UBA11740. The sequence goes on from DASYTZ010000308.1 coordinate 4,133, forward strand.
GACATTTGAATTTATTTTCGCTCGCTTTCCAGTCCGGCGTGCACCCCAGATGCGTACACCGCGCGTAAACAACAAACAACCGATCGGATGTCTTATCGACCCAGATGCGATATTGCTGTTGCCACTTTGTATCGACGCCGAGCGCGTAGTCACCCGGAAAACCTATCTTGAATGTGCTTGATGGTTCAGTGATCGAGCGCGGCAGGAAAAACCGCACGAACATCAGGAAACACGTCGTCAGAAATCCGGTAACGCTCCACCAGACTATTCGCCGTCGTGTCTTGTTGACTGGAGGCTCGGGGACGGACTCGACAACGACCGCTGGTTTAGCTGCCGCTTTCGGAACGGGCGTCGCCGCGCCTCGTGCCGGCGGCGGCGTTGGGGGCCCGGCTGGCTTCTCGGTGGTGGCTAAAGATGTTTCAGTGTTTGGATTACTATCCACTCCGTTGACCTCCCCTGAAAGTCACGGACACGAAACTTACTTACACTAATGCGTCGGGATGCTGCCAAAATTACAGAATCCCGTGCTCCGAGGCGTACAACTGTCTCTGCGAAACCGAACTAAATGTGTTCACTAGAAGTGCGCCGCGCCTGAAAAAAGTAATAAACTGGCGCGGCAGTTGACTTTTATACCTGAATTTTGCCGTGATTGGCAAGAGGTAAGGCGAACGTTTCGGGATTTCACGACGCAGATGAAAAAGGCGCACGTAATTCTGTACAGCAAACCCGGCTGTCACCTGTGTGACCGGATGAAGGACGAGATCGCAAAGGCAAATTGCGCGGACTCGTACGACTTGCAGGAAATGAATATTGAAAGTGACGCAGACCTGCTGTCGCGTTACCGTCATGACATTCCGGTGTTGCTGATCAATGGTGTTGAGGTGTTTCGCCACCATGTTACAGCGGACGCGTTTCGCCAGCGGGTCGCGCACGCGTCCGAGTGAAGGTCACTTATCATGTTAGTATGACGCGCTTGCACCCGCATCGTTTTCCGGAATTCCTTTAGTTAAGAATGTTAGAAGTCATCAATCTCGGCTGCATCCGTGGCGACCGGCGGCTGTTTCGAGGGCTGAATTTCGAAGTCTCGCCGGGCACGCTGCTCGAACTGCGTGGGCCAAACGGCGGCGGCAAGACGAGCCTGTTGCGCATAATTTGTGGCTTGGCGACGCCAGCCGAAGGCGAGGTGCGCTGGAATGGCACGAACATTCGAAAACTGCGGGAAGAGTATTTCGCCTACCTTGCCTACGTGGCGCATTTGAATGGGGTTAAGGACGAGCTTACGGCGCTTGAAAATCTGCTCGTTGCCGAACGCGTTTCCGGTCGTGAGCAAACCAAGCAAGACGCAGAAGACAAGCTGGCGCGGGTTGGGCTCACTAACCAGAGATATTTGCCGACCCGATTCTTGTCCGCCGGCCAAAGACGACGTTTGGCGCTGGCGCGTTTGCCGGCTTCGCGGGCGACGCTTTGGATTTTGGACGAGATCCTCACGTCTCTTGACGATGCAGGGATTGACCTTGCGCGCGATCTGATCGCTGACCATCTGGACAAGGGCGGAATGGCAATTATCGCGACGCATCAGGATCTGAATCTTTCCGCGCCGCGCATTCAAGTCATGAATATCTCCGATAACCCAGTCTATCCGCCACCGGAACAGCTCTGATGAATTCGTTGTCGATGATCTCGATGTTCCGCTGGATCGTCTGGCGCGATTTGCTGCTCGCGTGGCGGCGAAGAACTGACGTTCTCGCAACCCTCTTCTTCTTCATTATTGTGGTGAGCCTGTTTCCGCTGGGTGTTGGCCCCGAGCCACGTTTGCTTCGCACCATCGCGCCGGGCGTCGTTTGGGTGGCGGCTTTGTTGGCATCGATGCTGGCACTCGGACGCACGTTCGGCAACGATTATCAGGACGGCACGCTCGAACAGTTGTTGCTGACGCCGCAACCGCTCTATTTGATAGTGCTCGCAAAGGTGCTGGCGCAGTGGCTCGTATCAGAGGTCCCGCTGGTTCTGGTGGCGCCATTGCTTGGACTTCAGTTCGGTCTGTCGCAGAATACGCTTTGGATAATGACTGTTTCCTTGCTGTTGGGAACTCCCGTCTTGAGCCTGATCGGATCCATCGGAGCAGCATTAACGCTGGGTTTGCGCGCCGCGAATGTGCTCGTAGCATTGCTCGTCTTGCCGCTTTACATCCCGGTTTTGATATTCGGCACAGGCGCGATCGAAGCGACCGTCAGCGGCACGGATCCGCAGCCTTACCTTTTACTATTAGGAGCCACACTCGTTTTAGCGTTAGCATTTGCGCCGTGGGCAACCAACGCGGCGCTGCGGATATCTGTGGAATAGGAGTTGTTTGCTGGGGCTGACTTCGTCAAAGACAGACGAACAACCTAGGATTAATGAGCAAAGCACGAATCAACTGGTACAAGTACGCGGCGCCTGTGAATTTTTACCCACTGGCGGGAAAGATGATCCCCTGGTTCACTGGATTGACGATCATTCTTTTCGCGATCGGACTGTATGTGAGCTTTTTTGTCGCGCCCGTAGATTTCCAGCAAGGCAATTCATATCGAATCATCTTTATACACGTACCCGCGGCGTGGATGGGAATGTTCCTCTATGTGTTGATGGCGATTTATGCCGGCATCGGCTGGGCGTTCAATGCGCGGCTGGCTTCAATGATGGCGACGGCGATTGCGCCGACGGGAGCAATCTTCACTTTCATTTCGCTGGTGACAGGGTCATTGTGGGGTCGGCCGACGTGGGGCGTCTATTGGGTTTGGGACGCGCGCATGACTTCAACGTTGATCCTGATGTTTCTGTATATCGGCTTCATCTCGTTGCAGTCGTCGATTGATGACACGCGGCGTGCGGATCGCGCCGGCGCGGTTTTGGCGCTGGTTGGTGTCATCAATGTTCCGATCATCTATTTCTCTGTGCAGTGGTGGAACACTCTGCATCAGGGCGCGACGCTGACGGCGCGGAGTTTCAAAATGGCGCCATCGATGTTGTCAGCGATGTTGATACTGATGGGCGCGTGCTGGATGTATTCGATCGCGGTTGTGCTGGCGCGCGTGCGGCTGATCATTTTGGAAAGAGAACGCGAAGCGCCTTGGCTGGTAGAATCGCCGGCGAGTTAAGAGTTCAACCTCTAGGTTGCTCTTGGATCGGCCAAACTAAAGTTTGAACTCTGAACCTTATGCACTGGAACAGTCTTTCAGAATTCATTTCGATGGGCGGTTACGGCGTGTACGTGTGGGGATCGTTCGGCGTAACGTCCGTGCTGCTCACGGCTGAGATTATCATGCTTCGTGCCCGCAAGCGGAAGCTCGAACAAGGAGCAGATGCCAAGACGCGTCTCGAAGCCAGAAATTCAAAACTCGAAACGGTCTTATAAGCTCATGAAGCGACGTCATAAGAGAATCATTTTCATCTGCGTCAGTCTTGCCGCGCTCGGATTAGCAGCCTGGCTGGTGCTCGGCGCGTTTCGCAATAATCTGGTCTTCTTCTTCAGTCCGACGCAGGTCGCGGCGAAAGAAGCTCCCGTTAACAAAACGTTTCGCATTGGCGGACTGGTTGAGAATGGAACGCTCAAGCGTGATGCGGACGGTTTGACGGTGCGCTTCATCGTCACCGACACCGCGAATAGTATTCCTGTTGTTTACAAAGGCATTCTCCCCGACCTCTTCAAAGAAGGCCGCGGCTGCGTTGCGCAGGGGCGCATCAATTCGGACGGAATCTTCTACGCCGATCAAATCATGGCGAAGCATGACGAGAACTACATGCCGCCGGAAGCCGCACAGGCGCTGGACAAGGCGAAGGACATGGAAAAGATCAAGAATTCAGCCAACGAAGCCGCGAAGACGTTATCCAAGTGACAGCGACGCGCTATAATTGAGCTAACAAAGCATGAACGCCATAACGCTAAATGAAGCCAAACAAAACCTTGATCGAGTCATCGATCGCGTCTTGTCTGACACCGAGCCGACAATTCTTTCAACAGACAATGGCGAACAAATTGTTCTGCTCTCATTAGACGAGTTCAACTCGTGGAAAGAAACGCTTTATCTGCTGTCGAGCCCGGCCAATGCCGCCCATTTAAGGGAGTCGCTAGATGAAGCGCGCGCGGGAAGAGTTGAAGAAAAAGAGCTTATCGAAACGCGAGGATTATCTTCACCGAGTCCGCTTGGGGCGACTACCTTTGGCTGCAAGACAATAATCGAAAACTGCTCAGACGAGTAAATCAGTTGATCAGAGATATTTTGCGTTCGCCGTTTGAAGGAATTGGAAAAGCGGAGCCGCTAAAAGGTAATTTGTCGGGCTGCTGGTCGCGGCAGAATTGATCATGAACATCGTCTCGTGTACCAAGTGCAGAAGGATGAGCTGATTATCATCGCTTGTAGGTATCACTATTAAATGATTCCTGAAATAGGTCAGTTCGCACTAATTCTCGCGTTGATGATCGCCATCGTGGTCGCGACTCTGCCGCAGATTGGCGCGGCGCGCGGGATACCGCAGCTCATCGCGGTCGCGAAGCCGGCAGCGCAAGCCCAGTTTATTTTTGTCCTCATCGCCTTCGGCTGTTTAGGCTATTCGTTCATCACGAACGACTTCTCTGTCCTGAACGTCGCCAGTAATTCCAATTCGCAGTTGCCGCTGCATTATCGTTTGGCTGCTACGTGGGGATCGCATGAAGGCTCGCTTTTGCTGTGGACATTCATGCTGGCCATTTGGATGGTTGCCGTCACGCTCTTCAGCAGACACCTGCCGGACGAAATTGTCGCGCGCGTGCTGGCGGTGATGGCGACAATCAGCATCGGTTTCCTGCTCTTCATGTTGCTGACTTCGAATCCGTTCGCGCGGCTCGTTCCTGCCGCGCCGGATGGACGCGATTTGAATCCGCTGCTTCAAGACCCGGCAATGGTCGCGCATCCGCCGATGCTCTACATGGGTTATGTCGGGTTCTCCGTCGTGTTCGCGTTCGCGATCTCGGCACTGATTGGCGGCCGTCTGGATGCGACTTGGGCGCGTTGGTCGCGACCCTGGACGACCGTGGCGTGGATGTTTCTCACTTGCGGAATCGCTCTGGGCAGTTTCTGGGCCTACTACGAACTCGGCTGGGGCGGGTGGTGGTTTTGGGATCCGGTTGAGAATGCTTCGTTCATGCCGTGGCTAGTCGGCACCGCCTTGATCCATTCGTTAGCGGTCACTGAAAAACGTGGCGGTTTCAAAAGCTGGACTGTACTGCTCGCAATCGCGGCCTTCTCGTTGAGTTTGCTCGGCACGTTTTTGGTTCGCTCCGGCGTGCTTACTTCAGTTCACGCGTTCGCGAACGATCCGAAGCGCGGCATCTTCATTCTCGCATTTCTAACCGCAGTCATCGGCGGTTCGCTCGCGTTGTACGCATGGCGTGCGAAACAGGTCGGCCTCGGATCAAAGTTCGACTTACTTTCGCGCGAATCTCTTTTGCTGACGAACAACGTGCTGCTGGCGGTTGCTGCCGCATCAGTCCTGCTCGGCACGTTGTATCCGCTGTTCATGGATGCGCTAAACCTCGGAAAGCTCTCAGTTGGCCCGCCATACTTCAACGCGGTCTTCGTTCCGTTGATGGCGCCGGCGATGTTCTTAATCGGCGTCGGGCCGATCGCGCGTTGGAAGCAAGCGAAGCTGCCTGAGTTGGCAACACGGTTGCGTTGGGCATTCATCATTAGTCTCATCACCGGCGTCGCAGTTCCCTTCTTTATCGGCGGATGGCAATGGCGTGCGAGCCTGGGGATTCTGCTGGCCGTCTGGATCGTTCTGACGGTGAGTCAAAACATCTGGAGTCGCGTGCGAATCGGTGCAGGCGAAATTAGTTTCTTCGATCGCGTCAAAGCGCCTTCGCGCGGATTCTATGGGATGCACTTGGCGCACATCGGCGTTGCGGTTTTCGTCGCCGGAATTACCGTGGTGACCGGCTATCAAACCGAGAAAGACGTGCGCATGAACATCGGCGAAACGGTCAACGCAGGCGGCTATGAATTTCGCCTCGACAATCTGGCGCAGGTGCGCGGGCCGAATTATGACGCCGTGCGCGCCGACATGCAGGTCACGAAGAACGGCGCGTTCGTGACGATGCTGCATCCGGAGAAGCGCGCCTTCACCGCCGCGCAAAACGTCACGTCCGAGACGGCAATCGACCGCAGCATTTTTCGCGACCTGTACGTGTCACTCGGCGATCAGGCCGAAGGCGGAGGCTGGACTGTGCGCGTCTATCACAAGCCGTTGGTTAATTGGATTTGGCTCGGCGCATTGATTATGGCAATCGGTGGAGCGTTTGCCATCACCGATAAGCGATACGCGCTTCAGGCGCAAAAAGAGCGCGACGCGCAGAAGGGTAAAAGGACGCCGAACGTAGCCGCGGCGGCGGCTCCGGGAGTGGATTAGCCATGAAGAAGCTTGTCTTCATCCCGCTCGCCTTGTTCATTGGGCTCGTGGTTTTTCTATTCATCGGGCTGCGCCACGATCCGCGCGAGATACCTTCGCCGCTCATCAATAAAGCTGCGCCATCATTTCAATTACCGCAGCTTCACGATCCGCAGAAGACGCTTTCGGCGCAGGACATGCGCGGCAAAGTTTGGCTGCTGAACTTTTGGGGGACGTGGTGCATTGCCTGTCGCGAAGAGCATCCGTGGCTTCTCGAATATGCAAAATCGAACGCAGTCCCGATTGTCGGCATCGATTACAAGTACTCGAGCGATACGAGCGACGAACGAACTGCCGCGATGCGCATGCTCGCTGAAATTGGCAACCCGTACTCCTTGACGGTTTACGATGCTGATGGTCGCGTCTCGATCGATTACGGCGTATATGGCGCGCCGGAAAGTTTTTTGATCGACAAGAACGGCGTGATTCGCTTTAAGCAAATCGGTCCAATCACCGAAGATGTTTGGCGGGATAAGATCGTGCCGCTGGCCAGGCAATTGAATCAATGAAGCGCGCGACGTTTACAACCTTGGCCATTCTGAGTCTGGCGACTGCGATCGTCGCGCAGGTGGCGCAGCCGCTCGAAGACCCGGCCATCGAGCAGCGCATGAAGAATCTGACGAAGCAGTTGCGCTGTCTCGTCTGCCAGAACGAAACGCTGGCTGATTCGCAAGCGCCTTTGGCCGAAGACCTGCGCCGCGAAATTCGCGAACAGATCAAGGCCGGCAAGAGCGACCAGGAAATCATGGCTTACGTTTCGCAGCGCTACACGGATTTTGTCTTGTATAACCCGCCGGTCAAGACGAGCACTTACCTGCTTTGGTTCGGGCCGTTTCTACTGTTGCTGATGGGAACTCTGTTGCTCTTCCGCTATGTGAAGCGCCGTCGGGAACTGATCAAAGTGGAGCCGTTGACCGCGGAAGAACGCCGGCGCGCGGAAAAACTTTTGAGTAAGATGTAGCGCCATCCCGACGTATCGGGATTACGGTCGCAAGTTAGCAACTTGCGCTACGACTGCGATGTTAATTTTCTTTTTCATTTGCGCGCTCATGGTGCTGCTGGCGCTGTCATTGATCCTGCCGCCGCTTTTGCAATCACCAGCCGATGCTAAGACTGAAGATGCCCGCGCCGCCAACTTGCTCGTGTATCAGGACCAGCTTCGCGAATTGGAAGCGGATGTGAACGCTGGATTGCTTGCTGAAACCCAATTCGAACAGGACAAAGAAGATATCGAGCGAAGAGTGTTGGAGGACGTCGGCGACGTGAAACGTTCACGCACGCCAACAAAGATCGCTACTCGGAAAGTCGCTTACGCGGTCGCGGTCGTCATCCCGGTTGCCGCCATTCTGTTCTATCTAATCGTTGGAAGTCCGAAGGCTTTGGATCCGCCGCCGGTTTCTCCACCAAACATTGGCGCGCGTTAGGCGGCCCACTTGTTTGCTGGTGTGCTAATTCTGTTTCGCGCTAGACTCCAGACAAATCAATCCTGGAGGACCAACATCATGGCTGACGCACAAAGAAAAAGCATCGACTGTCGCGACTATCCGAGCGAAAGCGGTTGCTCGCTTCGCATTGAAGGCACCGAAGAAGAATGTCTTGACGCAGCGGTGAGCCACGCCGTCGCGAAGCACGGCCATCCGGACACGCCCGAGCTGCGCGACGAAATTCGCGGGCTGCTCAAAAACGCCTAGCTGTCGGGAGACGATCCCTTGACCAGAGAAAACTTTCTTTTCGCGATTATCGGCGTTCTGCTCGGCTTTATTGTCGGTTTTATGCTGCACGGCGTGATGAGCCAGCGGGATGCCGAGCGCGCGGCGGCTTCAACGCAGCAGCGCCCGCAATTGCCACCCGACCATCCACCGATCGGGACCGACTCGACCAACGATTCGCAGCAATCGATGGAACAAGTCCAGCAAACGATCGCGCGCGCCCGAAACAATCCGAAAGATTTTGACGCGCAGATTCAGGCCGCGCAGCTTGAATATCAAATCCAGCAATACGACGAAGCGATCAAGTTTCTGCTAACGGCGAACCAAATCAAACCCGACGACTACAGCACAGTCGCCAATCTCGGCATGGTCAATATGGACGCCGGTCACATGGATGCCGCCGAAAAATGGTATCGCGCCGCGCTCGCGAAGAATCCAAACGATTTGGCGGTGATGGATGGTTTGTGCAATGTGCTTCTGACGGCAGGCAAACGCGCGGCGGCGGAGGAGATGATTAACAAACTCGCGAAAGCGGATCCCACGAATCAGGACCTGCCGCAATTCCGAGACAGGTTGTCGAAGCTTAAATAACTCAGTTGCCAAGACCGAGCGTCTACAAACCGATTCTGGTCGGCGGGTTGATCGCCGGCGCATTGGATATAACCTATGCCTGCGTTCATACCTACATCCGCCTTGGTTGGACGCCAAAAAGGCTTCTGCAATCAGTCGCCGCTGGGGCACTGGGACGGGACGCAGCCGTGGCAGGCGCATACAAGACTGCGGCTCTCGGTCTGGCGTTGCATTTTCTGATCGCGCTGATTGCCGCCACAGTCTACGTGCTGGCGAGTCGCGTAATTCCTTTCATGATCTTGCAGCCAGCCATCGCCGGAATTCTGTTTGGCCTGTGCGTCTATGCCTTCATGAATTGCGTCGTCCTGCGACTTTCGGCAATTCATCTAACAACCTGGCCGTGGTCTTATCCGAAGTCCGCGCTGATTGGCGGACTGCTCATCCACATGCTCGGCATCGGACTGCCCATCGCGCTTGTCGCGCGCCGATATTCGAAGTAAAACTCAAGACATGGAAATGAACGAAGTTCGACTCGAGACCGAGCGGCTCGTCCTGCGCTGGTTTCGCGAAGATGACCTGGACGACTTCTGCCGGATGTCCCGTGATCCGGAGGTGATGCGGTTCCTCGGCGATGGAAAGCCGATGGACACGATGTTCACCTGGCGGCAGATGGCCACCTTTATGGGTCACTGGTATTTTCGCGGATACGGTATCTGGGCTGTGGAAGAAAAGAGTAGCGGGAGAGTCGTCGGCAGAATTGGCTTTATGAATCCGGTCGGTTGGCCGGCGTTCGAATTAGGTTGGACGCTCGCGCGCGACAGTTGGGGTAAAGGCTACGCAACCGAGGGGGCACGCCGCGCACTCGAATATGCTTTTACAGAGATGAATCGCGACCACGTCATTAGTTTGATCGCACCTGACAATGTAGCTTCGATTCGCGTGGCGGAACGTTTGGGCGAACGAGTCGAAGGAGAGACGACAGTGATGGATCGGGAAGTTTTGATCTGCGGAATTGACCGAGAGCAGTGGCTGGCTACGCGTCAAACATCAACACATTAGATTGAAATTACGGCTCAATCGCCATTCGCGCGACTGACGACATCGGAATGCGTTCGATTCGTCCCGTTTTTAGCACGACGACAATCACGTTGCTTTCCACGATCACGCGACGGACTGTGGACATCGGTCGATCGATGCGCGTGCCGTCCGTTTGTTCAATAATTAGATGCGGGCCCACAGGCTGTTGAGCCGGCGGCTTTGCGGTGGTGGTTGTCTCGTCCGGCTTCTTTTCGCTTTCAATCGGTTTCGTCTCGACAGGCTGCGTCTCCGGCGGTTCAGTTTTGGGTAACTCCGTTTTGGCCGACTCTGTCTCTGCCTTTTCGGTTGGTTTGGGTTTCGCCCGAGGAGTTCTCAGTGCGCGATTGCGAGCAGTTCCGCGCGATGTCGATCTGGTTGACCGCGGCTTCGGTTTAGCTTCTTTTGCCGCTTCCTCTTTCGTTGGTTCAGCGACTGTCTCCGGAGCTTTGACTTCTTCTGCTTGTGCTTCCGCCGGCTGTTCGATGGTGGCGCCGACAGACGAGAGTCGCTTTGTCTTACGTTCACCTGCTGTCGTTTCCGATGACGATTCGGTGTTCTCGGCGACTGGAATTCCGCCGCTGAACGGTTGGAACGATCCGCCAAACGTAATTCGGTACGCGCCGGGATCGTCGTTCGGCGTGCGTGCTTCAACGCGCAGAATCAGAATCTGCCGCGAACGGAAGTACAGACCCTTCGTCACTTCAGGCGGAAGGGTGTTCGCGTAAATACTGATCTTGAGCAGCGGGCGAAACGTTACGGCGGTGAAAATGTCGACGTCCCCGTTTAGGTTCCGGCTGTTGACGATCACGCTCAGATCACCCGGCGTCGCTTCAAACGCGTAGAAGTGCCGCGTCAAACGCGGGTCGCCAATATCCAATGCAGCGATGGTTCCGTTAATTTCATTCGAGAAGACAGGAGTGGGTAGGCTCTGATCGGCAGATTGCGCAAGTACCACAGTCGCGCTCGCTAACGCAACCACGGCCGTTATTGCCAAAAAAAATGTGCCCAATAGTTTCAAAGCCGCAGTTGCTCGATTCTTCACTCTTAGACGAAGAAGCTAGTCACAATTAGCAGTCAGATTCTACAGGCGACGACTCACTCTCGCAAAAACTGACAGCTAACAGCGGCATCAGCGGTCACGGGGTTTTCAAGCTAAAAGCCTTGCAATTGAGCTTGTGGGCGATTATTATTCGCGCCCGACAGCAACCTCGCTCACGCGCGCCAATCAGCGAGTTTTTGCGCAGAACTCCGGGAATTCCGCAAGCATACGATATTTCTGCCCAATGATGGCAGCAACACAACGTTCCTCAATCGCGTCGCATAGTTCGTCCGCCGATTGGTGGATCGACACCCGAATGATCTCGCCAATGCGGCTCGTGCTGGCGGCGGCCGCGCTCCTTATTATTTATATCGATCCTTCACAGCCTGACCGCCTTGTTCGGCTAACGTATTCGCTCCTTATCGGATACACAGTCTACAGTGCAGTGGTGCTTCTGCTGTCGTTGATTGCGCCGAGACGGCTTCCGCTGGGCGTCCTTCACTGGCTGGACATGATCTGGTACGTCGCGCTAATTGCTGCCAGCAGCGGTACCAGCAGTATTTTCTTTCTTTTCTTTTTCTTTCCAATTCTAGTCGCTTCGTTTCGTTGGGGATTTGCCTCCGGACTGAGAACGACAATCGTATCGGCGATTCTTTTTATAACTGTCGGCTCCTTGACGGCCCCGGGACCCAACTTTGAGCTTAACCGCTTCCTATTGCGGGCTGTGACGCTGCTCGTGCTGGGCTACATGATTTCTCATTGGGGTGGGTCGGAAATAAGACTCAAGCACCGGCTGCAGCTCCTGAAAGACATCTCGAACCTTTCGAACCCCCGCTTTGGGATCAGCCGCACAATCAGTTTGGGTCTCGAGGCGCTGCGATCGTTCTATGATGGCCGCGCCTGCATCTTAATCTATCGCGCACCTAACCGCGCCATTGAGCTGATGCGCGTCGATCGTGGCAAGTTCGATCCGCCTCTTCCCAAGGCGATTACCGGCGAGCTGGCCAACCTCTTTTTGTCGCCCCCCACAAGCGTCGCCGTTAATTATCGTAAACATTCATCGACTGTCCGTGTTTATGAGCTGGAAAGCGGCCAGACACGAACAGAAACGTTGCCGAACGCTGCTGCACTCGCGAATGCTTTGGGCGCTAGCAACTTTGTCTCAATCCCCGTGATGTACCGGGGCCAATTTACAGGGCGCCTGTACGTGGCTGACAGTCAGTCCCGCATCGATGAAGCTGAGGTTGAATTCGTACTGCAGGCCCATTCAGCATGTTATTCCGTTGCTGGACAACATCGGTCTTCTGGATCGGCTCGCCTCTGAGGCTGCCGCGCAGGAACGCAAGAAGCTTGCACGCGATATTCACGATACTGTCATTCAGCCCTACGTCGGGCTGCAACTGGGCCTAATGGCTGTGCGCCAGAAACTCATTGGCGAAAACAGTTCCGCGTTCAACGAAGTGAGCGAGCTTTGTGAAGTCGCTAATCATGAAGTTCGTCAACTGCGCAAGTATCTGGACGAGTTGAAGGCCGAGGACGCCCGTTACGGCGTCTTGTTCCCCGCGGTGCGGCGGTTCGCAGAAAAATATTCGGCGGCGACCGGTATCGCTGTCGAGATCTTCGGCGAAGAGAACTTACAACTGAACGATCGCCTGGCGGCACAAGTCTTTCAGATGATCGCCGAAGCTTTGAGCAATGTGAGGCGCCATAGCACCGCGCATAGGGCCGAGGTTGAAATTACTTGCGATGCGACAGACCTAATACTGAATATTAGAAACGAGAATTCAAACGGTGCACCGCCGGCTTCTTTCCGGCCACGCTCTATTGCGGAACGCGCCGATGCGTTGGGCGGCACGGCCACGATTAATATTGACGAAGCTAATCGAACTGTGGTGGCGATCCGTATCCCCCTGTAACCGAGATGAGTAAGGATTCCGCGATTAAGATCCTGATTGTTGACGATCACCTGCTGGTGCGGACGGGTTTGCGCATGCTGATTGAGAGCGAGCCCAACTTGAAGGTCGTTGGCCAGGCCTCAAATCGTTCGGAGGCTTTAGCGCTCGCCAAAAGTGAACAGCCCGATCTAATCCTGCTGGACATCGATCTAGGCAGCGAAAATGGTTTGGATTTTCTGCCCGAGTTGACCGACACGGTTGCCGGCGTCCACGTGCTGGTCTTAACAGGACTGCGCGAAATCGAAAGCCATCGCCGCGCCGCGCGACTAGGCGCCGCCGGCGTGGTGTTGAAGGAACATGCTGCCGATGTGCTCCTCAAGGCGATCAAAAAAGTCCATGCCGGCGAGCTGTGGCTTGATCGATCGATGATGGGCAGCCTGCTGCGCGAGATGACGCAGCCTCCGAAGATCGATGCGGAAGCCGCAAAGATTGCCACCCTGACCCGGCGCGAACGCGAAGTGCTGACCCTCGTGGCCGAAGGATTGAAGAACCGCGACATCGCGGCGCGGCTGTTTATTAGCGAAACGACCGTGACTCACCACCTCAGCTCAGTGTTCGCAAAGCTAGGCGTTTCCGATCGTCTGGAGCTGGTCATTTACGCGTTTGCTAACAACTTGGCGAAGACTCCCTGAATCGCAGCATCGAGTTGATTGGCAGAATCCTGCGACTCTCGATCGATTTAAAACTACAAGATGCTGCCACACAAAAACGGCAGCTTACCTCGTTGTCGCGAAACCTCGAACCGACTAACATTTCCGCGAAATCTTACGGCGAGTGCGCCACACGCGAACGGATGCACTGCGCTGTTTTCATCTGACGCTGACTTCCATCAAGGCGTTGACTTTCCGAACAACGGGTTGAACTAAACGGCAAGAACTGGCCGTCTTCCAAACTGCCTGTAAACCGTCTTTGCTGGAGTCGGCAGCAAATAAGGAGGGAAGACATGATTCCTTTTTCCCGCTTCACTCCGCTGCATAGCAGCGCTGGTTTTGTTTCCCTGCATCGGAAAACGGCGCGACTGAGTTTGGTCGTACTGTTTGTGTTTGTAGCTTCTTTGGGCTCCATTGTCTTCTCGGCGTCCTCAGTTGGCTCAGTCAGAGAATTCTTTTCCGCGAAGAGTGCCAATGCAACGCGTCGAGTCTTAAGCGCATCCGTCTCGCTTTGCCGAGCGAGGGTGATCGCGCCGCCTGTGCAGTCTTTAACGGACGCCTCTTTGAACGTGGCCCGGAGAGGCCACACGGCGACGTTGCTCACCGATGGGAAAGTGCTGATCGCTGGTGGTGAAAACCAAAGCGGCTTTGTTACTGAAGCTGAAGTCTTCGATCCGGCTACGGGAAACTTCTCAGTCTCCGGAAACCTGAATACGCCGCGCGCCGATCATTCGGCCACACGACTGTCTGACGGTCGCGTCCTGATTGCCGGTGGCCGCGGCGACACGGGCGCGCTTAACACGACTGAGGTTTTCGATCCTTCTTCGGGTGCTTTCACCACGGGCGCAAATCTAAATAGTGCGCGCGCAGGGCAGACCGCGACTGCGCTCACTGATGGGCGAATTGTCTTCGCCGGCGGCGATGCTGCGGGAAGCATCGAGGTGTACAACAGCTCGACAAATAGTTTTCGCGCGTTGCCGGCGACCATGTCCGAACCGCGCGCATTTCACGGCGCGGCGCTCTTGAACAACGGCCGAATTCTTCTTGCCGGCGGAACTGCCGCCGACGGTACCAGTGTGATGTCCGGCGAGCTTCTGGATCTAAATGATGGCTCGTGCATAGGCGCCGGCAGCGCCGCTGATGAGCACGTGCGCCCAACAATGCGCGCGCTGCCGGACGGCAAAGTGCAGGTGATCGGCGGTTCGGCTCACGAAGCTATGGAGATTTACGATCCGGCAATTAATTCATTTGGTGCGCACGCGCATGTCTTTCCGATCGGCGATGCGCATCCCGAGCTTCTGCAGCAAATCATGCATTCGCCGACGCGGACGGCGATGTTCCGGCTGGGTGCTGCTTCCGCGCTGTTGAATCGCAGTGGCCAGACGATCACCGAGCTGCCGGGTTCTAATCAGGCACTCGTCACCGGCGGCGCCGACGGGAGCGGAGCATTCCTCAATTCAGTTTCCATTCTGAACAGTTCGTCCGCTGCGATCACGACGGACAGACTCGACTACGCGCCGGGTACGCCAGTCATTGTCACTGGCGCCGGCTTCCAACCGAACGAAGTCGTGACGCTCACTTTTCACGAAGACCCGCACGTCGACACTGAAGACCCACACGCGTTCACCGTGCAAGCAGATGGGAACGGAAACTTCTCTTGTCAGGACTACGTGCCGCAGGACGCGGACCGGGGCATAAGCTACATTCTGGCGGCGATCGGCGCGACGTCACATTTGACAGCCCAAACGTCCGTGACGGATGGCGGGCCTACGCACCCCACGCCGCAGCCATTGCCGTATGCGCAGAACTTCTCTGCCCTGGGGCACATCTCAACGACATATCCAGCCGGTTGGCAGGGATGGCGGTTGGGCGGTGGCGCCGGCCTCGGCTTCAAGACAGTCGCTCCAGTGGAAGATGAAGACCTGGCCGCCAGCGGCTCGGCCAGCAGTACGACTGGCGACGTATACAATTTCAACGGAAAGATTGGCTTTCTCGCCACAGGCACCACAGACCCCTCTGTAGTGTTGGCAATTGACACTTCGGGCAAAAGCAATGTTCAGCTTTCAGTGGACATTGCCACGATTCGAAATCCCTACAATGGCACTACAAACACGAGAGTAAATCAGGTCGATCTCCAATATAGAATTGGGACAAACGGCGCCTTCACCTCCGCAAGCGGCAACGCGAGCGGGATCTACCAAAGCACTCAAGGTCCCACAAAGACCGCATCCGGCGATACTTCGGAACAGAGTCGTCAGACCGTCTCGCTCACGCTACCAGGTACCTGTAATAACCAGGCACAGGTTCAGCTTCGCTGGGTCCAGCGAGATGTGATTGGGAGTGGAGCGAGGCCGAGTTTTGCGGTCGACAACGTCACGATCAACAGCGATACCGACAGTGATGGCGATCCGGATGATACGGACTGCGAGGCTAATAACGCAGCGATCCACCATGGCGCGGCCGAGGTGTGCGACGGCGTAGATAACGATTGCGATGGCTCGATTGACGAGGACGTCACTGCGACATTCTATTCCGATGCTGACAACGACGCCTACGGCAATCCGAATGTAAGCATCCACGCTTGCAGCCCGCCGGCAGGCTACGTTTCAGACAATACCGATTGCGACGATAACGACCCCGGTATTAGTCCGGCGGCGGCGGAAATCTGCGACGGCATCGATAATAATTGCAATAACCAGACCGATGAGGGTTTTCCGGACACTGATGGCGATGGCCAGGTGGACTGTCTTGATAGCGACGATGACAACGATGGGACAAGCGACGAGGACGAACTCGCCTGTGGCAGTAACCCACAGAATGCCACGTCAACGTGTGAAGTCTGCGACGGCGTCGACAACGACCTCGACGGCCCGGTCGATGAAGGCTTTGCCGATACCGACACTGATGGTCAGGCTGATTGCGTGGACACAGATGACGACAACGACGGCGTGAGCGACACGGCGGAGATAGCCTGTGGCAGCAACCCACAGAATGCCGCGTCAACATGTGAAGCATGCGATGGTGTCGACAACGACCTCGACGGCTCGATTGATGAAGGCTTTACCGATACCGACACTGATGGTCAGGCTGATTGCGTGGACACCGATGACGACAACGACGGTGCGAGTGACGCGGCGGAGATAGCCTGCGACAGCAACCCACAGAATGCCACGTCAACATGTGAAGTATGCGACGGCGTTGACAACGACCTCGACGGCCCGGTCGATGAAGGCTTTACCGACACCGACAGCGATGGTCAGGCTGATTGCGTGGATGCAGACGATGACAACGACGGCCAATTGGATTCGGACGAGATAGCTTGTGGCTCAAATCCGCTCCTCGGATCAAGCAAATCGCCTGACAATGACAACGACAACCGTGCGGATTGCATTGACGGCGATGACGACAATGATGGAGTCAATGACGCGCAGGACAATTGTCCGTTCAAATCGAATTCCGATCAAACAGATACAAATCACGACGGCGTGGGCGACGCTTGCAGTCTCACCTATCTCTTACAGGGCTTCTTCGCGCCGATTGATAATACGAACCAGCCGATCTGGAATGCCTCGACCGCCGGGCAATCAGTTCCCGCCAAATGGCGTCTGCTGCAAGACGGCCTCCCGGTCTCGGATGTAAACGCGATCCTCATCTATACGGTCGACCTGAACTGCGCGAACGGCTTTGCATTCGAAACTCCGATTGAGGAATACGCGGCCGGCAGCAGCGGCTTACAGTACAAGGGGGATGGCAACTGGCAATTCAACTGGAAGACACCTAAGAGCTATGCGAGAACCTGCAAAAGGTTCTTTGTGCAAGCGCCGAACGGCACACGGATTTGGGCGGACTTCAAATTCAAATGACCAGCGCCGGGTCCTTCGCGGCCAATTGCCCCTGCCCTTCGCATCGGAATCAATCCACGTCCCGCCGCCGCGCGTGTGACGGGTGATGTCCCCCCTTTTCTTTCCCAAATTACTAACAGATCCTATTCACGAGGCGTTCTAACGCGGTGTCGCGCGGTCTTAGGTTGAAGAGGCACGCGCATTTCGCGCGCGAGCTCACGGGCGGGACATGCCACTTTTCAAACTGACACACGACCCCCGCGGTCGACTACCGTTCGACGGTCATACCTTTGACGGGCCGGGTTTCGCGTTTGCTCCGGCAGGATCCTGCCGGGCGTCAACGCCCAAAGACCGCAAAATCCTGCCAACGAAAAGGGCAACTAGTCCCGATGCAAGAAAATTGCGGAGTGACTAGCATACTTTTGCAATAAAAAGGAGCGCGAGTGACGAATCGACCGGCGGCGAAACCGTGTGCCACCACGTTAAGCGGCGAGATCGATCTTCGGAAAGATCACGGTGAGTCTCGCGCGCGGTTTGTCGAGAGGCGGGCGAAGCCACGCATCCGACAGCCATTTCCTACGACCGTCAGCGGTACCGACGCAGAGGGTCGTTTCTTTGAGTTGGAAACTGAATTGGCAAATTTGAGTTCGAGTGGGCTGTATTTGCGCCTGCCGCGCCGGGTCGAGATTGGCGATCAATTGAAGTTCAGGATCAGATTTTCCAACGGCCTCGACACCGGGGCGGTTGCTTCCGTGCTCGGCCGGGTGTTGCGTTCAGATCAAGGCTTAGATGGGTTGAACGGCTTTGGCCTCGCAATCATGCATTACGAGTTCATTTAACTGCACTGCGCTCTTTTTCATACGACGGTCAACCGCGGATGTTGACGCGATCGAATTAGAACGACGGGTTAAACAAAGGGAAATAACTCTCGTCTTCAAAAACCGACCGGCACGCGGTCTTTGCTCCCCGCAAGCCGGCAATTTAACTGAGGAAGGTTAGAATCAATGAATCACCTGCCCCCCTTCACCACGGTCTATACAACTGTCTTTACTAAAATGCGCCTGAAGACAACGCGAGCGCGTCTGCTCGCGTTGTTTGTTTTTAGCGCGCTGTTGAGCACAGCTGCGTTCTCAGCAGCGTCGGCGGGTTCAGTGCGCCAGTTGCTGTTTGGCAAGCGTGCTGAAGCCACACCAGCAGCCGGGAACTCGGCTTCGCTCTCGCGACTAAGCCTAAGTCTGCCTGCCGCCCAGACGCCAACTGACGGTTCGCTCAACATCGCGCGCCGGGGGCACAGCGCGACGCTGCTTTCGGACGGCAAAGTTTTGATTGTTGGTGGCGAAAACCAGAGCGGCTTTGTTACTGAAGCGGAAATCTTCGATCCTGCCACGGGAAGTTTTTCCATCTCCGGAAATCTGAACACGCCGCGCGCCGATCATTCAGCTAGTCGGCTGGCTGATGGCCGTGTACTTATTGCCGGCGGCCGTGGCGCGCTCGGCGCGTTGAACTCCACGGAAATCTTCGATCCGGCCTCGGGCGCGTTTACGAGCGGCCCGGATTTGAACAGTGCGCGCTCGGGTCAAACCGCGACCGTGCTTGCTGACGGCCGAGTTGTGCTGGCCGGTGGCGATGCAGGCAGTGTCGAGATTTACGACCCGGCACCGAATGCGTTCTCAGCAACAGGGATAAATCTGTCCACTCCGCGCGCTTTTCACGGAGCGGCGCTACTAAACGATGGCCGAATTCTAATTGCAGGTGGAACTGCGCCTGACGACAGCGATGTTCAGTCTGGCGAGATTGTCGACATTACAAACGGAACGGTCGAGGCTGTCGCCAATGCGACTGAAGATGAGCACGTGCGTCCGACGATGCGCGTTTTGCCCGACGGCAAGGTTCAAATCATTGGCGGCACGGCTCACGAAGCTATAGAAATCTACGATCCGGCCATCAATCAGTTCGGCGCGCACGCCCACGTCTTTCCGATCGGTGACTCGCACCCAAATCTTCTTGACGAGATCATGGCTTCGCCCACGCGCGCGGCGATGTTCCGCCTCGGCGCTTCATCCGCGCTTTTGAATCGCGAGGGCCAGACAATCACAGAACTTCCCGGCACAAACCAGGCGCTGGTCGCCGGTGGCGCTGACAGCACTGACACATTTCTGAATTCCACTTCAGTCCTAAATAGCTCGCCCGCATCGATTACGACTGACAAGCTTGATTACGCACCGGGCACTCCCGTGATCGTCAGCGGCAGCGGCTTCCAGCCAAACGAAGTCGTGACGCTGATGTTCCACGAAGATCCGCACATCGACACGGAAAACCCGCACACCTTCACCGTGCAGGCGGACGCCAACGGCAACTTCTCTTGCCAGGATTACGCTCCGGAAGATGAAGATGCGGGGGTGACCTATATTCTCGCCGCCAGAGCCGGAACGTCAGGATGGACGGCGCAGACTGCTTTGACGGACGCACCGGCCACCCGAAAGTATTCTGCCTCCATCACGCCAACTGGCAGTGCTTCAAGCTACACGTTAAGGATTACTAACGACGCAACAAGTACTATAGAACTCGGCAAGGCCACGATAACCATTCCGAGCGGCTTTACCAGTCCGAGTTTGGGAACAGTCACGGTTTCCGGCGGAAAGACATGGGCTGCGTCCTTGAGCGGCAGCGTTATTACATTAAGCGCTTCTGGCTGTGGAACCTCTGGTGGCGGGCCGAACGCAATCAACGCCGGTGAATATGTTGAGGTCATCGTCAACGTTACACCGCCCGCGTGTGTTTCTGGTTCTACAAACAATTACACCTGGGTAACCAGCGCGAGCCAGCGTTGCGACAGTGGCAGTGGTAACGATTTCACATTGGTCGGAAGTGACCCGGTCGTAACCATCGGACCGACCTGTCTGGCACCGACGACGCTAACGGTTTCAGCCGCCGTAGGCACGTATGGTGGTACGGTAAATCTGTCTGCCACCCTAACTAAGACCTCCGACAGCTCTGCTGTCAGCGGCGAGAGCATTAGTTTCACCCTGAACGGCATAAGTGTCGGCAGCGCCAGCACGAATGGTAGCGGCGTGGCCACGCTGTCGAGCGTGAGTCTGACAGGTATTAACGCGGGTACTTACAATCCGCCGTCAAATGGCGTCAGCGCGAGCTTTGCTGGAGACTCGAGCTTTGGTGCGAGCAATGGCAGTAATACGCTGACGGTGAACAAGGCGACGGTGACGGTGACGGCCTCGAGCCCGACGGTGACCTACGGCGATGCAGTGCCTGGGATCACACCGGGCTACAGCGGGTTCGTCAACGGTGAGAATGAGTCGGTGTTGGACACGGCCCCGACTTGCACGACCACCTACACGGACGGCTCGCCGGCCTCGCCGCCGACTTATCCGACGAGTTGTTCGGGTGGGGCGGATGGCAACTACGACTTCAGCTATGTGGCTGGGGCCGTGACGGTGAACAAGGCTAATGCCAACTGCTCATCTGTGACGGGCTACACTCTTGTTTATGACGGCAATCCGCATACGGCGACGGGTTCTTGCCTCGGTGTCGATGGTGAAACGCTCACCGGTTTGGATTTAACCGGCACAACGCACACCAACGCGGGCGTTTACAACGATACGTGGACCTTTACTGACGTAACGGGTAACTACAATAACCAGGGCCCGACTTCAGTGACGGATACGATCAATAAGCGGCCGACGACGTTGGTCCTGGATACCACCGGACATAACTTCATCAACTTTGATTGCATCAACAACAAGATCAAAGTGACGCTAACCGACAC
>DASYTZ010000309.1:0-4911 GCA_036001745.1 Pyrinomonadaceae bacterium
GCTTCAATAACTCGTAAGTGATATTTGGCAACATTGAAACGTCGCGTGCCCCTTCGGGCATGTCGTTTGCGCCATCAAAGTCGGCTCCGATGCCCACGTGATCGATACCCGCAACTTTGACGATGTGGTCGATGTGATCGATCAGTTTCGAGATTGGCAGGGGCGGCAGCGGATTTGCGGCTTCCAGCTTGTCGCTTTCTTCCGACAATCGCTCCGGATCGTCTTTGTACTTTTCGTTCAGCTCGGCTTGTTGGGCGCGCAAACGTTCGTTGCGCGCGGCGTTTTGGGGTGCGACGGTCGTGGCATCAACAAACATGCTGTAGAAATTCACCTGCACAACGCCTCCGTTTTTCGCGATCCGTTTCAGCAAGTCATCAGGAATGTTGCGTGGCACGTTGCTCAGGGCGCGGGCCGATGAATGTGAAGCAATGATGGGCGCTTTTGAGACGTCCAGCACATCGCTCATGGTTTTGTCGCCCACGTGCGAGACATCGACCAGCATCCCGAGACGGTTCATTTCGTGCACGACCTCCTTGCCAAAACCGGTTAGCCCGTTGTGTTTGCTTTCGCGGTTTGAGTCGGCCCAGTCGTTCGCGTTGTTCCAGGTCAGCGTCATGTAGCGCACGCCCAGCCGGTGGAACTCGCGCAGAGTCGGCAGCGAATTCTCGATCGCGTGGCCGCCTTCGATGCCCATTAGACAGGCAATCTTGTTTTGGGCCTTAGCGCGTCGGATGTCGGCGGCGCTGGTCGCAAACATCAGGTCCTTCGGGTGCCGCTCGACCGCACGATAAACCGAATCGATCATGTCGAGCGTCCGCCGCGCCGCGCCACCATGCGTCACGTACCACGGTTTGATATAAAGCGAAAAGAACTCGGCCGTGAGCCCGCCCTTCTTCATGCGCTCGATACTTGTGCGGTAGGGCGCCGGCGGCGTGCCGCTGAGATCGAAGTCATCGTTCGTCATCGGCGTTGTTACGTCGTTGTGAGTGTCTATGACAATCGCGCGGCGATGGATTGCGAGCGCCTTTTGCCACAGCGCTTCATCGCGACCGCTTCGAGCTGCCGTTTCCGATTTGTTAGCTGGGAGCCGGAGTGTGCGTTGCGCGACGATCGAGCTTGAAGTGATGAACGAGGAAACGAGAAGTGTATTAGCGATGAATAATCGAACCAGGTTTCGTCTCATGGCTTAGGTTTATCACAAGCCGCGGTAAACGCCGAAGGATTTGTTTCGCAGGAGCGTTTTTAGTAAACGGCCCGGCCAGAGAAAGTGATATTCTCTTGCGACTTTGCGGAGGAGAACCATGACTCGAATCGTTGTTTTGCTGGTTGCGGCGTTTGGGCTCTTTGTTTTTGTGAATGGCTACGCGCAGGATCGTTCTGGCGGCTCGTCGACTATGGCCCACGTTGACGAATCATTCTTCCAGGGCTTGCACTACCGCCTGGTTGGCCCATCGCGTGGCGGCCGCGTGACGACGGTGACTGGTGTTCCTTCACAGCCGAAAACTTTTTACATGGGCGTGGCGAGTGGCGGCTTGTTTCGCACGATCGATGGCGGCAATTCGTGGGTTTCGATTACCGACGGCAAAGTGCCGCTGGGCTCTACTGGCTCAGTCGCGGTTGCCGATTCCGATCCGAACGTAATTTATCTCGGCACCGGATCGGACGATGTGCGCAGCAACGTCTCGACTGGACGGGGGATGTACAAAACCACGGATGGCGGAGTCACTTGGAAATTCGTCGGTCTGTACGACGCCGGCCAGATTGGCGCCGTCCGCATTCATCCGACGAATCCCAACATCGTGTGGGTGGCCGCGCAGGGCAACGCTTTCAAATCGAATAACGAACGCGGCGTGTTCAAGACAACTGACGGCGGACAAACGTGGCGAAAAGTTTTGTTTGTCTCCGACGGTGTTGGGGCGATGGACGTGGAGTTGCAACCCGGCAATCCCAATGTCGTCTATGCCTGGATGTCGCATCTCGAGCGCAAACCCTGGACGATTACCAGCGGCGGACGCGAAGGTGGTTTCTACAAATCGACGGACGGCGGCGAGCACTTCACGAAGATTACGAATGGACTTCCGACCGAATTGATTGGCAAAGCGAATCTCGCGGCCACCGCTGCGAAACCGAATCGAATCTACGCGCTGGTTGAAGCCAAGCCCGGTGGTGGCCTTTATCGTTCTGATGACGCGGGCCAAAGCTGGACCGCGATGAACCCGCAACCCGCGAACATTGCCGCGCAAATGATTCAGCGTCCATTTTATTACGTCGCGCTGGGCGCCGATCCGACGAACGCTGATGTGGTTTACGCGGGCGCTGAAGGCTTTTGGAAATCGACGGACGGCGGCAAGACGTTCGCATCGTTTCGCACGCCGCACGGCGATAATCATGACATCTGGATCAATCCGAAAGACGGCAACACGATGATTCAGTCGAACGACGGCGGCGCAAATATTTCGTTCGACGGCGGCCGCACGTGGTCGAGCCAGATGAACCAACCGACATCGGAAATTTACGGTGTCTGGGTTGACAATCAATTTCCTTACAAGCTTTACGGCGCGCAGCAGGACAATTCGACGATCATCATTTCCAGCCAGGCCGATCCGTACAATCGCGATGACTGGCGTTCCGGTCCCGGCTGCGAGACCGGCCCGATCATGCCGTACCCGCGCGATCCAAACATCGTCTATGGCTCGTGCAAAGGCCAGTATGGCGTGATGAATTTGAAGGTCGGACAGGAGAAAAGTTATTGGGTCGGCGCGCAGTCGCTCTACGGAAATCCCGCCAGCGATCTGATCCTGCGCTTTCAACGTGTCTCGCCGATGGCGACCTCGCCACACGATCCGGACGTGCTGTACTACGGCTCGCAGTATTTGCATCGCACGCGCGACAAAGGCGTGACGTGGGAAAAGATCTCTCCCGACTTAACCGCGCATCCGGAATGTTGCCAGGGCGTGAGCGGCGAGCCGATCACGCGTGACGTCACCGGCGAAGAGTTTTACTCGACTCTCTATGCAATCGCCGAGTCGCCGCTGGAAAAGGGTGTGATTTGGGTCGGCTCCAACGACGGGCCGTTTCACATCACGCGCAACAACGGCAAAACCTGGACGGACATCACGCCGAAGGACCTGCCGACTGGCGGGCGCGTGCAGTACATCGAGCCGTCGCCGCATCGGAAAGGCTCGGCTTACTACGCTGTCTATCGTTGGCTACTCGGCGATTTCGAACCTTACATCTACCGCACGGACGATTACGGCAAGACCTGGACGCGGCTGACGGATGGGAAGAACGGAATCCCGGCTGACTGGCCGACCAGAGTTGTGCGCGAAGATCCGAATCGCGAAGGGCTGCTCTACGCCGGCACTGAATTCGGGATGTTCATCTCGTTCGACAACGGCGCGCACTGGCAATCGTTTCAATTGAACCTGCCGAACGTGCCGGTGACTGACATTAAGATTCAGCGAAAAGATTTAGTCGTCTCGACCCAGGGCCGCGCGTTTTGGATTCTGGACAACATCAGTTCGCTGTATCAGTTCACACCGCAAACGACCGCGGCGGACATTCATCTTTTCAAACCGCGCGATGGTTATCGCACCCGCATCGCCGCAAACAATCTCGGTCCGGCAATCGTTTATTACTTGCCATCGGCGTCGACCGGACCGGTGACCATCGAAATTCTTGACGCGAAAGGTGGCTTGATTAATTCGTACAGCAGCGAAGGGGCCGCCACGCCAGGTCGCGAAGGACGTGGCGCCGTTGAGCAGGAAGACCCGGACGCGCCGGCCCGCAGATTTGGCGGCCCACCACCGCGTCCCGCAAAAGCGGCCGGCATGAATCGCTTTGTCTGGGACATCAAACACAAAGAAGGCCCGACGCTTCCGCCGGGTCAGTATCAAGCGCGCCTGAGAGTTGGTGACAAGACATTCACCGAAATCTTCAACTTGCTCATCGATCCGCGCGTGGCCGAAGACGGCGTCACGATTGCTGACCTGCAAGAGCAATTCGAACACAACATGCGAATGCGCGCGCTGGTGAATGACGTGAACCAACTTGTTAGGCGAGTCCGAGACGCGCAGGCGAACTCAACCGCAGCCGCAGACAATGGCGAGACGGCTGCTCGCTTGAAAACCCTCAGCGCAAAACTGCTGACTGAGCCGGTTCGTTACGGCAAGCCGGGTCTGCAAGCGCACATTACCTATCTTGCAAACATGACGGCCAACGTGGATCAGAAAATCGGACGCGACGCGATTGAACGGTACGCGGTGTTGAAGAAGGAATTCGACGCGATCAAGGCGGAAGTTGATCAGTTGCTGGGGCCGGCGGCAAGGCAGGAATGATCTCTGTCACTCGGTGGTTCTTTGTGTCTCTGTGGTGGAAAGCGATCCAAACCGTTCTCACCACTGAGACACAGAGTTCCACAGAGCCACAGAGAATCACTTCTTTTCCAGCTTCAAAACCCGCTTCTCAAAATCAATACTCATCCGGTAGGATTTCAAGAAATTGAGGCCGACTAATCCTTTTACATTGAGACCTTGCTTCTGCATCTGCTGCAAATCGATCGTGCAAGCCTGAAGCTTGGTGGCCTTCGCTTCTCCAACTTCCAGCGAATCGACATTCACGAGCCGCACGTTTCCTTCACCAGGCGTGATGACCGCTACGCCGAACTGACCTTTCCAATCCGGCAGCTTCAGCTCTTCAACGAGTTTCGTATCTATGCAGGTGAACGTGGCGCCGGTGTCGAGTACGAACTTGTACGACCCTTTGCCATTGATTTTCACCGGCACGATAATCGCGGCGTCGTTCGGCGGAGCCATCTCGAAGCGCACTTCGCCTGGAGAAGTTTCACTTGGCTGCCCGACCTGATTCGGCAAAGTACAACCAAAGAGCGACAGGCAAACATACAAAGACACA
>DASYTZ010000310.1:0-4688 GCA_036001745.1 Pyrinomonadaceae bacterium
AGCTCTTGCTCGCGCTGAGTCAATTGCTTTTGAAGCTCGGAACGTTTCGTTCGCGCGCGGCTTTTCAGCGCAGTTAATTGACTTCTTAAGCTCCCGATCACGGTCTGAAGATTCGACCGCCGGTCGTCGAGTTGTCGATAGGCGTCGTGCAATTCCGAATCGCTGTAGAGGGCGATGTTGTGATCATCTTCAAATCGGCTGAATGCGCTGTCATCCGCCTTTGCGCCCACGCCGAAAAGGACGTAATCATCAGTGACAGCGGGCACTGAAACCAGTTCACCCCGCTGAAGCATGCCCGCGAGGTCGACAAAATCCTGACAAGTTTGGAGGTTATTTTTCTTTACCTCAGCGACTTGCGTCGCGAGGAACCAGTGGCGGTCCTCGTAGTGGCGGAGTTCCGGTGGGACCTCCAGCGCAACGTTGCTAGCCGGGTCGGCGGCACGGTCCTCTTTGACTTTCTGAATCGCTTCCGCCCAACGTTCGGAGTCGAAGCGGTGCTCAACGACCGGTGGATCGGCCTTTGACTCGCCCAACCAGAATTTTCTTGGAGCCGTAAAACGCAGCGCGGCCCACACAGCCGTGCCGGCGGCCGCGCTCACCAGGATTAGCACGAGATAGCCTGTCGCACTTCTCGACTTCATCAATCCGCAGAATACAGGATGAGTTTCAGATTCCGTGAATCAAGAGGCCGGTTTCGCTGCTTGCAATTTTCAGACAACGACTATTGAAGGGTAGTTGTGGTGGAAGCCGGCGAAATAGAAACGATTCGCGGGTCGTTGCTGTTTGGAATCTAGACAGAGTGTCTTGAGCCGGATGTGAGGGCGGTCACGCTAACTACGCTTGGTATTCTGCCCGTCGCGCTTGCTGTTTGACGTGAGGGTTTTCCTCCCATAACGGGCGACGATCAGCTTTACGTAATTGCGCGTTTCCTCGTACGGCGGGATCGTATAGCCGTACTTGATCACGGCACCTTCTCCTGCGTTGTATCCGGCGAGAGCCAGGTCAACTCGGCCTTTGAACATCTCGAGAAGGTCTTTCAGATAGCGCGTGCCGCCGGAGATGTTCTGGGACATGTCGTATGGATTAGTAACTCCGTACCGCGCGGCAGTGCCGGGCATGAGTTGCATCAACCCCTGCGCGCCTTTCGGACTGGTGGCGCCGGAGGTGAACCTCGATTCCTGCGACATCAGACAGTAAATCAAGTACGGATCCACGCCGTGCCTGCTGCCATAATATTGAATGAGACCATCGATTCGAGCGCTGCCAGTTGTCCACTCTGCATTCGCATCGCCTAACGTAGACGCGTCGTCCGCGTCGGCAACAGCCGCGGGTTTGTTTGCCTCAGCGATCTGCGCGGCAATCTGGTCCACTCTTGCCCGCGCGTCAGTCAGAGCTTTGTCGCTGGCTTCCATTTCCACACGCGAGATGAGGCCGTCCTTGTAAAGGTCTTTCGATGTGGCATTGTGCTTTTCAAGCTTCTGAACTTCGTTCTGGTAGAGTGTCGAAAGCGCACTGAGGCTGCTCTTGTAGTCGTTGGAATTGCCTGAACTAACCGAAGGCTGGGCCGCTGAGACAGCGGCATTCTGGGCCGACCCTGAGGCGAGACTTTTCTGGGCCGCCGCCGGTCGCGCCAGCAACAGCGAAATCGCTGAAATTCCGAGTAAAACTGCTAGTTTTGGCATTGAACTGAATTCTCGAAGCGTGAGGTTTTTCTTTACCTTCATATAGATGCTTGTACGGCCGATCTGGTTACCAAGTTCCTTCACGTGAGCCAAGTTTTTTTGAACCTTTGGTGCGGCAGCCGGGAGCAACAATAAAATTCGGGCGAATGTTTAGAACTCAAAGATCAGCACGTAGCAATGCGGGGAACGTCTGGAAACGGGTATAGTCTTTGCGGGCACGTTGCTCGAGACCTGTTAGAGATATGCGGCACAAACTGTCATTGTCCATTTTGCCGATTCTAATGGTGGTCGCTGTACTTTGTTCATCGGCACAGGCTCAAAAGCGCAGGCACTCTGCCGTTGAGCGCCTGAGTCGCTCGGACATTAGGAACGGTGAGACGCGTTTATCGGAGATGGGTTACGGCCAGGGTCGCAACGCGCTCCTGGCTTTTCAAAAATACGAGGGACGCGAGCCGACCGGTCAACTGACGCGGGGGGAACTGGAAGCGATCATGGGCGCGATTGCGCCCCAGCCGAAGGACGAGGGTTATCGACATGTCGAGATCGATCTCGATCGGCAGGTGCTGCTGTTGACCGGCGACGATGGCGTGGTGACGAAAGTTTTTCCGGTCTCAACCGGCAGCAACAAGCAGTACCGCGAGAAAAGCATGAGCGGTTTGGCCTACACGCCGCGCGGTCGTTTCCGGGTTTATGCGAAGATGAAGGGTTGGAGAAAATCGCCGCTCGGACTGCTTTATTATCCGAATTACTTTAGCGATGGGCTCGCGATTCATGGCAATCCTTCAGTGCCCAATTCGCCCGAGAGTCATGGCTGCATTCGCATTCCGATGTCTGCGGCCGTGGAGATGAGCCGGCAGCTCCCAGTCGGCACGATTGTGCTGATCTATGACAGCCGCTCGTTCGTGTCAGCGAAAGATTGGGCGGCGAAACAGTGAGCAAGTGAGGAGTGTGCAATAAGCAATCCTCCAATTCGGTCAGGGGAGGGAAGCCGCAAAGGCTCTGCCGAACTAACGTAGTGTCCTAGTTTGAAATTCTCGATTCATCCTCTGCGATCTCTGCGCCTACCTCGGCTCTTTCTCTGCGGTAAATGCTTTTAGACGTCGCTTAACCGCAGAGGAGCGCAGAGGTTTTCGCAGAGCGACGCGGAGGAAACTGGAATTAGGACACTACCCGAACTAACGTTCAGACGCCGCTCTAAGCGATAATTGGTACGTTCTCCTCAAATCTATGCTCCATTGTCCAAGATGCGGAAAACAGTACCCGGACAATGTCCACGTGTGCCCTGCGGATTTCACGCCGCTGAAGGCGGACGAAACGCTCGCGGATGTGCCCGTCGATCGCCTCATAGGCCGCGTGTTCGATGACAAGTACCGGCTCGATGAGCGGCTCGGCGGTGGAGGCATGGGCACGGTTTATCGCGCAACGCATCTCCTGATTGACAGGCCGGTGGCGGTGAAAGTCCTGAGCCAGCGATTTGTTGAGGACGAGACCGCTCAGCAACGCTTTCATCGCGAAGCGCGGGCTGCCGGCCGCATGCAGCATCCCAACGCGGTGAGCGTCACAGATTTTGGCTCTACCACCGATGGATATCTTTACATCGTTATGGAACTGCTCGAAGGCCGCACGCTGCGTGACTTACTCGCGCGCGAAGCGCCACTGGACATCGCGCGGGCGGTTTCGATCATGCTCCAGATGTCTGCAGCCGTCGCGGCGGCGCATGATGCGGGACTGATTCATCGCGATTTGAAACCGGCGAACATCTTCATTGCTCAACGACCGGACACTCCTACGGTTGTCAAGGTGCTCGACTTTGGCGTCGCGAAGTTTGCGGTCGAAGAACAGGCTGACGACGACTATAAGACGCTGACGCAAGTTGGCACGATCATCGGGACGCCACGTTACATGTCGCCCGAGCAGTGCGCCGGCAGTGGACCGGTATCTCCGGCTTCGGATGTTTACAGCCTGGGAATTATTTTTTACGAAATGCTCGCGGGCGTGACGCCCTTTAATGCAGAGACACCGTTGGCGATCGCTTTTCGGCATGTGAGCGAATCGCCGGCGCCGCTCCCGCCATCGGTGCCGGTTAAGCTTCGAGTTATTGTCGAACGCGCTTTGGCGAAAGATCCCCGCGAACGTTTTCGGAACGCCGGCGAGTTGCGTCAGCAATTGCTCGCGGTAGCACAGGAGTTGGGATTGGAGCTCTCTGGCAGCATTGCCGCTCCGCTGTCGCTGGAAGTTTTGCGGAGTTCCGGCGCCGAAAGTCCGTCCGGGCGTTTAGTGATCGATCTGAACACTCTGCGAGAAGTACAGGCAGCGCCAACCGCGGGTTCTCTAGTTACAGGCGGTTCACCAGCGAACGCTGGACCCCAAGCCGAATCCTTTGCGCCAATCCGTCGCGAAATCTCGCGTCTCAACATCGCGCTCGCTGGGAGCGGAAAAGGAAAACGAGTTTACCTGACCGTCGCGGCAGTAGTTTTAATCATGGCCATTCTTGGATCGGGTGTGCTCGCCGCGCGCTGGTGGCGCGGCGGCAATTTCGCCGGCATCGCGGCGAGCGCCAGTCCGTCACCGAGTCCATCGCCAACTGCGACGGCGTCTCCGTCGCCAACTCCAACGCCGTCCCCCACGACTCGTCCGCGCCGAAACACGCAAAGGCCGTCAAAGATAAAAAAGGTTTGGGACAAGGTAAAGGGAATCTTCAAGTAGGCACCGGCGAAGACATCAAACTGACCTGTCGTAACTTAACGTTGAGTTTCGATCCCGTCGCGAGCGCTCCTGACACCGACTTCGCAAGCGCAAACCTTCCATATTATAGTGCTACGTCGATTTAGCTTTCGGAGATGACTGTGGGCAAAAAATCGTTTCAAGTTGGTTCGGCGACGTTCGGCGATGGCCGATTGACGGTGATTGCCGGGCCTTGCGTGATTGAGTCTGAAGAGCACGCGATGATGATGGCGCGCGAGTGCCGCGAACGCGCGCGGGCTGCGGGACTCGACTTTGTTTTCA
>DASYTZ010000311.1:0-10806 GCA_036001745.1 Pyrinomonadaceae bacterium
TGCAGGTGTTCCCATGTGGAACAAGGCTTGCCATTTATTATCGCGCTTCACCCAGATGGTTGAGTGGTATTCGGTGTCTGGCTTCCTGCCAGGTACCTTGACCTTGTAAGTTACGAGCGAAGCGTCGTCGTCGAATTTCACCGTCTTCCAATCGCTCAACTCGGCTTTCGACAGGTCGATTCCCTGCACGCCTTTGACTGATCCGGCCTTGTCGTACACGCCGTCGGCTTCGATTTCCATCGAATCGCTCGCGAGATACGAAGCGAACGCATCATAGTTCTTCGTCTTCAGCGCGTCCCAAACCAACTTCTCGTTGGCCGCAGCGTCAGGACCGGTTTCGGCGGGTTTCGCCATCGGACTGGCGGCCTTGGTGCCTTCTTTTGCAGGCGGTGGCGGCGGCATCGGCTGTTCAGGTTGCGCCAGCGTCTCTTGATAATAAATTGCCAGCCATTCGCCGTTGCGATTGACGTAGGCTGATGCTTCACGGTACGGACCTTCGGGGACAGCTTTACCCTGATAAGTGCCTTTTACTTTCACGCTGTAAGTGAGAATCAACGCGTCCTTGTCGACCGTCGTCATTTTCCAGTCGGCAAAGGTTACGTCTGAGAGCTCAAAGTCTTTCATGCCCGCAACCGACTCAGCGGTGTCCTTTGTGCCGCTGTCAAGCACTTCGATGTAATCCGGCGCCAACATCTTCTTGAAAGCGTCTGCATCTTTCTTTCTGAAAGCGTCCCAGGCTGCCTTCTCTTTCGCGATCATGTCGGCTTCCGAGGGCGGAGCCGTGGATTTCATCTCAGTACCCTTGTTGGCGTTCGTCATGTTCTCGTTAGCCATCGGCGTACAGGCCGCAACGAACACTAGAAAACACACGAACACAAATAGTCTCTTCATAGCTGAACCTCCTGAAATTGGTAAGAAGCGGGAAGCTTCTACAACAAAACCGCACCCGCGTCAATCGCTTCGTTTGAACTACTGGTTCGTTGGCGGTGGTGGCGGCGGTCTCCTGGTTGGTTTCGGTGACGGCTTCGTCGTTGGAGTCGGCGAAACTGCATTCGCAGGTGAAGTCAGCGCTTGTTCTGCCGCCGGTGACAGTTTCACGACACTCGATGCGACTACTTGCCATTGGCCGTTCCGTCGTACGAATGTGTCGATGCCGCGAAAGTGGCCACTGATGTCCTGCGCGTTTCCGTCCGGAGTTTTGTATTTGCCGCCCTTGACGGTGATCAGCATGCTAGCGACTGCAGCGTCGGAATCAAGTACCTTTACGTTTAATTCGGAAACGTCCCACGAGTCATAGCTCAAATTACCAGACTCGATATCCTTAACGTCTCCCTCTTTTCCGCCGGTCGTTCCGTCGGGATAGACGAGCACAATATCGTCAGCTTCGAGCCGTCTGACAGCGGCGCCATCGTGTTCCTTGATGATGCGCGGCCAATCCTTCTCAATCCTCGTAATTTCAGCAACGATGGCCGCTTTGTCGGGTGTCGGCTCGGGCATCGCCATGTTTGTGTTAGCCACTCCGGTGGTCGCATTTTTCGACGGCGTGCAAGCAATGCTCAGCACGATGGACGCGATGGCCACGGACAATTGCATCAATTTTGAGTATTTCATCGAATAAGACTCCTTCAGTGGGTATTCCAAATGGGCTCACAAGAATCGACGAGAGCCCCAAGCCTTCTAAGCCAAAAAACTCGTTGAGTCAATACTGCCGGTGCCCGCGACCAAGGCCACGGAAAATCAGTTGACTTGCATTTCAGGCTTGGCATAATGTTTCCCCAGCGGTCACGTTTCTCGGACACGGAGTCGCGTGACCATCTTTCCGCCGCGCGTTTCCAAGCGCGGCAACGGAGCGTAAGGAGGATCACAGATGTTTCGCGTTTACCTCAAGCTCTTTTCCAGACATGTTAGATATATCGCTCTTTTCACCTGCGCGATGACGTTTGCAGTGCTGGCGCCCGCTTCGTCGCAGGCACAGCGCTCGAAGGGATCGCTGGATTCGCCCGACGGCAATCAGCCGGCGTTTCATGAGTTCCGCGGCGTGCGCATCGGCATGGCGACCGACGAAGCCCGCAAGAAACTCGGCAATCCGCGCGACAAGAGCCCGGAACAGGACTTTTATCTTTTCAACGACAACGAAGCGGTTCAGGTGTATTACGACAAGAGCGGCGCCGTCAGCGCAATCTCAGTCGATTTCATGACCGGCGCCAACGGCGTGCCGACATGTAAAGATGTGCTTGGCGCCGAAGCCGAGGCGAAGGCCGACGGCTCGATTTATAAAATGGTCAGATATCCGAAAGCAGGCTATTGGGTTTCGTACAGCCGTACCGCAGGCAACGATCCGACCATAACCATCACGATGCAGAAAATTCCGTAACGCCATCTCGATTCCAAATTTTCCGAGCCCGGGTGAATTTGCAAACTTGCCCGGGCTTCTTATGTTTGTTACGGCAAGCTGATTTAGAAATCATGTAGTATCGTTTACGAATGCTTCGCGCAGGATTTGTTGGCTTACCTAACAGCGGAAAAACCACACTATTCAATGCGGTAACAGCTCAATCGTCCGCGCTCATTGCGAACTACGCGTTTTCAACCAGCAAACCAAATGTCGGCGTCGTAGCCGTGCCCGATGAACGGCTGGCGCCCCTCGCCAAGTTAGTAAAGACTGAAGTCATCGTTCCGGCCAGCGTCGAATTTGTGGACATTGCGGGACTGGTGCGGGGCTCGTCGCAGGGCGAAGGGATGGGGAATCAATTCCTTCATGCCATCCGCGAAACCGACACAACGATTCAGGTGGTGCGTTGTTTTGAAAATGAAGCCGTCATGCACGTCGATAATTCGATCGACCCAAGGCGCGATATTGAAACAATTCAAATCGAGCTGGCCCTTGCCGACCTGGCCACGGTTGAGCGTCGCCGCGAACGCGTCCAGAAGACGGCAAAGAGCGGCGATAAAACCGCGCGCGCAGAATTGGGAGTGCTTGATAAGTTGCAGCCGGCACTCGAAGAGTTTCAGCCCGCGCGCAATGTCTCGCTTAACGACGAAGAGCGAGCGATTGCGCGAAACTATTTCTTGCTGACCATGAAACCGACGATTCATGCTGCGAACGTGAGCGAATCGACTCTGAGCGCGCCTGATGAAAACGAATATGTGAAGTCCATCCGCGAAGTGGCAACGAAGGAAGGATCGGAATGCGTCGTGATTTGTGCGCAGCTTGAAGCCGACCTTGTCGATCTATCTCCCACCGAAAGAGTCGAGTATCTCGAATCGCTCGGAGTAACGAGCAGCGGCGTCGATCAGTTGATCAAGAGTGCCTATCACGTGCTCGGCCTGATGTCTTTTCTGACAGCCGGCGAAAAGGAAGCTCGCGCGTGGACAATTCCGCAGGGCTCGCGCGCGCAGGACGCGGCTGGGGCAATTCACTCGGACATCGCGCGCGGTTTCATTCGCGCTGAAGTTGTCGGCTACGACGATCTGATGCGTGCGGGTTCATACGCGGCCGCGCGCGACCGAGGATTGTTAAGATTGGAAGGCAAAGACTACATCATGCAGGAAGGCGATGTAGTGAATTTTCGGTTCAATGTGTGAGAGAATTCGAAGCGCATGAAGGTGCGCGACGTCCTCAGGTTGCTTCGTGATGATGGTTGGTATTTGGCTGTAACTGAGGGTAGTCATCGTCAGTTCAAGCATTCGACAAAGAAAGGTCGGGTTACCGTTCCCGGAAAACCGAACGACGATTTACCGCACGGGACCCTGAACAGTATTCTTAAGCAGGCTGGGTTGAAGCGTTAAGGAGAAAAGCTTATGCGTTACGCTATCGTGATCGAAAAGGCCGAGAATAACTACGCTGCTTACGTTCCTGATTTGACTGGTTGTGTTGCAACCGGCGCCACGATCGAAGAGACGGAGACGCAAATTAGGGAAGCGATCGATTTGCATTTGCGCGGAATGCGTGAAGATGGGTTGCCTATTCCTGAACCAAGCAGCAGCGTAGACTACGTAGACATCGCGGCTTAATCATCACCGTAGCACCGCGCGAATTCCGACTACAATCAAATAGATAATCGCTACCACCACGGCGATTTTGATTACCGCCACCGCTAAGCCAACCAAAAAGCTAAACACGATCCCAAGGGCCGCTAGAACTAAGGGCACTACAACAATAAGTACGACAGCGCCGAGCCCAATCAGCGCCACTATCTTCAAAACATCCGTTGCTTCTTTCATCTGAACACCATCAGCCTTTCGTCTTTGGCGGCCTTTTTAGCCGTTCTTTGCGGCTTGCGTCAATTATACGAGTGGGCGCGGCGAATCGTTCCGTGGAAGTGGCACGGGCGTCACGCCCGTGGAATCACGCGCAAGATGTGGGTGCCACGACAAACAAAAAGGGCCGCTAAATCGCGACCCTCGGCAAATGAGTTTTCACTCCGCCTATATTCGTTACGGCACTAGCTGAATTATGCCGACTCTGTGACCGACAGGTTTGATGATCGTTTTCACCGTGCCTACCTCTTCCGTGGTCAGGAACAAGCCAAAGTCACTGAACGTGACCTCAGAGTTGATTTCAGCTTCGTTGCGTCCTTTGACGTTCACGATTTGACCCAGATTCTGGAATTGGTTGTCGGGCGAAACGGCCCAAAGAACATAAGTGGTGTTCTTCGGCGCTTCCTTCAGATCGTGGAAACGCATCTTGACCTGCGTTCGATTGGTTTTCTTGTCCGGCTCGATGAAGATGTTCGCACGTGCGCCTTCCATCGCGCCAGCGAAATTGATCTGGAGTTTTGTGTCGTCGCCCTTCTTGAAGTTCGGAATACCGAGCATCGGGACGGCGTATTCAGATGTCGGTGCGACTGTCGCCGCGACCTGTTCGCCGACTGGCGTTGACAGCGGAATTACCGACAAGCCCGTCGGAATCGCGCTGCGGAAGAAGATCTTCGTGGTTGTATCGTATGCAGTTAAGGTCGGCTCCGGCGAAGCAAATAACATGAACCGCGACAATGGCGCGGTCGCCGTAAATGTGCCGACACCGTTTGTGATCTCGATTGGACCGAGCAGTGAGACTGCGCCGGTCGGATCTAATGCATAAAGATTCAAGGCAGTCACATCATTCGGCAGACTGGTCAGATTTACCTTGATCGTACTGCCGTTCGCGTCGCGCAGAATGGTTGCCGTTCCGGTTGCGCCAGTAATGCCGACCGGAGTCAATGTGACGACCGTTTCTTTGCCAACGGGATATTCAACAATTGTGTATGTCCCTTCTGGGGTTTGGACCGTAGTAACCTTTTTCGTTTCCTGGCCGCTACTCACAACAGCCAGCGAGAGTAAGAGCAGTGCTGCTCCCAACACCGCAATCAGACGTTTGCTCATAAGTTCCTCCTCCTTAAAACCATGGTTGTGTCGGGATTAGAGGTTGCGATTTACC
This sequence comes from Pyrinomonadaceae bacterium, assembly GCA_036001745.1. GTDB lineage: Bacteria > Acidobacteriota > Blastocatellia > Pyrinomonadales > Pyrinomonadaceae > UBA11740. Next base: position 5,420 of record DASYTZ010000311.1, read on the forward strand.
ACTGTTGGAGCAAGCGACGTGCCCGGCGATTCGAAGGGCGAGAGAGCCTGATCCCCTTAGGGTGGCGGCGTGGGCGATGCGAAGCGATACAGAACGGACTGTATGCGATGTTCGGAAGGGGTTCAGTGCGCGATGCGGATTTTGCGCGTGTTACCTGACGGATATTCGAATTTCGTTCACCAGCGTCCGCTTCCCGCTGGGATCCGTCTCAACCGCGGTATCTTTTAGCCTGGCGACGTTTGCCGGTCGATGCTTTTGCGGGCGCGGTTCGACCTTCGTCAACAGCGGCGCCGCGGCCGGCTCTTCGTCACGAGTGAAGTAAATGTTGTGGCGATAGCATTCGGACGAAGGCGATTGCGCCGCCAGAATCGCGACGCGTTCGTGCTGGGGGCAGACGCCGGTTGCGAGTTGGCTGGTATCGGGATCAACTTCAACGATGTTGACGTCATCCGGCTGTTCGAACGATCTTCCGCCCAGCTCGGGACGCAGATCTACTGCCGCTTTCATGAAGTCCATCCAAATAGGCAGCGCTGCTTCGCCACCCGTCATTCCGAGCTGTTCGTTGTTGTCGAAGCCGACCCAGACCGCGCAAACCAGATTCGGCGTGTAGCCCACAAACCAACCGTCGTGCGACGTGCCGGTCTTTCCTGCGATGACCGTATTGTTCAGTAAGCCACGCGCGCGGCTCGCGGTGCCGTGATCGATTACGCCTGCGAGCATGTCGGTGATGATGAAAGCCGTGCTCGGCTGAATCACTTGCGCCGATGGCTGGCTGTCGTCAAATGATTTCGTGATGCGCGGCTCGATGCGCCGGCCACCGTTCGCAAACGCCGCGTAAGCAGCGGCGATCTGCAAAGGCGTTACTTCCGTCGTGCCGAGCGCCAGCGCTGGATAGGGCGCAGGTCGCGGCAATCCAAAGTCGCCGGCGATGTTTGCCGTGCGCGCGAGGCCCGTTTGCATCGCTACCTCAACCGTGACCACATTCAGCGAATTGATCAACCCATCGCGCATCGGCACATCACGCATCGAAAAGCGCCCACCAAAATTTGCTGGCCGATACCTGGCGTTGCCGCTGTAAGTGAACTCCTGCGGCGCATCGGCAAACTTTGCGAGCGGCGAAACGCCCGCTTCCAAAGCGGCAGCATAGACAAATGGCTTGAAAACCGAACCCGGTTGGCGCTTAGCATCAGTCGCGCGGTTGAGTTGCGAATTCGCGTAATCACGTCCGCCAATCATCGCCAGGATCTCGCCAGTGTGCGGATCGAGTGCGATCAGCGCGACTTGGGGCTTGGCTGTTGCGAATTTGTTTGTTTCGTCGAGCCGCGCCAGTTGCGTGGCAATTGCGTGCTCTGCCAATCGCTGAAGATCGAGATCGAGCGTTGTGATTGTGGCATCCGCATCCTGCGCATGATCAACGGGCGGGACGCCCGTGCCACGCTCAACAGCGCGATTCACGTAATCAATGAAGTACGGCGCGGACGATTCGAGCGCGGGATCGAACGCTGCCAGCAGCAAAGGTTCTTTCGCTGCGGCCGCTGCCTGCTCAAGCGTGATGTATCCATCGCGCACCATTGTTCCGAGCACGGTGTTTCGGCGTGTGCGAGCTTCCTCGTTGTGCTGCACCGGAGAATAGCGGGACGGACTTTGAATCATTCCCGCAATCGTCGCGGCTTCGGCAACGCTCAGGTCTTTGAGTTCCTTTCCGAAATATACGCGCGCGGCTTGATCGACTCCGCGGACCGCGACCACGTTGCGCTGGCCCAGATAAACTTCGTTGCAGTACAGCGCAAAGATGTCCGTCTTCGAAAGCCGCCGCTCCAGACTGAATGCGAGCATCGCTTCCGCGTACTTGCGGCGAAAGGTTCGCTCCGGTGTCAGGTACGTGTTCTTGACGAGTTGTTGAGTGATGCTCGAGCCGCCCTGGCTCCCGACAAGTCGGGATTCGTCGCTTACATTGCGAATCAACGCGCGCGCGACGCCAAAAATGTCCAGGCCGTGATGCTCGAAGAAGCGCCGGTCTTCGATCGAAGTAATTGCGTGAACCAGCACCGGCGGGATGTCTTTGAAACTAAGTTGCCGGCGCGCTGCTCCCTTCGTTGAGGCGTCGTTCGTCAGTGACTCCGGCGCTAAAGTGATCGAATTGAAGGGCAGGTCGTCGCCCGTTAACTCTGCGATGCGGCCGTCGCGGTCGAACGTTATGCGCACGACTGAAGGAAAGTTATTGGCGCCGCTCGGGCGAATCTCAACAGCGTCGTCGCGAATTGTGAAGCTGCCGTTCCAAACTTCTGTTACGGCATCACTTTCTACGTAGCCAGCGCGGCGCAGCGCCGCCGTGAGTCCATCACGGGTGAGCTTCTGACCGACGCGCAGGGTCCGCGGCGCAGCGTAAATCCCGGCGCGACTAGTCAGGTATCCATGCGCCAGGCGCTCATCGACCAGCCGCGCATAGGCACGATACGAATGGAGCAGAAAGATCGAGGTTGAAACGATCGAGACGAGAAACGCCGTCGCGGCGAATCGGAGCATCTTAGCGAAAAAGCGATTTCTGCGCCGGCGAGTGGCCGTAGCTTTTTGCCGCCGCCGAAGATCGGCAGTGTGAAAAGAAGGTTTGCGGCTTTGCTTCTGTCGGCTCACGCCCGTTAACAGACGCAAAGCCGCGGGGGCAAGCGCTGAGCGATCCATCAGTTCAATCCGTTAGCTTAATAAACAGAGAATGGAGGCGAAATTCTTGAGATAGGGAACGGAGGGAACGGGGGGAACGCGTCACCAAAAGAGCAAGTCGAGTGTCTAAACAACCGCGGTTTCAGGCTCGACGATGGACTCGCGGGTGATGAGCGATTTGATTTTACCGATCGATTCCATCGCCGCATCGTACCCGGCTTGCAACAACTCGTCGGCCCGGCGCGTTTGGTCCCAGCGAATGTGTCCGACTTGTGGAGTGATCAGCACGTCAGCATCAGCGCGATCCTGGTTGGCAACGATTCGCTCGACGGCCACGAACGTGTGCGTCAGCACGCCCAGCGCAGTCTTCGGATCCTCAAAGAAGCGCACGCCGGCAAAATTCACGTCGCTCGCGACCACGAAATCAACATCAAGCGCACGCGCATAACTGATCGGCAGGCTGGCGACTAATCCGCCATCCACCAGCCAACGTCCACTCGAATCGCGAACCGGAGTGTAAACCGCCGGAATGCAGGTGCTGGCGCGAATCGCGAAGGGCAAATCGCCTTCATCGCGAAACACGACCGCCGTTCCTTTGTGCAAGTCCATGGCGATCGCCGCAAACGGAATTTTCAAGTCTTCAAAGCGGGTGACGGGCAGATGCTCGCGCAGAAACTTTTCCATGCGCGCGTTCGATTGCAAGCCAAGACGCGAGAATGAAAGCCGCGCCGTGACTCGCCAGCGAAAGCGACGGGCCATCTCTTCCAGTTGTTTGATGGAGAGACCCGCGGCATAAGACCCGCCGATTAGAGCACCGGCCGATGCTCCCGCGATGGCGTCGATGGGAATCTGATTTTCTTCCAGCGCGCGCAGCACGCCGACGTGCGCGATGCCCCGCGCGGCCCCGCCGGAAAGCGCGAGCCCGATTCGCGGACGATGCTCTGAATTAGCAGGAATGTAATCCAAACCATTTTCCATTTGTCATTTCACATTTGTCATTTTCCATTTGCACTGCAGGGGTCATCAATCTCTATCCGGAGTGTTACGCGACCAATGACAAATGACAAATGACAAATGGTAAATGGGAAATATGTTCTTCGCCCTAAACCGGATTCAAGATAACAATCTCGGTTCCCGGTTGTTCACGCAGATCGTCAATAAACTTATCGATTTCTGCTTCGATCTTTTCCTCGGTCAAATCGCGCTCGATCCGGGTGCGCACTTCTTCGAGTGTCGGCACGATGCGGCCGCTGTTCCGTAATCGGCTGTAGGTTTGATTGTAGCGGTCCTGTACTTCTTTTGCGGTCACAATCGCGAACGCGCGAAAGCGAAAGTCGAGATACTGGTCGACCGTGACGCGATCGCGGAGAATTGAGTCCAATTGTTCGCTGGTCAAACCCACGCGTGTCATGCGCTCCTGCAAACGCGCTGCACCGCCAAACGCCTGCGCCAGTTCATTACGCCTAATCTCGACTTCTTTGTCGCGCGTGGCGTTGGCCTCAGGCGTGTCCGCGCTCGGCAGCTTGCGCGCCTCCTGCAAGATCAGAATTTGATCTTCCAGCAAGCGCAACGCGTGATTCAGATCGGCAGAGCTCGGGGGATCCGAAAGTGGCCGCCCCGGCTCCAGCGCCAATTGCCAAACCAGATCGGAATAAGTGATCAGATCGGGCGTCGCGCGCGCACCGTTCGTCACGCTGGCGACCATTTTGTCGGGGATGGTTTGCGCCTGAGTCGGCGCGCCAAGAGCCAAGAGCAAAGCGCCAAACGCGAGGAGCAAAGAAGGAATTGAAAAATGAAAATTGAAAAGTGAAAAGTGCAAATTGGACCTGCGACTATCACACGTCACTTGCGGGCCGATCATGCGGTCATCAACAGCCGAACCTCGTCCACTACAATTTGCAATTTTCATTTTGCAATTTTCAATTTGCACTGCTCTTCTTCTCCACTCTTTGCTCTTACCGCCTTGTTCTTCGCCGCTAAAACGTTTGTGTAAACCTGAACTGGAATTGTCCCTGATGCAACTGAAAGATCGACGTCGTTGGCGAAATCGTATTCAGGTTCTGCGGAATCAAGAACCGCGACGGATTCAGCAGGAAGCCGTAATCGACCGCCAGCGCGCCACCCAAAGGCGTCGCGAACCTGAAACCAAGTCCCACCGTGTGGCTCCAACGCACACGCAGGTTTTGCGCGTTTACATCTTCCACGAAATTCCCCGTCGGCGTGACCGGCTTCGGATGAAAGATGTCGCCGAGGCTGCGAAATACGTTGCCGCCGTCGTAAAACGGCACGACCTGCACATCTCTCGTCAGCGGCACGCGCGCTTCGAGATTGGTTATGACTTCGGCATTGCCGCCAATCGGAACGGTGAATGGATTGATGCCGACCAGTTTTCCTTGCCGGTCACGGAACTGGCCTTGGGGCACAATCACCTGCCGCGGCCCCGCTTCTTCGAAGGGAAATCCTCGCAAGGTCGTCGAGCCACCCGAAAAGAAACGCTCACTGATGGGCAGCAGCCGATCGAAATCATCGATTCGGCCATTGCCGTTGCGATCGCGCACATCGAAGAGTTGCGCCACACCCAGCGTCACGTTGGCAGCCAGGACCGTTCCGCGTGGCGCGCCGATTTTGTAATACGTGTGATAGGTCGAAAGAAATCGCATGAATGAAGTATTGCCGCCCAAGGCTTTCGCCGCCCAACTGAAATCCGCGGTGAGATAGTGGCCACG
>DASYTZ010000312.1:0-3006 GCA_036001745.1 Pyrinomonadaceae bacterium
GTGTAGCCCACCGGATAGGTTAATAGTCCATGCACTTCAGTTCCGTCTTTGCTTTTGAAGCTGACCTCTTCGGTCTGCGCGATCTGGAGTTCATTCATCAGCGCATCGTTCTGATGCGTGAGCTGGCGCAGCGTCTTGGCCTCCATCACGCAGATTTCCGTCGGCCTGGTGTTGGTGCTGCAAAGCAAAACCGTGTGACCGCCGCTAACGGACATGTTGGAAACTACGACCGGCGGATTCAGCAAACGCGTCACGTTGCTGCGCGTCACGCTGATCGGATAGCCGGAGCGATCGTCCGCCACCATGGCAAGCACGGATTTGCCGTCGCCGGCAAGACGCAGACCGGAAACACCGCGGTCCAGATCTTCGACCGCTTTCACCCGGGTGGGCGCGGCGCTGCCGTCAGCAGGCACGAACGCCAGGTGCTCCATGTTGTAAGCACCGTACTTCTTCTCGTCGCCTTCCAGAAATGCGAGCCATTTCCCGTCCGAGCTCCATTCCGGCCGGGCGCGATTGACGCGATTGTCTGCGGAGCTCAATTGCTTCTCAGTCACGCCCGGCTTCGCTTCGGCGACAAACAACTGAGCCGCCGGATCGCGGTCGGGATCTTCTGCGTGATTGCTCATGAAAGCCATTCGCGTTCCATCTGGCGACCATGACGGCGACGATTCGTCCCACTTGCTTTTCGTCAAACGGTCGAGCTTCTTCGTCGCAATATCAAAAAGATAGATGTAAGTGTGACGTCCTGAGAGCAGATATCCCTGCACGTCCTGTTTGTACCGGTATCGGTCGATGACAATCGGCTTCGGAGGTTTGGGAGGCGTTCCGGGTGACGGACTCGCTGTTGGATCGGGAGCGTCGGGATCAGGATCGCCAATCACCAGCGCCAGACGTTTAGAATCCGGCGACCACTCGTAACCTTGCAAACGACCTTTCAGCTCAGTGAGCTGATAAGCCTCGCCGCCGCTGCGATCGAGCAGCCAAATCTGACTGCCTCTGACGCCCGGCTTGCCCGAGCGGGAAGAACTGAACGAAAGATATTTACCGTCTGGGCTCCAGCGCGGCGAGCCTTCGCTGTCGTTACTAAATGTGATTTGGCGATCGTTTTTTCCATCGTAGCCGACCATCCAAATATGCGTGTTGCTCTTGTCTTCTTTCGTGTCGGTGGTCGAGACCGCGTAAGCGATCCATTGCCCGTCTGGCGAGAGCTGAGGATCGCTGACGTTGCGAAAACGCGCGAGATCGTCGAGCTTCAAAGGACGATGGGCTGTTTGCGCGAGTGCTGAGCCCGCGATAACCAGACCCAGTATCAGCAGCCGCGAAAGAACTTTCGTGTGCATCGGAATCTCCTTCGTGCAAAAAATTTGGAGTGCGGCGGCTCGACGCCGCTTTTTAATAGTCATCAGCAATGTTCAACCGGTCAGTTTTGAATCCGTAGATAGTTTTCACGAGAGCCGGTGCAGATGTTCGTTCGAACCATGCTGCGGAACACCAGCGATATTGGTTAGCTAGCGCAACCAATCCGTGCTTAACCGGATTCTGATGAACATAATTCAGGCGCGCGAGATAAGAGCGTTCGTAAGTCAGCTTTGAGTCCCAGAAGTTATACCAGACTTTTCGGCCTGCCATGTGATCCAGCCGATTTACCTCGCTGGCGGTGGAGGTGTGCAAATGGCTCAGAAATTCGCTCAGCCTCGGCGTTTCATGTTCACTGCGTGCGATAAAGTGGTAGTGATTCGGAAAAACAGCCCACGCGTGCAGATGCCAGTCATATTTCTTTGCCAATGAGAGCGGCTCTCGGTGTAGGAGATCGAGCCTCTGCGGCGAAGCGAATAAATGCTGTTTATGAAGCGTAGCTGCGGTAATCATATAAACGCCACGTGAATCGAGTCGGTGAACCGGTGCATGAGGCCAGTCCAGTTGCCGCGCTCGTTGAGTGGCTTCCATCGATTACAAAGCGGCGTCAAGCCGCCGCACTCCAAAACAAACTAAATATTCGCCCAATCCCACAAGCCCCACTTCAATTCTTCGGTGAGTTTGTGGCCGGATTGTTTCAGGGTCAGCATAATGCTCCCGCGATGATGCGACTCGTGCGCGATCAGATAGCCGACCATCGGCATTAACCCCAGCTTGAAGCCTGCAGTCTTGCCACCATTGGCCCACGCCTCGCGAATGGAAGTCTCGATCGCTTTGACTGAAAGATTCAATGCCGACTTGAGCTCTTTCTTCGCAGGCGTTTCACCTTTAGCGAAATGTGGCAGCTTGGCCAGGCGATTGGTTTTGGAGGTTATTTCAGCAAAGGTCAATCGCACTTCATGCACATGAGCGAGTTGGCGCGCTACATCGCGGCCGCCTCGAGTCGAAAGCGTGGCGTGCAGCGCGTCATCCGACAATGCGTTCAGCAACTTCAGCGTCACACGGTGATTGATCTGCCATGATTCGACGAGTTGTTCGAGCATCGGCTTGACTCCTGATGGGCTTTCGAACGAGCGAGATTCTACTGCTAATTAACATTGTGTGACTAGCCTTGAACCTTCTGCGTGTTCCGGCTAAGGTACAGCCCAAATGAAAGAGGCTCGCATGCGAACATCAGGGCGAACAAAGACAACGGCGATTCTTGCGGCCACGATCCTGCTCGCGGGTGGGCTGGTGATGTCCGCGTGCCTGCGCGAGGGAAAGCAGCACTCTCGGAGCTTAACTCTTGCAATCAATTCCGGAGTCGAAGGCGACGCGCTTAAACAGGCAGCGAAGGACTACGAAACGCAGACGGGCGTGCACATAAACATCGCCGAGTTTCCGTACGCGAATCTCTTTGAGAAGGAACTAATCGATCTCAACGCGCGAACAGGGGCTTACGATCTGATCATGCTCGACGATCCATGGTTCACGAAGTTTGCTTCGCTGAATGTTCTTACTGATCTCGGGCCGCTGTTGCAAAAGCGAGGCAGGAACGGGCCCGATGATGATTTTGTGGCGACTTCAATCGGGTTGTGTCGTCATCCATAC
>DASYTZ010000313.1:0-8830 GCA_036001745.1 Pyrinomonadaceae bacterium
GATTACATCTTTCGTTGCTCGGCCGGCATTCCGCGCAACATCAACAACCTTTGCGACAACGCGCTGCTAAACGGCTTCGCCTCAGGCGCTACGATCATCAGCCGTGCGATTGTCGAAGAAGTCGCCGCGACGTTCGATATGCTGCCGCGCAATGGGCACGATCCCGACTTGTCGGGACTGCCACAGGAAGCGTCGGCGCGCATCTTCAACTCCGCGGCGCGCGCTGAGCTTTGGGCGGCGGGCAATGGAGACAGTGGCATGGGCGTCCCGCCCATGAATCACGCGCCAGATGCGCGCGCCACACTCAACGGTAACGGCAATGGCAATTACGCGGAGGCTTCATCGTTCGATCGCCGCGAATCGCGCGAAATCTTCTCACTCGTTTCACCGGCTCCGGAAACAAGCATCACCTTTAACGAATACTCACGACGCACTGACCCAATCAGCATTGATGAGCTCAGCTCGGCTTACGACCGTTCGGGCTTCGGGAGAGGAAACAATGGGCAGAGTCTATGACGCGCTGAAGCGGGCTGAATCCGCTCCGCGCACTCCAACTTCAAAATCTTCAGTCAACCGCGACGGAAACGTCTATGAATTCGCGCATCCCGGCAAGCCGGGAAACGCCGAGCATCCCTGGGATGTCTCGCCGTTCACAGCGATCCCCGCGGCTATCAGTTCAGCGCCCACTGCGCACACGGAGGAGGCGACCGGCGGGCCGGCACTCCCCGGCGGACCAGCTTCCCGTGATGCTGGGGCAACCTTGGGCGCTGTCGGATCGGCGCGCGCCGTCGAGTTCTCTTCAAGAGCAATCTCGACCGCGCGCGTCGAACCACACCTCGTCGCGATCACGGAACCGCGCTCGCCCGAATGCGAGCACTTTCGTTCGTTGCGCACGAAACTTTTGGAAGCTGGCGAGCGACAAAACATGCGCGCATTCGTAGTCACGAGCGCGGGCATCGGCGAAGGAAAGACTTTGACGAGTCTGAATCTGGCGTGGCTGCTGGCGCAGACAGACGGAGTGAAAGCTCTGCTGATTGACGCCGATTTGCGGCAGCCCGCAACGTCGGATTACTTGGGAATCGAAAACGAAATTGGTCTGTCTGAAGTGCTGACGGGCGAGACGAAGCTAACCCAGGCGATCGTGAAGCTTCAGCCTGCGGGGCTGCATCTGCTTCCGGGCGGTGCGCCGCGTGAGGACGTGGCTGAGCTGCTTTCCGGGCCGCGATTCGGTCGCCTGCTCGATGAAGCACGCAAGCACTTCGATTACATCATCATCGATGCGCCGCCGCTCGGCGTGTTCACTGATGCGAATCTCTTGATCAATCGCGCGGATGCCGCGCTGATGGTCGTGCGGGCCGGCAAGACTCGTTACACGGTCGTGGATCGTTTGCTCGAACAGTTACCGCGCGAAAGGATACTGGGTGTCGTCTTGAATCGCGCTGAGACCGGAGCCGATGAAACTGCTTACTACTATCAGCAGAGGCGTTATCAAGCGATGTCGGAAGTTGATGCAGAAGCAGAATCTGAGGTCGAAGATGACGGCCGCCAACTGGAAATGATCTACATCGAGGAGGACGTGGTGTCGTGACACTTGATTAGCAATGAAGTCTTCGCGTCTCAAAGCTCGCACGATTCTCCTTCTGCTCGTCGAAGCGATGTTGCTCTTCGGCGGCCTGGTAATCGCTGTGTACGTGCGGATGGGCTCGGCTGATGCCGAAGACGCGCTGATCAATCGCAACGGGTTCTACAAAGCCACGCTGGCGACAGTCTTCTGTCTGACCTCTTTTTACTTTTTCGATCTCTACGATTTTGTGGTGATGCGCGACCGGCGCGAGTTGGTGCTGCGTATGCTGCAAGCGCTCGGTCTGGCATGGGTGGCGCTGGCGCTGACGTTTTACGCGCTCCCGCAGGTGATGATTGGCCGCGGCGTGACCCTGATTTCTTTGCCGCTGGCGCTTTCTTTGATGGTCGGTTGGCGTCTTTCCATTCATTGGATCCTCGGACATCCGGAACTCGGCGAGCGCATTTTGATCGTTGGATCCGGGCCGTTCGCGGTTGAGATTGCCAAAGAGACCCTGCAAAGAAAAGACGTTGGCTTCCGCGTCGTGGGGTTTGTCGATAACGACCCCAATCTGGTTGGCAAGAGTCTGATCAATCCAAAGGTGATCGGCCTGACTTCCGAATTGGCTTCGCTCGTTAAGCGCGAAAACATCGACCGCTTAGTCGTCGCGATTGGCGATCGACGTGGACAGTTTCCGACGCAGGAACTTCTGAAGTTGAGTTTGTCCGGCGACGTCACCATCGAAGAGAGCGCAGCGTTTTACGAGCGACTGACGGGACGCGTGCTGCTCGACATGATTCGACCTTCATGGCTGATCTTCTCGAGTCGCGGGCGTCGCGCGCGCATCAACGAAATCAGTCGCGCTGTGATGCATCGTGCGATTGCCCTTGTCGGCGCAATTCTCTCGCTACCGATCGCGATTGTTACCGCGATGCTGATCAAGCTCGATTCGCGCGGCCCGATTCTCTACAAGCAGGAGCGCGTCGGTAAAAACGGCCGCACCTTCAAGCTGATGAAATTTCGATCGATGCGCATCGATGCCGAGAAGGATGGTCCTGTCTGGGCCAAGACCGACGATGAACGCACGACCCGGGTGGGTCGCGTCATTCGCAAGATTCGTGTTGATGAAATTCCGCAGTTTTGGAACATTCTGCGCGGCGACATGAACTTTGTCGGCCCGCGACCAGAGCGCCCGCACTTTGTCGAGCAGCTCGCGCAGGAAATTCCGTATTACGAACAACGGCACTTGATGGCGCCGGGTCTTACGGGCTGGGCGCAAATCAATTATCCGTACGGCGCGTCGATCGAAGATGCGAAGCAGAAGCTGCAATACGATTTGTATTACATGAAAAACCAGAGCCTCGCGCTCGACGCGACCATCATGTTCGAAACGATCAAAACGATTTTGTTTGGAAAGGGAACGTAGCGCAAATTGCCAATTTGCGTCGCCTTGGGAGGTCCGGAACCATGAAGAAGTTGTTAACTCAAACCTTAGTTGTAACGATCGCGCTGGCGACTGCGGCGAGCGTGTTCGCCCAATCGCCGACGGCCACGCGCCAGCGTCGCACTTCCGCTGAAGAAACTCAGCAGGCCGCGACGGCCGGAGCGTCGGCGACACCCGAAGTCACCGCTGACGCGCAGACGAATCGCAGCGATCCGACTTCCGAAGAGGCGTCGATCGTCCCTTATTACAACAACTTTTTCACTACGTATCGCCTCGGTCCGGAGGATGTAATTTCGGTTAACGTCTTTGCACAGGAACGGTATTCGAAACAAGGCATCGTGATTCCCCCAAGCGGGAGAATTTATCTGGCGCTGGTTCCCGAAGGCATCTTCGTCAACGGCAAAACTGTCGATCAGGTCGCCGAGCTGATCAAGAAGCGTTACGACGAATACATCATCGATCCGCAGGTTTCGGTTTCGCTCGATCGCGCGGGCTCGTATCGCTACAGCGTGATTGGTGACGTCGGGCAGCCAGGGATTCGCTTGATGACGCGTCGTCTTTCTGTGACTGAAGCAATTGCTGAAGCCGGGGGCATACTGCAAACCGGCAGCAAGAGCAAAGTCTACGTGCTGCGCAAACAGCCGAACGGAAATCTCCAACCGATTCCGGTGAACGTCAGTGCGATCTACAAAGGCCAGGCTCCCGATTCCGTCTATCTCGTGCCCGGCGATCAAGTCGTCGTGCCCGGCAACAGCTTGAAGAAATGGCAGACGCTGACGAGTTTCCTGCCGGTGTTGAGTTTTGCGAGATTGTTTACGGGCGGATTCTAGCAATGCGACACGGAGACACGGAGACGCGGGGACACGGAGAGATGCGACGACGATCTCCGCGTCGCCGTGTCACCGCGTCTCCGCGTCTCTTGCTCATTCTGCTCACTGTCCACTGCTCACTGTTTACTGCCTCCGCCGCTACCTGGTCTCGCCAAAAGAGCGGCACGATGGCTTGGCTGCACGCGGTGCAGTTTCTCGATCAGAATCACGGTTGGGTTGCCGGTAGCGGAGGAACGCTGCTCGAAACAACGGACGGCGGAGCCAGTTGGAGAAGAGTTTCGACCCTGACGAAGGATACTCTGCGCGACGTTTGTTTCGTTGACGATCACATTGGCTGGTTGATAGCAGAACGCGACGTTTACAAACTGAAGACAAATGACGAAGCGCGCTCGTATCTGCTGCGTACTGACGACGGCGGACTGACGTGGCAACCCGCTTACCTTGATGTCGCTGATTCGAATGCGCGTCTCGTACGCGTGATTTTCACCGATGTGGCAAACGGCTGGGTGTTTGGTGAGACCGGCGTCTTGTTCGCGACCCGTGATGGCGGCGCGCATTGGACGCGCCAATCGCCGCCAACGAAACACCTTCTCTTAGGCGGCGCGTTTCTCGATAGCACGCACGGATGGCTGGTCGGCGCCGGCGCCACGATCATTCACACAAGCAACAGTGGAGCGACGTGGCAGAGTGGCGCTGTGCGCGACGAGGCTAATGTCCGCTTCACCGCAACGAGTTTTATCGACAATCGCTTTGGCTGGGCCGTCGGTTCAGCCGGCCGAATTTTCGCGACGACCGATGGTGGCCGCGCGTGGTTTGCGCAGCGATCGAACATCGACGGTGATCTTTTCGATGTGAAATTCATCAGCGCGACTGAAGGCTGGGCGGCGGGCGCTGAAGGACTTGTGCTTCACACAGTGAATGGCGGTCGCTACTGGTTTGCTGAAACCACAAACATTTCTCACACCCTCGAGCGTCTTTTCTTAATTGATCGAGGTCATGGTTGGGCCGTCGGATTTGGCGGCACGATCCTCAAGTATGGCCAGTCCGCAACGCCGAAACTGAAACCCTCCTAACCTTCAAACCACTCCGCGCAAAAAATGGCTTGAATCAGTACACGTGGCTGTGATAGTGTGCGCCGCACTCAAGCGGGTTTGTTCCCGGCCGCCGGGTTCGCGGCCTCAAAAATTCTTCCCAGCATTTTTGTTTGCTCTTGCAGTTGTTAGTCTGGTTCCCCACGGTTTCGGGTTGGAGAGAAAAATGCCCCTGGCGAAAGCTGCGCTGCAAATAGAGCCGGACGTTACGCCGCGCGAGCCGGTAGCGCCATCCAACGAAGGCGGACTTCCGCCGCGACTTCCATACGTAAAAGCAGGTACAGACCGCAACGTCTCGGATTTAAGGTCCGTGCAGCAGCCGTCGCGAAAGGAAAACTCATTCATATTTCAGCCGCGCGTTCCCGTCATTACCGGAGAGGCTACGTATCGCGGCTACCTGCCGGTGGATGGGGTGCTCTCGGGGCAGTTAAATGCGAGCGGCAGTGCGTTGACCATTAAGCAGCGGCCGCGTACTGGCCGAACCGATTCGATGCCCGAGTTGGACGGCGAGATTCGATTCAAAGACATGCTTCGGATCAACGGTCACGTGGCCGGACAAATCTCATCAGAGAAAGGCACCTTAATCGTGGACGCCTCGGCCCGAGTCGATGCGTTTGTTGACGTGGCCGTGGCGGTCATCGCCGGCACCGTCAATGGAGACATTGTCGGCAGAGAACGCGTTGAGCTTGGTCAGGAAGCAATCATCAACGGCAATATCTCAACTCCGAAACTTTCGATGAAACCCGGCGCGACTTTCCAGGGTGATTGCCGGATGCTCAAACTCGCATAATTGAAACAGACGCGATATAAAGTCTTCGATGGCATCCAGCGAAGTTCAAACCATTGCCACTGATGAATCCTGCCTCACTTCACAGTTAACGTCCGATCAGACCGATCAGAATCTGCCAAGCGAAACCAATCTGACCTTTCAGGAGTGGTTGGGGAATCAGCCGCAGGAGAAAGTTGAATCGCCGCCGTCCAGCCAAGTGTCGAATCAACCGTCCGAGATCGGTTTCGAAGGAACCCTACGCGTCGATGGCTATATGGCCGGAGTGGTGCGTTCTGATCAGGGCAATTTGATTCTGAGCGTGGGCGGAATAGTCGATGGAGACGTCTCGGTCAACGACGCGACGATCAATGGCACCGTCCGAGGCGACATCCGCGCTACCACGCGTGTCGAAATCGGAAGTTCGGGTCGGGTGATTGGCGATATCGAGACCGCACAACTCCTGATTCAACCCGGCGCGGTGTTTGAAGGCCGGTGCACGTTTACCTCGAATTCCGAGGCCGCGCCGGAAGCCGCGTGCCGCTGAACTGCCGTTGCCTCTACCTCCAGCTATCAATTGGAAACGTCATTCATGGCGCAGCGATTCCACCCGCTGTTCTGTGATACATTTTGCGTCACAGAATTCCGTTTGTATTGACAGACATCACCAGATTCAGATCGTCAGAGCGCATGATTGATCTACGCAGCGACACTGTCACCAAACCAACGCCGGCGATGCGCCGCGCGATGGCCGAAGCCGAAGTCGGCGACGATGTTTACGGCGAAGACCCAACTGTAAATCGTTTGCAGGAACGAGCGGCGGAAGTTTTCGAGAAGGAAGCCGCGATCTTTGTGCCGACCGGTTCGATGGGAAATCAGACCGCCGTCAAGCTGCACACGCGGCCGGGTCAGGAAGTTGTCATCGAAGAACGCGGCCACCTCTACAATTTCGAGATGGCCACCATGGCCGCATTCTCAGGTTGTGTTGCGCGTCCGGTCCACAGCAACGACGGCAGCGGAATCCTTACTTGGAATGAGATCGCCGGCGCGATTCACGCGAACGCCGCTTACTACGTCGCGCCGACGGGCCTGATTGCGATCGAAAATTCGCACAATCTCGCCGGCGGCTCGGTGATGACGCGTGCGCGGACGGAAGAAATTTGCGAGCGCGCGCACAGTCTGAATTTGCCGGTGCACCTCGATGGCGCACGCATTTTTAATGCATCAGTCGCATTGAACGAGTCAGTGGCAGATCTGGCGCGGCCCGCCGATTCGGTGATGTTTTGTTTGTCAAAAGGTTTAGGCGCGCCGGTCGGATCGATGCTGTTGGGCACGCGCGCGTTCATCGACCAGGCACGTGTCGTTCGGAAGATGTTGGGCGGCGGAATGCGACAAGCAGGCGTGCTGGCTGCTGCCGGATTGGTGGCGCTGGAAGAAACTCCAAAGCGCCTGCACGAAGATCATGAGAACGCACGTCGGCTCGCCGAAGGTTTAGCGGAACTGCCGGGCATGAAGATCGACCCGGAAACGGTCGTTACGAACATCGTCATCGTCGATGTTTCGGAAACCGGCAAAGCTGCTGACGCTATTTGCGCGCAGCTTCGCGAGCGCGGCGTGCTGGCCATTGGGTTTGGATCGTCAATTCGAATGGTCACGCATTACGACGTTTCGCGCGCGGACCTTGAGACTGCTTTGCGGGAAACGCGAAGTGTGTTAGCCAACTAGGGCTTACCACAGAGGGCACAGAGAAGAAGAACAGACAACCAGGACGGACTTGTTGAGCCTGTCTTTCCGGTGTTTTTGGTTACTCTCTTTCTCTTATTGATTTTCCTCTGTGTCCTCTGTGGTTATGAATTCTGCGGAAAACCCTAACCTCAAGACGGAAGCCATCGCCGGCGTCACGACCTTCTTCACGATGGCTTACATCGTCGTCGTCAATCCGCAAATTCTTTCGGCCGATGGAAAAACGGGAATGGCTTTCAGCGGAGTGCTGACGGCAACCGTGATCGTCTGCTTCACGATGACGTTGCTGATGGGCCTGTACGCGAAGCTGCCATTTGCCGTCGCGCCGGGCATGGGCATTAACGCTTTCTTCACCTACTCGATCATTTTGGGCAAAGGCGTGCCTTGGCAGACCGCGCTCGGCATCATCTTCTGGGCCGGCGTTTTGTTTCTCTTGATTTCGGTGACGCCGATTCGCGAATCAATCGCCAGGGCGATTCCCGCTGAAATCAGAATTGCGGCCGCTGCCGGCATCGGAATTTTTCTCACGTTCATTGGACTAAGGAATGCCGGGTTCATCGTGGCCGATCCGGTGACGTTCGTGAAGCTCGGAAGCCTGGGAAAACCGGCCCTGATGACAATCGCGGGCGTGGCCATCGCAGCCTTCTTGATGGCGCGCAAGAGTGCGTTTGCTTTTCTGGTATCGATCGTCGTGATCACACTGGCCGCGTGGGGATTCGGTTTGGTGACGCGGCCGCCTGCTCTCTTCAGCTTGCCGGATTTCAAGACCGTCTTTTTGAAGCTCGATATCCTGGGCGCGCTGAAGTTGAGCCTGCTGCCGGCGATCATCGCGATCATGTTCACCGATTTGTTCGATTCGATCTCGACGTTCATCGGTGTGGCTTATGCGGGTGATCTGCTCGACAAAGACGGCCATCCAAAGAATCTGCGACAAGGATTGATTGTCGATTCGCTGGCGACGCTCGGCGCCGGATTAGCCGGCACGTCCTCAGGAACTGCTTACATTGAAAGCGTTGCGGGAATTCGCATGGGCGGACGGACCGGACTAACTTCGGTTTTCACTGCGCTCTGTTTCCTGCCGTGCTTTTTCATCGCGCCGATCGCGGGCATGGTGCCGCCCTTCGCCACCGCCGCGGTTCTAATTCTCGTCGGCGCGGCAATGTTCACCAGCGTCGGGAAGATCGACTTTCATAAAATCGAAGAGGGCGTGCCCGCATTTCTCACGCTGATCTTAATTCCGCTGACATTCTCGATCACGCAGGGAATTCTTTGGGGCTTCATCTCACACGTCGGTTTGTACTTAATGGTTGGTCGCCGTCGCGACATTCATCCCGTGATGTACGCGCTGGCGCTGGTGTCGGTTGGTTTGCTCATTCTGGAGCGCGCCAGATTTGG
>DASYTZ010000314.1:0-3608 GCA_036001745.1 Pyrinomonadaceae bacterium
CAGGAATTTGCCGAGCGCATTCGAGATTTCGCCGCCAAGCTGCCGGAGGGCAGATGGATCACGGGCGGCGATTGGGATCATGAACGCTGGCCCGACGCGAAATTGCCGACCAAAGAATTGGTTGATCGCTACACGCCTAACACTCCGATCTTCGTGAATCGACTCGATGGCCACATGAGTTTGGCTAACAGCCTTGCGCTCAAACTCGCGGGCGTAAGTAAGCAGACATTGGATCCGCCCGGCGGCGTCATCGTGCGTGATCCGACGACTGGTAAACCGACGGGCGTTCTCAAAGATGCCGCGCAGGGTTTCGTATGGAAAGTCATTCCGCCGGCATCTTTTGAAGAAAAGCTTGCCGCCGCGCGTGCGGCTACCGATCACGCCGCGAGCCTGGGCGTGACAAGTGTGCAAGACATGTCCGCCGGCGTCGATGTCGGCGTGTATCAGACTTTGCTCGATCGTGGCGAATTGAAGACGCGCATCTACGCAGTTTGGCCGCTGCCGTCGTGGGACCGTTTGGCGAGAACCGGTGTGCGCGCACACTTCGGTAGCGCGATGCTGCGCACCGGCGGCTTGAAAGGTTTTGCCGACGGCAGCCTCGGTTCGACGACTGCTCTTTTTTACGAACCTTATCGCGACGCGCCAAACACGAGCGGCATTCCCAGCGGCGAGATGTTTCCCGAAGGCGCGATGCTCGAGCGCATCCATGGCGCCGACAAAGCGGGCCTGCAAGTTTTGATTCACGCGATCGGCGACAAGGCTAACGACCTGATCCTTTCGATGTACGAACAGGTCGAGCAGGAGGATGGCGATCGCGATCGCCGCTTTCGCATTGAGCACGCGCAACACCTGCGCGCGCAGGACATTGCTCGATTTGCGCGCGACAAAGTTATCGCTTCGATGCAGCCTTACCACGCGATCGATGATGGCCGTTGGGCTGAGAAGCGCATCGGCAAAGACCGTGCGAAAACAACTTACGCGTTTCGCTCGTTGCTCGATTCGGGGGCCACTCTGGCGTTCGGAACGGACTGGACCGTTGCTCCGCTCGATCCGATGCTGTCGGTTTATGCGGCAGTGACACGGCGGACGCTTGACGGGAAGAACCCGAACGGCTGGGTGCCGGCCCAGAAAATTTCCGTGGAAGAAGCCGTGCGCGCCTACACGGTCGGCTCAGCATTCGCCGAGTTTCAAGAGAACGAAAAAGGCACGATCGCCCCGGGCAAGCTTGCGGACTTAGTGATTCTTTCGCGCAACATCTTCCGTGTCGATCCGAAAGAGATCGAAAAGGTGAAGGTCCTCGTGACCATCATGGATGGCCGCGTGGTTTACGAGGGTCAGCCGATATCGTTTGGTCCATAAAGAACTCGATCGAGCTGATCGCCGTTCCCAGGACTTCTTTCTTCATGCGCCCGATATCGTCCTGACTATGTCTCGCAGTTCTCAATTTGCAGTTGGCGCCTTCAGGTAGCGGTAGACTAAATAAATTAGCAGTCCTACACCAGCCGCGACCGCTGTCTGCCAAGCTTCTGTAAAAGTGCTGTTTGCGAGCAACCAGGCTGCCAGGATCAGCGATGCGACCGCAATGACTGGGCCGCCCCGAACTCTGAATAACGCCCTAGGCACGCTAGATTTGTGGCGCAGCACCGGCAATGCCGCGCAGGTCACAGCGTAAGTGATTAGTCGCGCGATCGCGCTGATCGTAAGCGCGGCGACGAAGGAACTCTTCAGAGTCAAAACCAACATGACTGCGGCCGTAATCAGAATTGCGATGTGCGGTGTGAAGAATCGCTGGTGAACTTTGCCGAGAAATGACGGCAGCTGTTTTTGTTCCGCGATTGCAAACGGCACACGCGAGCCGGAGAGCAGAACGATATTCAAGTTGCCGGCAATCGAAATGATCGCGCCCGCGGAGATCAGGGCGCCGCCGGCGGTCCCCATGAACCTGCTGCCGGCATCGGCCAGCGGCTTTGTCGATTTCGCCAACTCCGGCAGCGTGCCGATGCAAACCACCTGAATCAAGATGTAGACAAACGCCACGACTGCGGTCGCGATCAGCAGAGCGCGCGGCAGATGCTTTTGTGGATCGCGAATCTCACCGGCGGGGATCGCCGCCATCTCGAATCCCGTGAACGCGTAGAGCAACAAAAGCACGGATTGCGAGAACGCTCCTGTCGATGGCCGGGCGCCTAATGCATATGCGTGTGGGTTGAGAAAGAAAAGGCCGGCCGCGATGAAGATGAGCATGGGCACCAGTTTGCCAATCGTGAAGATGTTGCTGGCGATCGCCGCCTGTCGTACCCCGAGCACATTTAGAGCCGTGAGCGCCAGCACAACCGCCACAATGATCGTGGCCCGAATGACTCCCGTATTCGCCGGAGCCCAGAAGAAGGAAAGATAGCTGACCATCAAGTTGCAGTTCGCGGCAAATGCCGTCAGACGCGCCAGCCAAATAAGCCAACCAACTTCGAATGCGACCGCCGGTCCAAAGGCTTCGCGCGCGTAAAGATAAGGCCCGCCGGTTTGCTCAAAGCGGCTGCCGACTTCGGCAAAGCACAGAATGATCAGGACTACGACCAGCGCGCACACCACGAAAGCGATCAGGCTGTACGCACCGATGAGCGAAAAGACCTTCGACGGCAGGCCAAAAATTCCGGCGCCGATGATGCCATTGATCGTAATCGCGACCAGGTCCCACTTGCGTATGCCGCGGACGAGACCCTCGGCCGACGGTTTTATCGCCGGAGGTTGAGACGAATCATTTGTCATTTGTCATTTGACATTTTTCATTTGTTCATTTTGTGCGGGCATGTGCGCCGAATGGAGTGCCTCTTGGGCGCCACCGACGACGACACGGTGAACCGCCAAGTTCAAATGACCAATGACAAATGTTAAATGAAAAATGTCAAATAGTTTTTTTTGGTTCCGGGAAATTCTGAAGCGCCTCCCGCGCAACTTCCTTGTCGTCGAAATGAAAAACTTCGCGACCGATGATCTGATAGTCTTCGTGGCCTTTGCCGGCGATTAGAACCAGGTCGTTCGTTCGGGCTTGGGCGATCGCGTGATGAATTGCTTCGCGCCTGTCGGCAATCTTCTCGTAAGGCTTGCCCGTCTCTTTAATTCCCTCTTCGGCGTCAGCAAGAATCTGGTTTGGATCTTCCGTCCGCGGATTGTCGGAAGTTAGAATGACAACGTCGCTCAACGACCCTGCCGCTTCGCCCATCGGCGCGCGTTTGCTTCGGTCACGATCGCCGCCGCAGCCGAAAACTGTGATGATTCTGCCCTTCGTTACTTCGCGCGCAGTCCGCAAGACATTCAGCAGCGCGTCGTCGCTGTGCGCGTAATCAACCACGACCGCGAAGTCTCCTTCGTGCGGCACGCGTTCAAAGCGTCCCGGCGCCCCGGTGCATTTCGACAGCGCGTTCGTGATCACTTCCAACGAATAACCAAGCGTTAAGCCACTCGCTACTGCCGCCAGAGTGTTGTAAACATGCGGTGGCCCAACCAGCGGCGAGTGAAAATCGATTTCGGCATCAGGCGTGCGCAAACGAAAGCGCATTCCCGCCAGCGAGAATTCAGGATCGCGCGCCGTGATATCGGCTTCGGCCTTG
>DASYTZ010000315.1:0-4751 GCA_036001745.1 Pyrinomonadaceae bacterium
GGAATCTGATACGCCGCGAGCCGGTCGGCATCGACCCAAATGTTGATTGCGCGCTGCAGCCCGCCAACGATGCGCACCTCGCCGACGCCGCCTGCGCGCTCGAGTTGCGGCCGCGCAATCTTGTCGCCCAGCTCAGTCAGCTCGCGAATCGATCTATCGGCGGAAAGCGCAATGGTCAGCACCGGCGTGCTGTCGTTGTCGAACTTCTGCACGACCGGAGGCGTTGCGTCCTCAGGCAGGCGGCGGCCAAGACCGGTCACACGGTCGCGGATGTCCTGGGCCGCTGATTCCAGATCGCGATTTAACTTGAACGTAGCGATGACAATTGAGTTTCCCTGGCTGGAAATTGACCGCAGTTCATCGATGCCATCGACGGTGTTGACGGCATCTTCGATTTGCTGGGTGACGAGCGACTCGACTTCTTCGGGTGACGCGCCGGGCAAACCGGTGCGCACGCTCACTGTGGGAAGATCGACTGACGGAAATCGATCGATCCCGAGCTTGAAATAGCTCGCCGCGCCGACGACGACCAGAGATAAAACGATCATCGCGGCGAACACCGGGCGGCGAATACAAATCTCAGCCAGCTTCTGCATATCTGAGCGCTATTAAGCTATTAGTGTGGGCTGCCAGTTCACGAACTTCCGCGTCTTCTGCCGCTTGAATGTGAACAATAACTCCATCCGTTGCGAAACGCGATGACCTTTCTTCATGGCCGGGGTGAATTGAATCTTTTTCGCGGCATCAACGGTTGCCTGCTCCAATTTCGTCAGGACGGCGCCGCGAATAAAAGCAGGAACTCGCGAGCTGATTACTTTGACGTCAGTGACCTTTCCGCTTTTTTTGAAGGTTGCAATCAAAGTCACTGCCAACTCTATGTCCGTAACGATTTCACTCGGAAACTCAGGTTCAGCAGTCGATTGGATAATTACAGAATGGTCTTTCGTTGAAGCTCCCGGATCACGTCGGGAGTCCTCACCCAATTGCTGAGTCCTGCACACAGTCAAGATCATGAACAATGCAAGCACAGCCCCAATCGACGACTTTATGTTTCTGATCCACTTCACTGTGTTTGCACGGCTTGACCGGACTGTAAATTCCCAGGGTTAACGATAACGTCCTGCCCGACGTTCACTCCCGACTTAATCTCAACCCAATCTTGTCCGCGCCGGCCGGTCATCACGACTTTCTCGACCGCCTTGCCACCTTCGACTGTGATCACCTTTTCGATGCCTGCGAAAGTCACGATTGCACTCGGCGGAACTGTTGCTGCCATACTCGTTTGGTCGGTAACGATTTCGGCGCGCACAAACGCGCCCGGTTTCAAATGGCCGTTGTTGCGCACGTCGGCTTCCACAGAGAGCACGCGGTTCTGTTGGCTGATCGACGGGCTCAGACGCTTGACCGCTCCAAGATAAATGTCCGGATCGCCTTCAACGGTAACGCGCACGCTTTGGCCTGTGTGAATCTTGTGCGATTCGCGCTCGGGAATATCCACGCGGAGCCGCAGCGGATCAATCTGCACGATGTCCACGACCGGCGCGCCCGCCGCAAGATACTCGCCGACGCTGGCGCGCTTTTCCTGCACGACGCCATTAATCGGCGCGTACAGAATCGTGTCGGCCAGTTGTTGTCGCGCCAGGTTCAGCTCAGACCGTCTCTGGGCCAGCAGGCCCTGACGATTGCGAATCTCTTCCACCGCGTCCTGGTAGCGGCTCATCGCAACTTTGTAGTCGGCGTCAGCCGTATCGAATTCAGCGCGCGGAATGATGCCTTGATTGATCAACCTCGCGGCGCGATCGCGTTTGGCCTTAGATTCTTCAAGCACTGCCTTCGCCTCGCGCACGGTGCCTGTCTGCTCTGCCGTGACGCGATCGTCTTTGCCGTCCGGCGACAACCCAACGCGGGCGCGCGCCTGCGCCAGCGCCGCCTCCGATTGCTGCACGCGCAATTGATAATCCGGCTGCTCGAGCTTTGCAATCGCCTGCCCCTTGCGCACCACCGTTCCCAGATCGACAGAAATCGATTGCAACCGTCCGGCGACTTTCATTCCGACGGTGGTCTGATCATAAGCCGCCAGCGTGCCGTTCACAGTAACAGTTTCGCCGATCGGCGTTTCCGCAACTTTAACGGTTTTTACCTGACGTGGTTGTGACCTGGCGTCAGGATTCGCCGCACGGCCCGACGCCGGATAATCGCTCTTGCAGGCAGATGAGGCTATGGCCGCGAGCACGACCAAAACCATGGCCGCGTGCGGCACACAAACTGGCGATAATCGCGAAAACAAACCCATATTCCTTCTTATTTGGGCAGGGCGCGTGAAGTCTAACACGATAGACGATGACAGGCTGAGTTCGGTTACGCACATGCCTGAATCTGGCCGTAACTGCTGCGTCCGATTCAATCCTCGAGATCACCCGCCAAAGCTCTTTCTGATCAGGTAGGACATCTTCACGAAGAAGGTCCGGCCATTGCGACGAAAGCCCGGTTCAAGTTGGCCGGTGAAGGGGTTGAATCCATTCCGAACCAAGTCGTCGTTATAGCCGGCGTAGAAAGCAGTGCCAGGGCTAGGCGCCCAGCCAAAAAGGAATTGACCGCGCGCGCCTGATGACAGAGTGTCGTAGTCCACGCGCGCACGTACGAAGATGAAGCGAGTAAATTGATAAGTGGAACGAAATGAGTAGATGTTGTCGTCAAACGCAGTCAGGTGCGTGTCTCGTCGCACGATTCGATCTTTATTGTACGAAAGCGATGCGCTAAAGGCGTTCGTGGGCTGAAACGAAACATTAAAGTCGATATTCAATTCTTTTCCCGCGCCTGGATCCTGTAGCGCCAGACAAACAATTGGTGGCGATGTTCCCGTACATAACCCCGCGGCCGTGGCGGCGCGGGCGGCTATCGCCGAAGGACTAGCCCGAGAGAATTTTGGCTCGGCCCCAAAATCGTAATCGAAGGAAGCCGATCGTGGTCCAAAGAAAAAATTGACGGAATATTTCTTGCTCGGATTCGTGCCGCCAAAAATGTATGGTTCGACTGATTGTAGCGAACGCTCAGAAGCGCCCGCGAAGGCGCCGAGCTGAGTTCCGGTTCGCCGTGCGCCGAATTCCTCTTCGAATACTCTGCCGTAGTCGAATGAGACTCCGGTTCCGAAGTAAGTATTCTTTTGGAAATTGAACGAGACCTGGCCTTCCTGTCCGTTGTCATGGCTTCGGCCTTGCCAATCAAAGCCGACGTCGGCCGAAACATTGAAATGCCAGGCTATCAATTTCGCCTTCGGCTTTGGCTCCGAGTTGTAGCCGAAGTCGATTCCTTCATTGTTATAGTTCGTACGCCGCGTAAAACCAACGTCAGCGCGATAGTCTCGGGTACGGCCATTGCCGTTTGCGCCGTAATAAAAATGGCGTCCTTCCTTGCTGTAATTCAGGCTGTAACCGAAGCCATTACCGGTACGATAGAAGCTGCGCGTGGTGTCGTTATTGAAACACGGCATGGTAATCAAAGGCGTGTAGAGATTCGCGCTCGGATTGTTGAAGCAGCGCCGCGACGTGGATCCGAGAAACTGAAAACTGAAGGTGGTTTGTTTGTCGATTTGAAATCGACCGTCGATGCCGGCAAGTTGATTGTGTTTTTCGATAAAATTGTAGCTGGTGCCCAGAAATCCGATGCTCGATTGCCGCCCGATATCACGCTTAAGCCGAACCACGGCCACGTAAGCATTCTTGTCAACGAAACGAAGATTTACCGGGTCGCTACGTTCGTCACCCGCGAAATTTCCGGGAGCGTTATCGCTCGCGAGGAGAATTCCAAAAGTGTTTCGGCCTCGCTTTCCAGTAAGTTTCGCCGCAATGTCCGGATCGACGATCGATCGCGTGTGCACGGCCTGCAACCGCGTCTGAAATATATCAATCCCTTCCAAAAAGAATGGCCGCTTCTCTTCGAAGAAAATCGGAAACCGCTGGTTTGCAGTAACGACAGTTTGGTCAGCTTCGACCTGAGCAAAGTCAGGGTTGATCGCCAAATCAAGTGTAACTGTTGGCGTGACCGTGTACTTCGCGGTCAGCCCAAGGTCAGCCTTGACCGGCTGGTTGAGAATGCGCCCCGGATCGAGCGCGTTCGGATTAGCCGCCAACTGTGCCGGGGTCAACGCGTTGACGCGCTTGCCCGTCTCTGAAAGCGTCAAGCTCGGTATTAGTTCGAGCGTGCGCTCAGTCGAAATTCCTTCCAGGCCAGTGAGGTGACCTTCCTGACTCAACTGCGAAGCGATCTCGCGCGACTGCGGTAGCCATGAATCGATCTCATCATTGAAACGGAAAAGATTTCGCCAGACGTTGAAGCCCCAAAGTTTTCCCTTCCCTGCTTCATAGCGCAGCGACTTGAAGGGAATAGCCACTTCAACGGTCCAGCCGTCGGTCGTTAACATGCCTTTTGATTCCATGACGATGTCGACGCTGAAATCGGTCCCGGAACCTTCGGTGAGAATTCCGTCCTGTTGAATGCCGAGCGGATTCCAACCAAGCACGTAAGCTCGGCGCTGATCGTTGAACGTGTCCAGAAAGACGCGCACGTTGTCATCGCCGAAAACTTCATCGCGCTTGGCGACCGATGCGCGGACATTGTGTGGTTCGTCAAAACAATGAAATCCGAAATACAAATGCTTGCTGTCGTAACCAATCAACATCATCGTCTCTCGCGAGGGCGCGATGTTGTCACCGGGTCGCGTCTGGATGAAGTCTTTGAAAACGGTGGCGTGC
>DASYTZ010000316.1:0-5660 GCA_036001745.1 Pyrinomonadaceae bacterium
GCGGCCACCGACGTCCGTTCGTCGCATCGGCCGCTAACGCTTCGTTCATGCGACGCAGTTTAGCAGAAGGTCCTGGCTGAAGTTTGAATTCTAAACCGGGACCTTCCTGGAACTGATTTTCTGGAAATCGCGCCCGCGAAAATATTTTTGGGCGTCGTTCCAAAAACGTGACGAACGACTGACTTTGAAAGCCTGATTCACAAATTGCGTCACTTCAAAGTGACAAATTCCGTCGGATTGACCGAACGTGACAGAGGTGGTCTTCTACGACCAAAGCACTAGCAGTCAAGTTGCGATGCATTGTGCGGCGACGAATTATCTTCCAGAACCGCAATACGTTTATTGATGCCCTAAAATGCGGGGAGCCCGGTCATTTCTGACCGGGCTCTTGGTTTGGGGGGATTAGACTGAAGGATCGCTCGGCGGGCGGCTGGCGCAGCGGCTTGCAGCGCTCAGAGAAGTGATGGCGGCGGGGGCACGTTTCATTTCGTGCTTGCCGTCCTCGTCTTCAGCACTTGCCGTGCCACGACGAGCGAAGAGCAAAGAGCAAAATGCAAAGAGCCAGGAGTTGCAGAGCAAAGCGCGAAAAGCGAAGAGAATGCAAAAGTGCGAAAACCGCTTTTGATGACTAACAAGATCGAAAAAGAAAAAGGGCAAAGCGCATCGTACGCTTCGCCCTTTGCTCTTCGCGCTTTGCCGCCCTGCTAGGGTCTTCCGAGCGTGACCTGTCGTTGCAGGGCGATCGCTTCCTGATTATTTGGGTCAATGGTCATGGCGCTCGCGGCGTACTTGCGCGCTTCGCCCAGGTCGCCGCGCTCAAGAAAGATTCGGCCCAAAAGAATATGAGCGTCGATCAGTGGATGAGTATTCTCCCAGAAGATCGCCGTCTTCAGTGCAGCAATCGCCGCTTCCTGATCCCCGCGTCGCTGATTGATTTGGCCGCTGAGCAGATATGCTTCCGCGTTCGTGGGCTCAATGATCAGAAGCTTCCGAATTTCAACTATCGCTTCGTCGTCGCGCCCCTGTTGATAAAGGTCCTTAATTTTGTTGAGCGCTTCCTGCGCGTTGTCAGCTTTGGCGGCGTCAGTCGCTTGCCTGCGGCCGAGATCCGTCAGATCAACCTGATTCAGCACATCACGCGATCGCGGCGCGAGATTCTGGATCGTCTGTGACTTCTGCCATTCCGTCTGCCATTTCGCGTAGCTTGTTTGCAGGTAAACGCGCGCCTTGTTGTCGGCAGCGTTTGCAGGTTCTGACTTGCCCGCGCGCTCCTGCACCTTTGCGAGCAGGAAATACGCCTGTCCGTCGCGCGGATCGGCGGCTACCACGTGCTCGAGTTTGTCAGCCGCTTCGGAATATTTTTCGTTCAGGAACAGTGCGTAACCGTAATTGAAGAGCACGGTGATGTCATCGGGCGACGAATCGGCGGCGCGGGAAAGCAGAGTAATGGCTTGCGACAGTAAACGCGTCTTTTCTTCAGGTTTCTTTTCGGCGCGCGCGGCCTCGATTGAAACAGCGCCGGCGTTGTTGTAGACGGCTACGAGCGGCATGACTTTTTCATCCGCCAACGGAAGCAGCACTTCGAGCGCTTTCTTGACGTCGCCGGTCTTCCAATACGCCAGGCCGGCGTAGAACTGCGCTTCGCCGTAATGCGGCTCCTTCTTTTGGACCATCGCGAAGTACTCGGCCGCTTGTTTCAGTTGTCGCTGCGCGAAATAAAACTGGCCCAGTTCAAACGCGGCCTGGGCATAAACGGCACCTCCATTCGCTTTCGCGTACAGCTTCATCGCGTTCTTCAGGTAAATCGGTCGCGTTGGATCGTTTGCGGCGGTCAGGAGACCCTTCATGAAAGCTTCGAACGCCTGGGGCGGGACTCTGGTCGCTTCCTGCACCAATTGATTTCGCGAAAAAGAGAGCGCCTTGTCGCGTTGAAACAGGATCTGGTAGGCAAGCTCGCCATTCATCTTTTGCAAATCGGTTGCGGTGCCGCCGAAATCGTAGACACGCGGCGCCCACGAGCCGTCGAAGATATCTCCGGCCATGCGCCCCTCGTTGATGCGCACAACGCGCGCTTCGCCGGAAATCGTTGCCAACTTTGTTTCAGCGCCGGCGTTCGGTTTGTCGGTGGATGGTGCCGGCAGGGTCACGTTGAAGTTCCCGATGACAATTATCGATGCCTTAAGCTCGCGGCCAATTTTTATCGCGGTGGCGCGCGACGGCAGCACCGTGAGTGGTAGGTGGAGTCGTTGAAACGCGACGGCTCGCTCGTCGCTTGTCGCTACAATCAGGCCGGGTTTATTCAGCAGGCTGGAGAGCGAGTCGGCGAAACTCTGGCCGATCCAGTTGTACTCCGGATGATTGGAAAGGTTCTCAAATGGGAACACCACGACTGTTTCTGCAGTCGTGGTCTGCGCCCAAGCCGTGGACGAGTGCAGTGCCGAAACAGCAAAAATAGCGATTACCGATAAGAAACTTCCTATTAATCTATTCATCATCAGCAAAACCTTCTGAAACACTCAGGAAAATTCGATGCCCGTATCTTAGCAGCGGTTGGACGTATCAGGCGAGGGTGTAGCCTTAAAGCGGCGTCCCTTCAATGACTACTAACTGATTGTCAATGCCGACGACACCCTTGATCGATCGGATGACGCGCTCGACCCGCTGCTTGAGTTCGACCGATCGAACTGAGCCGACTATCGTTACCCGGCCGCCTTCAACGATCGTGCTCACGTCGAGCTCTGCAAGCGCAGCATCGCTTCTCAAAACTTTATCGATCTGCGCTTGAATCGTAGCGTCGTCAGGCGTCGCGGCCGCCACTTCAGCCGTAGGTTCCGGCGATTGCGTGGCTGGAGTGGCGGCCGTCGTCGGGCTCGGCGAAGGCGTGGGCGACGATTGCATCGTCGCCGAGCCCGCGGGAACAGTCTGCTGCGCGCTGAAGGTTGAACTCATCGGATCGTATGGCCGGCTGGTCAGGAATAGCGCGACGAAGGTGGCCAGGGCACCGGCGGCGATCACGCTCAGAGCGACCCAGACCTCGAAATTGCGTTTTGGCGCGTAGGCTTTCGTTGCGGGTCGGTAACGCCCAGACGAAGTTTCAATGACGATGCGTTTTTGCGGTGAATTGTCGCGATACATATCAAAGGCCGATTATAGGTTACGATTCAGCAGGTTGTAAGTCTCCTTTTGCATCTGCTGCTAACCTGCGCAAGCTTTGCTCTAATTGACGTTCTAACATCAGCGCAATCATTGTTGCGTGCTTATTGAACTGTGGAGGATTCAAAATGCTAAGACATGTCAAAGGGTTGTTCGCGCTTCTTATCTCCGTAGCAGCCGCGACCGGAGCCGTGGCGCAAACAGCAGAACAGACCACGACTGCGCGCGATCGCCAGTCGGTCAACATTACTGTCTACAACTCTAATTTAGGTTTAGTGCGCGAGACGCGACGCTTGAATTTGCCGGCGGGTCGCATCGCTTTGCGCTTCGCGGATGTGACGGCACAGATTCGGCCTGAGACGGTGCATCTGGCTTCGCTTCTGTCGCCGACGGCGCTGCGCATTCTGGAGCAAAACTATCAGTACGATCTTTTGAACCCGGCGAAACTGCTCGACAAGTTCGTCGGCAAGGAAATCACGCTGGTGCTGCGTCGTTATCAGAACAACTCGGAGATTTTCGAGCCGGTGCAGGCAACACTGCTTTCGAACAATGCCGGACAAGTGTGGCGCATCAACGGACAGATCGTCATCAATCCCACGAACATTGTAGAGATGCGCTTTCCCGATGTGCCGAAGAATCTGGTCGCGACGCCGACACTGGTTTGGGACATCGAGAACCGTGACGCCGGCACGCAAACGATCGAAGCGAGTTACCTGACGAACGGAATGAACTGGAAAGCCGATTACGTTTTGGTTGTCAATGCTGACGACACGAAGGGCGACTTGCAAGGTTGGGTAACGCTGATGAATTCCAGCGGCGCGACGTTCGAAGATGCGCGACTGCAACTGGTCGCCGGCGATGTGAATCGCGTTAATGAGGAGCGCGAGTACGCTCTGGCGGGCGCGATGGCGCGAAAGTCTGTGAGTGATGAAGCACAGTTCAAAGAACAGGGCTTCTTCGAATATCACATGTACACTTTGCAGCGTCCGACGACGATTCGCGACAACGAGACGAAACAGGTCTCATTGCTGGAAGCCGCCGGCTTCGATGTGAAGAAGGAGTTCGTGCTGAACGGGCAGCGGTATTACTACACGAACTACAACAATCCGGGTCAGCCCATCAAGGAAAAGGTCGGCGTGTTCATTCAATTTCGCAATGCGCAGCAGAACAAGCTCGGCATGCCGCTGCCGGCCGGCACGATTCGGCTGTACAAAAAAGACGACAGCGGCAATCAACAGTTCATCGGCGAAGACAAAATCGATCACACGCCGAAGGATGAAGACGTGCGCGTGAAAGTCGGCGACGCCTTCGACATCGTCGCCGAACGAAAGCAAACGGACTACAAAGTGATCGTTTCTGGCCATCTCTACGAGTACGCTTACGAGATCAAGATCCGTAATCATAAGGACGGGCCGGTCACTGTTGTTGTCAATGAACCAATCGGCGGCGATTGGGAAATGGTTTCGTCAACTTTCAAAGCGGAGAAGACTGCGGCATTTGCGGCGCAGTTCAACGTGCCGGTGGCGAAGGATGGCGAGGCGACGCTGAGTTATCGAGTGCGGGTGAGATACTGAAGCTTCGCACATCACGTTCTTTATGGCGCAGGTTGTCAGCCTGCGCCATTTTTGTTATACCCGCGGCTCATGAAAATCCTGTCACGGTCCGGATTACCTGTAATAATCCTGCTCGCTTGCGGAGCTGTTTTCTCTCAAGACGCCCTTGACTCACGCATCCGCGCAGAAATCGCGCCATTCAAAGGCAAAGTATCTCTTTACGCAAAGAACCTCGACAGCGGTCAAACCTATTCCCTCAACGGCGACGAACGGGTGCGCACCGCGAGCACGATCAAGATCGCTGTGATGATTGAAGCGTTCGCGCGTGTCGCCGAAGGTCGCGCGAAATGGACTGATGAACTCGTGCTGACGAAGGCCGCGCGATATGGCGGCTCAGGCATTCTGCCGGAAATGAGTGACGGTTTGCGGCTGACTTTGCAGGATTGCCTTCGTCTGATGATGCTGCTCAGTGACAACACCGCGACGAACATGGTGCTTGACTACTTGACGACGGATGCGGTGAACGAGCGCATGAACTCGCTCGGTTTCAAAGCAACGCGCATCATGCGTCGCGTCGGTGGTGGCGGCGAGAGCAAGGAAGGAAAGCTGGGCGACAATCTTAAGCGATTTGGGCTGGGCGCGACGACGCCACACGAGATGGTCCAGATCATGGAGAAACTCGACCGCGGCGACATCATCAACAAAGATGCGTCAAAACAGATGATTGAGTTGATGAAGCGCGAACAAGCGCGCTACTCAATCGGTCGCTCGATGCCGAATGTACCGATGGCGAGCAAGTACGGCGCGCTCGATGCGCTGCGCAGTTGCGTCGCGATTCTCTACACGAAACAGGGAAAGATCGCGATGGCAATTACAGTCGATGAGATGCCTGAAGTCATTTGGTCGGTCGACAATCCCGGCTACCTGCTTATGTCCCGCCTTTCCGAAATCCTT
>DASYTZ010000317.1:0-29216 GCA_036001745.1 Pyrinomonadaceae bacterium
GCCATCGACGTAGAAGGCGAGAAAGTAGTTCGACGCATTCATCACTGCGAGCGCAGTTTCGCGGGTAGGACTCGCGACGCATTGCGCGCGCGTCACCGCCGGGGCGAGCGCCAATACAAAAAAGCACACGACCACCAAAAGTCGCATGACTCTGGTCAGGGATTTCATTTTGCACCTCCGGCGCCAGTGCTCGGGGCGAGATGTCGCTTCACGCCGCGAGCTGATCGGCAACTTTGATTTCAGGCTCGAGCCGAATGCGCGTCTTGACTGAGTTCACAATCAAGCAGTGCCGCTCCGCTTTCTCGAGGATGCGCAACGCGCGTTCTTCGTCACGAGCATTGCGAATCGTCAGACGCGGGCGCAGCACGACGAGCGTCATCATCATCCCAACATCATCCTGCTTCTCGAGTTTGCCCGTCGCCTTCGAATCAAAGTCGACGAAGTCCAGCTTCGAGTTCTCAGCAATCGCCACGAACGTCGTCATAAAGCACGAGTTAATGGCGCCGACGAAAAGATGCTCCGGCGTCCACACGCCTTCGTGCCCGCGGAATTCCGGCGGCGCGTCCACTTGCAGCGTCGGCAACACGGGAGCGCTCAAACTGCCGTGACGTTCTCCAGTCCACGCGACGTCGGTCGAATAAAAATGTATTGCTTCCATCGTTCTCTCCTTGATTTATTCCGCGCCCGCAGTGGCCGCGGCAGCCACCATCGGCACGGGATGTTCGCAGATTGCTTTGTAAGTTTTCACCACATCGTGAAAAGTAAGTGGCGGCTTCTTGCCGTTCGCCTCCTGAGCTTTCAAGACGATGTCATTCATCGACAGCATGCCTTGCAGCTCGCCCTCCGCGTCCAGCACGGCCAGTCGACGAACCCTGTGCTCCTGCATCAGCTCAAGCGCCTTGTGCACATCGTCATCAGGCATCACTGAATAGACGTCGCCCGTCATCACTTCCTCGACCGAGATGCTGGATTCCGGGCGATTGCGAATCGCGGTGGCCATGCAGATGTCGCGATCGGTGATTATGCCCACGACCTTCCGGCCGTCTTTGATTATCGGGAGAACGCCACAGTCGTTTTGCCACATGCACACCGCCGCGTTCGCCAGGCTATCGGTGATCCACACAGCCGTCGGGTCTACAGTCATAACTTCTTTGACTTTCATGATTGCCTCCTTCGAGCAATTACCACCGGCAACTGCCTATTGCTCTACAAACGATACTGCCGGTAGAGAATTAGATTTTCTGAATCGTCACGGTCACGACGCCGCTCGTTGTGCGGCTGTACGAAACCCAGAAACCCCGCGCTTCGTATCGCACGAGCTTGTAAAGCGAGCCGTCGGCCATCTGCTCGACGGGTGCGCCCACGACGTTGCGATAATCGGGTGCGCCGGCGCCTGTGTAGTCGATCGAGATCGTCACGACCTTGTGCATCGCGTTGTAGGCAAACTGCGCCGATTCGGTTTCCGAGAACGCATAGTAGTCCTGGTCGTCAGCTTTCAGCGTTGGATTGCCAAGCTTCGCGCGCACTTGCTCAGCCGTCATTCCCAAGCGAATGCCTTTGTACTCTGAAAACAAGGGCTGTTCCTGAACAGCCACGGACGTCGTATTGGCGCGCGCTCTCTGGCCATTGGCAGATAAAGCCGCAAGTAACACAAACGTCGTGGCGATAAGAACTGTCAAGATGGCGCGGGTTATTTTTCGCATCACATTCAACCTCCTGCGAGCTTCCTTAACTTTCTCCTGGGCGTCTCACGCACGGTTATTGTTGCTCCCGATTGTTTTACCGATGGCCCAAACTTCTCCGCCGGCACGCATTTGCAAAATGATCAGATCGAGCGGACGCGGCGGCGGGCCGTACACGACATAGCCAGTGCGGGCGTCGTAGGTCCCGCGGTGACAAGGACACGCCAGGCATTGCCGGTTCGCGTCGAATTCGACGGAACAGCCCAGGTGCGCGCACTTCCGCGAAAACGCTACGTATTCGCCTTCTTTGCCACGTACCAGCACGGCCGGTTCGTCTTTTGGATAAGTGAAGTAGACAAACGATCCGGGCATGATTCGTTCGGCGCCTTCAATCTTCAGTGGCGGATAAGCCACCAGACCTTCGCGCTGGCTCGCGGCTGCTACGTTGAGGCCCTTTGCCATCAGAACGAACGACGCCGAAGTAACCAGAGCGCGACCACAAAAGGCGCGCCGGTCGATTTCATCAGAGCTTGATTTGCCAGTCATCGATTGAGCGCCTCCTCGCTGATTAGGGCGCTTCACGGCTTGGGTTTCGGTTTCGACAGAAAATCGAAGTAGCCGTTGGCAACGACCTCATTAATGTCATTGAGAAAAGTGCGCGTTAGCTCAGGTACGGTATTACCGTCGAGCGAAAACTCCAGCGCCATCCAAAGCGTCATCTTGGTGAAGTTGTGATTGAAGTCGTAAATCGTGATGCCGTTAGCAGAGCTGGTCGGCGCCAGAACTTTGTCCACCGGCTCGATGCTGTTGATGCGCGTGCGGTAGGTGACGGTGAATTGTTTCTGCGACACGACTGTCAGTCGCAGCCCTCCCGATCCTTTCTCCAACAAGTACACTTCCGCGTCAGCGTTGGCCCAGTAAACCGCCTTCGCAATTGGTGGCGCGTTCTGCTTTTGCGCGAACGTTGCCAACGCTGCCGCCATCACCAATGCGACTGCACCAAAGAACACAAATAGTTTTCTCAACATAAAGACCCTCCCATAAGTTCAGCTTAATTCCTGTTACCGTTTGACTTCCGTTTTCGTCCCCGCTTATGACGAACAACTTCGACCGAGCAATGCGCGCGCGCGGCCACGGCGCCGGCGACGCTGCCAAGCAGGAAACGCTCGAGGCGATTGCTAATGCCCGTTGCGCCCACGAAGATGCAGTCGGCCCGCCACTCTTCCGCCAGATCGATCAGCACGCTTTTTGGACTGCCGCGCCGGACTAGCGCCGTCGCTCGCAGTCCGCTCTCCTTCAATCGTTTCGCGGCGGCATTCGCAATCCGCAGAGCGTGCTGATGCTCGTGCCGATTAGTGTCATCAACCGAATAGCGGACGATGGGAACCATCTCTCCGACGACGGTTGGTTCGAGTGGCTCGTCCGCCACAACAACCATGACTTCGCTCAAAGCCGGCCACGACCTCGCCATCACCTGCTCAACCGCCGCGTTCGCCGCACGCGAGCCGTCAACTCCGACAATCAGTCGCACCGGCATGTCGGGTTCGTCGAGCTTTCCGCGGGCGACGCGCACGGAACAGCGCGCTTCATTCAGCAGCCATTGCGAAATGCTTCCCAGAAACAATCGTCCCAGCGCCGATCGGCCGTGCGAACCAACCACGATCAGATCAGCGTCGAACTCCTTGGCTTTCGAATACAGCTCCCACGTCGGCGAACCCCACACGGCCTCGTTTTTCACGGACCACTTCGGAAATGCCGTGCGGAATCTATCGGCAGCCTTCGTCGCCAGACGCTCCGATTCGCCGACCACCTTCGATGCCGCCATGTACTTCCGCTCGAGCCCGAGAGGGCTGCCCGCGGCTGCGGCGATTTGCACGACTTCGTAAGCCGAAGGTGGCGGGGGTGGCAGCCAGACTTCGGCCACGGACACAACTAGGGCTTTACCCTTTTCAGGAAGTCCGGCGTGGGTTAGGTCGTCAAGCGCTGCTTCAGCGCACTGTGAACCGTCGTAAGCGATTAGGATCTTCATAACCGTTCCGCTCCCACGGCTGGACGCCGTCTAACTGCTTCTCAGAGAGCAAGCGATATACCGGTCAGCAACTGCGATTTCCCGCCGTTTTCGCGCGATTGTGCCGCGGGTTTCTGAGAAAAAGTTCGCAAGAACAACAAAACTCCCCAACCTTGCGACGCAGTCTTGATCGATTGCCGGAGCTTTCGCGTTGGCACGGGTCGTGCGCGTTTGGCGACAGAGGAGATTTCCAGATGAACAAGATGCGAGCAACGGTCTTTCATGGCGACGGTTTGTCGATCAATTTCGCAGTCCGCTGATCTACATCCTGCTGTTCGCGCTTTTGATTGACCTGACAATCTGGCCAATCGTCATGTAAAGAAACAACAGCGTGCGCGTTATCGCTGGTGCCGGCCTTGCGCGCACTTTTGGGATTGGCTCGACTGCCCGCTCTCGCGTTCATCTGGGTCGCGGTGGCTGACGCGGTCAGTTGGGCGTTCGCCGAGGCCTACAACCGGCTCGCGACCCGGTCCCTCAGAGCAGAACGGTGATTTCCGATGGGCTTACCTGAATTCATTTGGATGTGAGGCCCGTCACTGTTTGGCCGAAGGTTCTAAAAGATATTTGCGTAGAGAGAAGCCGCGCCGGACGAATCAGCGCGAGTGTTTACCAGGGAGAAATCATTATGGCTTTAATAATCACTGAAGACTGCATTAACTGTGATGCGTGCCGGCCCGAGTGCCCGACTGAATCGGTGCGCGCCGGAGATGACATCTACGAGATCGATCCGAACACTTGCGTCGAGTGCGTGGGACACTACGACGAGCCGAAGTGCGTCGAGATGTGTCCGATCGACTGCATCGTTCCAATCGCCGCGTAGGCGCGGAAATGTTCTCAGCCGGCAAGTCTACGGAGAACGACTCCGACCGCGTAAGCCAGCGCGGCGGCGATTCCGCCGACAAAGAAAGTCGACAACCCCGATCGCCACCACGGGACCGTTGACCAACGGCTCTTAATCGAGCCAATGACGAAAAACACCGCGCCGGTGAGGATGATCGAAATGGTGAAAGCATTCCTGACGGTAACCAGGAACGGAACCAGCGGCACCAGGCCGCAGACTGCAAATGCACTGAAAGTTGTTAACGCTGCGAGCCATGGCGAGCGCGCTTCCAAAGGCAGACCATATTCTTCCGTCAACATCGTGCGCACCCAACGATCGCGATCAGAAGTAATCAATTCGACGACGCGCTCCAGGTCCACTCCTTCGAACCCTTTCGCCGCAAAAATCTGTCGCACCTCTTCGCGCTCGCCTTCGGGCGCGACATCGATGTGACGATATTCAATTGCGGCCACCCGCCGCATGTCGTCGTGTTCTGACTTCGTACCGAGAAAGTTACTCGCCGCCATTGAAAAGCCGTCCGCGAGAAGGTTCGCGAAACCCATAATCACGATCACCACCGGCGAAAGATGCGCGCCGACGACTCCCGTGACTACCGCAAATGTCGTCACCGAGCCGTCGATGCCGCCGTAAATCCAATCGCGCAGATAGTTCTGCCGCGGCCCGGCTGCTAGTCGCTCGCCGATGGCTTCAGCGGTGTGTTCGTGTTCCATTGAAGTGCATGCGAGTGTGCGGATCAATTAGGATCGGGATTGAGATGATCAAAACGCAAGAGGCTGGTTTCGCCATCACCATCAACGATTGCCAGCGCTTCGTCGCGGCCGTCGAGTCCACGCTTTGGTGTTATCTGCCGAACATTCGCGATAACGTGCGTTAAGTGGCGGGCGGGATCATGAAGGCGATCACTAAACATAATCTCGACATTCGGCGCGCCGTTGCCTCGCTCAAGGCTGATTCCGGCAAACGGCAGTCTATGCCCTTCGGTTTGCGCGCCATTTTCGCCGAACACGCTCAACTCAGTCGGGCGCGCCAGGTTGCGCCTCGTGAACTCGTTGAAATAATTTATCCACACGCTGCGATCAATAATTTCAGTCATATTTATGCCCTCCCTTCTTCTGCCGATTACCGGAGCGCGCAAGGTTTGTGCCAGCAGGATCACGGCGTTTCGGCGTATCTTGCGGCGAATTTGAGACTGGACCTGCGAGCTTTCTCGCAGCCCCATGAGCAACTTTTCCCAGCCCTTACAAATTTCGCTGTGGTTATTAGCGGTTGCAGGAACTACCGCTCGGTCATTGGAAGGTAAATTCTGAAAGTTGAACCTTCACCCGGAGTTGAATCGACTTCGATGTGCCCGCCGTGAACGCGCACGATGCGACGCACCGCGGGCAGGCCGAGCCCCGTCCCGCCTTCGGTGGTCGTAAAGAATGGATTGAAGATGCGGCTCAGGTCGTCCTGGCTGATGCCGCGGCCAGTATCTGATACGCGAATGATTGCCTCTTCAGCACGTTCCTGATCGGAAGCCTCGCCGCGATCAATGGTCACTGATACTGTGCCGCTTTCCTCAATGGCTTCAATCGCGTTGATGGCGAGGTTCAGAATCGCGTCTTCCATCGACGCCGGGTCGACCGACAGGATGATGTCCTCTGTCGGAGGATCGAATTCAATGCGGACTTCCTTTTTGCCGACACGCCCGATCAACTGCGCGCGCGCAACGTTAACCGCGCGCCGCGTCAGCTCCGTCAGCGAGGCCACTTCGCGATGCACCGAGCGCGGCCGCGCGCGATCGAGCAGCGCGCGCACAGTGCCGTCGATCCGTTCGACCTGCTCGCGGACGCCGGTTAGCACCTCGCGCTCCGGATCGCTCGCATCGCGACGTCGAATCAGAATATCGACTGCGCCTTGAATTCC
Source organism: Pyrinomonadaceae bacterium (assembly GCA_036001745.1). Lineage (GTDB taxonomy): Bacteria > Acidobacteriota > Blastocatellia > Pyrinomonadales > Pyrinomonadaceae > UBA11740. The sequence continues at coordinate 6,497 of DASYTZ010000317.1, forward strand.
GGCGAGCGGGTTCTTCACTTCATGCGCCAGTCCCGCGGCCAACTCGCCGACAAACGAAAGTTGCGCCGCGCGTTGCAGTTCCGCGGCCTGTTGCTGAATCTTTTCCTCGGCCTCTTTTAGCTGCGTGATGTCGTGACGAATCGCGACGTACTGATACGGTTTACCGTCGCCATCGAGAAACGGCACGATGGTGGTGTCGACCCAGTAAATGCTGCCGTCCTTGGCGCGATTGCGCAGCTCGCCCTTCCAGACTTTACCACCGGCAATCGTCGTCCACAGATTCCGAATAAATTCTTTCGGGTGATAGCCGGAGTTGATGATGCGGTGGTCCTGGCCGAGCAACTCTTCGCGCGAATATTTCGAGATGCGACAGAACTCGTCGTTGACATAATTGATGATGCCGCGCTGATCCGTGATCGCGATGATGGTTGATTGATCGAGCGCGAACTTAATGTCCGCGAGCTCTTTGAGCGAAGCTTGCAGCGCCTGTTCAGCCTGCGACTTTGAAATCGATTCGGAGATCATTCAGCGGGAGTTTATCACGGGGACGGATGAATCTATGGGCGCAAATCGAACCACGAAACGAGCTGCCCAAGTAGGAAATTTACTCGCTCGCCGCAACGGCGGATTCTTCCAGCTTCTTCAAACGATAACGCAACTGGTCGCGGGAGATGCCGAGGAGTTCGGCGGCTTTCGTCTGGTTGCCGCCGCTCCGGTCTATGGCCTGGCGCACCAGAGACATCTCGACGTCTTCCAGCGAAACGCCGTCTGAGGGCAGACGAAATTGGGAACCAGAGGCGCCGCGGCCGTCGGTGGGAAAATGCTTTGCGCCTTCGGCAACGGCGCGCGGAATGTACTTCATTGTGATGACGTCGTCGTCTTCCAGAATTATCGCGCGCTCGATCACGTTGCGCAGCTCGCGCACGTTGCCCGGCCAGTCGTAACGGCGAAACGCGGCGGCGACTTCCGGCGCGATGCCGTGAATCTGTTTGCGCAGGCGCTTGCCGAAAGCCTGTATGTAGTGATCGGTCAGCAGCAGAACGTCGTCGCCGCGCTCGTGCATCGATGGAATGTCGATCTGAATCACTGACAGGCGATAGTAAAGATCCAGGCGGAAGCGGTTCTCTTCACTCTCGCGTTTCAGATCGCGATTTGAAGCGGCAATGATGCGCGCGTCGAAAGGAATGTCTCGCAAGCCGCCCACGCGACGAAACGCTCCTTCTTCCAGAACGCGCAGCAGCTTTGCCTGCAAACTCAATTCAAGCTCGCCAATCTCGTCGAGAAACAGCGTGCCGCCTTCCGCTTGCTCGAACAGCCCTTCCTTGCGCGCCTTCGCATCGGTGAATGCGCCTTTCTCGTAACCGAACAGCTCGCTTTCGATCAAAGTCCCGGGCAGCGCGGCGCAGTTGATGGCGACGAACGGGCCTTCGGCGCGATTCGATTGATAGTGAATCGCCTTGGCGACCAGGTCTTTGCCGGTGCCCGATTCGCCCTGAAGCAGAACGGAGGAGACTTCGCTTTCCGCGACTTTCTGCGCGATGGACAACGTCTCGCGCATGGCCGGCGAGTTGCCGATGATGTGGTCGAAGCTGAATTGTTGGGCGCGCTCGCGGCGAATTGTGTTGACCTCGCGCCGCAATCGGCTGGCTTCGATCCCGTTGCGAATGGTGACTTGCAGCTCTTCGAGGTTGATCGGCTTGCCGATGAAATCGTACGCGCCACCACGCAGCGCCGCGATGGTTTCATCGACCAGTACATTCGCGGTGATCATGATGACGATGGCTTCGGGTTCGCGCTGGCGCATCTTGCGCAGCACGTCGAGGCCCGATCCGTCGGGCAGATTGATATCGAGCAGCACCGCGGCGGGCGGATCGGCATCGAACGCAGAAATTGCCGCGGCGGCGGTTTGCGCTTCGACTGGCTCGAAACCCCAGCCGCGCAGGGCCTCGCCCAACGACCAGCGGATCATTTTCTCGTCATCAACGACGAGTACTTTCGACTTTTTCAGAATGTTCTTCTCGACTTTCATTCGCCAGCCAGTTCGGCTGGCTTGATTATAGGTGAGGAATCAGCATCCGCAGAAGCTCAACCGTCTGTTCGGCGGCCTGTCGTACCTCAGTGAATAAATCGTTCCACCACTATGTCCGCGTGCTCGCGCCGGAATGTTTGAGCAACGTGACAGTTCCAGCACACGGGCAGATAAGTCGCCATCGCCTCGTTCGCGGCTGAAATGGGAATCTGCTTCCACTCGACCGTCACGCCTTCGGGATTCAATAGCGCCGGCTTATGGTCGACGATGTGATTGGGCTCGAACGGGCGGTTGCAGAACGCGCAGGTCTTCTCGCGATACCATTTCTCGAGCACGCTCCGCACCAGGCATTCTTCGGGCGCGACATCCACTTGCAGCAGGCATTCCTGTCCGCAGTTTTCGCGCAGTGGCCAGCGCCAGCAATTTTCCAGGCGCAGGTCGGTTTGGCCAATTAGCGACGTCAAGCCCGCATGCCGCGCATCGACGTGGATCATCGCCTGTCTGCCGGTCTCAGGGCAGATGATTACGCGCTCGCCTCCGAAGCGTTGTGAAGTTCGCACAAAATATCTAATTCCAAAATAAATCGCGACTAGGACCAGCGCAGCCAGGATCAAATACGCTGTGGTCATCATGATGCGGCACCTCCTCTCGCCTGCATTCCCGGATGAGTCCAGATGCTAAACGGGCCCGCCGTTGCTGCGCGCTGCTTCAATCTCCGCAATCTTGCGGCGCATCCATTTTTTCAGCGCCTCTTCCATTTTCGACTGATTGCCTTCCATCTCGAGGTCTTCCACTGTCTCGCCCGATTCCGTCAGCGGAATGAAGTGGCAAGGCACCAGCTCGTCCCGTTTTTCTTCAGGAACAAAATCGATCAAGTGACATTCGTCGCACGGGTGTGCCTTCTCAGGCAGCGCGTAATTCACGCACGTCAGCGAATCGCGAAATGGTGAAGTCTCTCGCCAGGGTGTGCGCGGCGAACGCCCGTAGCCGCCTTTCTCGATGAAATCAAGTTCCGTCTTTAGTAGTTCGAGAATGTCGCGTTCGTCTTTGGACATAAGCTGCCTCCGTTTGCCGTGGGGTTATGCGGTTCGCGCCAGGGCGCGGCCGTTCATCGCCGGCGTTGGGCGCTCCAGGTGTTCCTGAAACAGTCGCGCCGATGCGTCGAGAAAATCGTAAGACGTGACGATGCCAACCAGTTGATCGCCTTCAACCACCGGCAGACAACCGATGTGCTGCGCACGCATGATTTGGATCGCATCAAGAGTCGGCGTCGAAGGCATCACTGTCACCGGGTTAGGGACCATAACGTCTCGCACGGTGATGTTCTCCGCGCGCATGCCCTGACTGACTAAGTGCAAAAGTGCACGGTGACTAACTACGCCGACCAGCCGCCCATCTTCGTCTTCCACCGGCACGTGCCGAATGTGGCGCCAATCCATCAGACTCGCGGCAAGATCGATCAGATCGTCAGGCTGCACGGTGAACAGATCTGTGGACATGAACTGGCCAATCGTGCGATAGCCGTGCTCCCAATCATCCTCGTCGGAAGTCTTGGCCACTGGCCACGCGTGAATCGGGCGTTCCTTCTTCTGACACTCCAGCATCGTCGTCGTCAGCCGCCGTTGCCGCAGCTCCTTGGGCACGTCGGACATCGCCGCGAACGAACGCAAGATCCAACGCGCGCCGGTCTGGCGGCTGCGCGCGCGGTCTTTGATGATGTCGAGGTACTTGTTCGCGTCTTCCTCAACGACCGCGGCGTTCTTCAAACCCGCACGCGCGAGCGGCAGCAAGTGTTCGAGAATCAGCGCGGAAGCTGAATAGTTTTGCCCATCGATCCAGTTGAACTGCGCTTCCAATCCATGTCGCGCCGCGCGGAAGAAGTTGGCTTTCGCGTCGTCGAACGACATCCGTTTCGCGACATCGCCGTACTCTTCCGGCAGAGCCAGCATCAGGCCGGCAAAAAATGCGGCGTTGGCAATCTCATCAACCACGGTCGGCCCGGACGGTAGCGCGCGGTTTTCAATCCGTAGATGAGCAACTCCGTCGCGCGCTCCATAACAGGCGCGGTTCCAACGCCAGACGGTTCCGTTATGCATGCACAAAGCGGAAAGCTTCGGTGTCTCGCCGCGCGCCAGGACGCTGAAAGGATCCTCGTCGGGATCGATCACCATGATTGGGCGGAAGCGGGAAATCTGTTCGTGGAACAGCGCGATTACTGAATGCTCGAGCCACTTGTCGCCAAAGCTGACGCGCGTTGGGTGGCTGCGTGTAAGTTGCGGCCGCGACCGCGCGTCAGTAGAGTGCTGAAACAACGCGACTCGCGTTTCCCTCCAGAGACGCTTGCCAAACAGAAGTGGCGAGTTCACCGCGACCGCGAGCACCGGCGCCGTGATCGCCTGGGCCAGGTTGTAATCCCTGACAAAATCGTCCGCGGTTGTCTGATAGTGAATCTGAAAACTCGTGTTGCACGATTCCATCATGATGTTGTCGTGCGTCAGATGAAGCTCGTCCAGGCCTTTGATGTAAATCGAGAGCGGCCCACCGCGCGAGCGAATTACTTCGCGATTCAACTGATCGTATCGCGCCACTGGCGTAAGATTGTCGATTGTCAGATCGGATGGCTGAAGCGTCGGCAGGATTCCTGAGAGCAAAACGTCGGCGCCGAAAGTTTCGGCGGCCGTGCGCGTTTTCGCGATCAGCTCGAGCAGCTCAGCTTCCATTTGTCGAAAGCAGCTTCCACTGAGGACTCGCGGTGTAATGTTCGCTTCGAGATTGAAGCGCGCGATTTCAGTTGTGAGTCTTGACTCGGCGGCTTTCTCGAGAACTTCAACCGACAGCGGCGCCGGACGCATATTGTGATCGACGAGGAACATTTCCTGTTCCGCGCCCATGCGCTGAACGCCGCTTTCGACTCGGCCGTCCTCCAGCATGAATGCGAGCGCGCGCAGATCCTCCAGCAGCGCCTTCATGAACGCCTGATACCTTCGCTCGTCGAATTGTGTGACGTTGTGTTCGCCCATAGTTGCGGCTGCCCCCTGACCCGACATGGACGCGCGCTGATTTGGAAGTGACATGGGCAACTGACATGCCGGGTTGGCGGGATGGAAAGACTCAGGAAATTCCTGAGCGGCTCGGCTTTTTTGCGGGTTTTTGCCGCGGGCTGCGGATTCTTACGGATGACGCGAGGCCGGCGTCTCGCCGTTCTTGCGATGACATTCGACGCACTGGAACATCGAAATGTCGCCGAGATTCACTGGATGCTGAAATGGCTTATTCGGCTTGTGACAAAAGTCGCACTTGCGATCGGCGAGCGAGCCGAGATCAACCGGATGGATGAACGGCCCCATCTTCACCGACGCCGCTGGATTCGCTGAGTCGTAGATTTGGGTGTGGCAGACGTTGCAGTTGTTGGTGATGACCTTGCCGTCACGGCTTACGTGTTCGCCGTCATGACAACGGAAGCAGCCGGCAAAATAAAGATGCCCGATGTTGTTCGGATGCGTCTGCCAATCGGTTTTCATTTCCGGGAAGAAGTAGGTTTGAAAGATGCGCTGAATCTCAGCAACAGCGGATTTGATCAGGGCCTGCTTCTGTGAATACACCTCAGCATATTTCGTGCGGTAAAAATCATTTAGGGTATTGTCGATCGTCAGCAGGGCTTCACTCGAAGTGTTGTAAGGCTTGCTCAAAACTTCTACAGCCTGTTTTTTCAAAAACGGGAGCGAAGGATCGAGGCGCCCTGCGACGAAAGCCTGATCGACTGCAACATCGGGCGGCAGATAGACGTGCGCGGGACGATTGTGACAATCGACGCAATCCATGCGGCGTTTGTTCGAGGAAGCGATTTGATCGGGCGTCAGCGGGTGATTGCGATCGTAGTACTCGGTGACGTTTCCGTTGCGGTCTTTGATGCGCACCCACGGAATCACCTGCCGGTGTTCGTCGGTGGAAATGTAATCGACCTCGTTGGCAATATTCATGTGCCAATGAATGCCTTTGACCAAACCAGTCGTTGGGCTGCCGCCGCCGACTTCGATCAGCATGCGCCGTTGGCGCACGGTGTTCTGCTCGTCGTAGCCGTAGTGCGTGAAAACTTTTAGCTGTGCCCCGAAAAATTTCTCAGGCCAGTGACACTGCTCGCAGGTTTCCGGCGCCGGGCGCAGGTTGTGAACCGGCGTCGTGATCGGCCTTGGATATTTCTTGAAAGTGACCGCGTAAAGTTGGTACGCGCCGGATAGTTTCGAGCGCACGTACCACTCGGCGCCGGGACCCACGTGACAGTCTACGCACCGAACGCGCGCGTGCGCGCCCGCCTGGTACGCCGTCAGTTCCGGGCCCATCACCTGGTGACAGGTCTTGCCGCAGAACGCGACTGAGTCGCTGTACTCGTAGGCTTTATAGCTGCCGAAGGCGCTCGCCGAAACGAAGAGAAAAGTCAGCAACAGAAAAGTAAAGAACGCGCGCCGCGCGCGTCGATCGTTGAGGTCGAGGCGTGGGTAAGCCAACACTTCATCCGGCGCAGCTTTGCGCCGCCGCCGATGTTCCAGCACGATGCCGAGCAGGACGATCCCCAAGCCGAACATCAACGCCGTCGGAAAAACGATGTAGGTGAGAATTCCGAGATATGGATTTTCACCCGATGAGGTGATCTCCATCAGAAACAGGAGAATGCCACTGGCAATCGCGGCCACAGCGATCGCGGCGCCAAACAAACTGATGTAATTGCGAAAGAGGCTGGGTCTTTTAACTGGCGGCTGATCACCCATTTGCGTTCGCTGTGTCTGGGCTCGAATCTCTTTCAGTCGCTAACGGCCCTGCGTCCGCCGCAGCGTCGGCGTGGGCTTCCTGGGCGCGCAAGGCATCATAATCCAATTCGTGCTCTTCTTTGTAAAGCTCGTCAGAGACGCGCCCATCGATGAACGCGAAATTCACCGGGTAGACATCAGGGTCAAAGATGACGTGATAAAAGTGCCAGACAATAATCGCGAGGGTTGCGAGGACCGCTTCATAGAAGTGGATCGACAGAGCAATATCGATCCACCAGCGCGCGAGAAATCCGAAGACGCCGATCTTGAACCAAATCATCAGACCAGTCAGGCCCATGATGACCGTGCCCCAGATGACGGCCCAGTATTCAGCTTTTTCGGCGTAACCAAAGCGCGCAATCTTCGGCTTGTTACGCCCAACGCCAAGATAGTAAGCAAAGTTTCCGATCACGTCCTTCACGTCTTTCAATCGTGGCAGCATGTCTTTTACCCAGCGCTGTCCATCTTTTGAAAACGCCAAATAGCCAATGTGGTAGACGCCCAGCACCAACATCACAACTGCGGCAACGCGATGAATGATTCTCCGCAGATATTCGTTTGAACCGAGCAGCCAGGCGAGAACGGAATCGGGATACTGCAAGGCAAAGCCGCTCAGCACCAGAACGATAAAGCTCGTGAGCAGCAGCCAGTGCTGAAGTCTCTGATTTGCGGTGAGTCGCACGATCGCGCGCTTTTGCTTTCGTCGCGCCGCGACCTTGCGTCGCCATACGAGCAAGTTATGCAGGATCATGCCGCCAATCGTCAGGAAAATCAGCGGCAGATAAATCCAACGAACGATGCGCGTGCCACGCGCGGCGGCGTCATGGGTTGTGACATCCGAAATAAGCTCAGACGTTAGATGGATTTTGCCTTTGGTGAAGTTCGCGCTGGCGCCGACATGACACTGCCCGCAAGTCTGTTGCAAATGCGCGGGATTGATCATCGAACGCGGATCAGACGAAGGAAGAATGTTGTGGACGCCGTGACAGCTCGCGCAGTTCGCCACGACTTTTGAGCCCAACTGCGACGCCAAACCGTGGTAGCTGTCTTTGTAACTTGCGACCCGTCCGCTGGCAACGCCGAACTCCTGCGTCAGCGTCACGCCTTCGTGGCACTTCGCGCAGCTTTCGGTGGCGACAGCCACAGAAGCAATGTTCTTGTTGCCATCGAAGGGTTGAGTAATGTTGTGAATGCCGTGACAGTCAGTGCAAACAGGCGCGCGCGAAACTCCGCGCGCCACGGCCTGGCCATGGACGCTCTGCATGAACTCGTTTGCTTCGCCGCTGTGGCATTTGCCACACGTCGCGGGAATGTTCACTTTCGCGATCGACGATTGCGCGTTTGAGGCCGGCAGAATGTCGTGGGCTGTATGGCAATCGGCGCAAACGGCGGCGCTCGTGTTTCCGCGCGCCATCGCTTTTGCATGCACGCTCTCGCGATAAGACAAAAAGACCTGATTGCTGATGCCGCTGCCCTGCATCACCGATTGATCGCCATGACAACGTCCGCACGTTTCCGCGATGTTGGCGCGATTTATTGGTGACGCCGGATCGCGCGCCGGCAGAATCGTCGTCATGTCGTGATTGCGCGCGTGGCAATCAAGACAGCTCGCCGCCTTTGCGCCGTTTTGCAGGGCTTGCGCGTGAAAGCTGTGGCTGTAACCAGTGTGCTGCGCGGTGTGAAATTGCGAACCGGCCAGGTAAGGCAACTCTCTGCCTGGGCCATGGCAATTTTGGCATTGAAGCGTAGGCGAAGGTGCGGGCGACGCTTGCGCGTTGGGTCCGCCGATTACCGCGCCCTCATTCGGCCGCACCGGTGTCGCAGAAGGATTCTGATTCGATTGCGCAGCCGCCGCGAGAAGAACCAGCGAAAGGGTTAGACCACCGAGAACGATTGTGAGAGCAGCATGCCGTAGCATCGCGTCACTCTTTTCTGGAGCATGGCCCTATGAAAGCATACTGTTTAGCTTGCTCGCGCGCGGTGATTAGCATCACACGTTTCACTTCGCAGTGCGCGCAAACTCAAAATCTTCGGTTTAGAAAAGCATAGCTCGCCCGATCGCTCGAGCGAGCTACTGCCGAAAAGACTAATCGTCTTGCGTTCGTTACTGGAGAGACTTCATGTAGCCGACCAGAGCCTTTGCCTGATCCGGCGTAATTCCTTTTTCTTTGAAGGCCGGCATATTGGGCGGCTTCTCCATCGTCTTCCCGTCGAGGACGGTTTGAATCAGGACGTCATCAGCTTTCGTTTTGTCCATCTTCTTTTCGGCCGTTGCGCCATGGCACATCTTGCATTTCGCGTTGTAGAGCGTTGCCGTCTCGTCGTCAGTCGCGCGTGCGGGCGTCGAAACGATCAGGAAAGCTGCTGCGACGATTATCGCCGCCGCCAAGAACATCAGTTTAGTTAGCCGACCAATCATCATTGCCTCCAAATAAGTAACGTCTCAGCCTTTCGGCTAGCAGCTTACTTCGGCAATGCCTGTGCCGGGCTAATTCATGGGGTTTTCGCAGCAAACAGACCAAGCGGCTGCGAACTTTTTCGCTGCCGTTCGCGGGAAACTTCCACAGCTCGTTGTCCGAACTGGTCGTCAGGCCGCGACTTTCTTATGACATTGCGTGCACTTTTTCGAGGTCGGCGGCGCTGGATCGAGCGTCGGCCGCGCCTTCACAACTTCGTCGTGGCAGCCGCTACAATTGCGGTGAAAGGCCTGCTGATTTGTCAGCAAGGTCGGTTCGGCCGCGCCTTCAAATTTCAGCGAAGGAATCTCCGGAAGCAGCTTCGGTTTTTGATCAGCGCGCGCATGACAATCTGTGCAGACATTTACGACCAGCGTGGCGTCCTTCTCAAGCAGTTCAGCCGTTAACGTTGTCGTGCGATCTGCCGGCCAGACAGTCTTGTGCGGCGGACGCTTCAAAGCTTCGGCAGCCGGCTGCGCGGTGTGGTGGCAGTCAACACACTCGAGCTGCTTTGTTCCGTCGGGATTGCGCTTCTCGGTAATGTGCTTCAGGTGATTGAAAGCAACTGGACCCAGCTTCGCCTCCTTCGCGAGGACGATTGTTTCGGATGGTTTTTTAACGTCTTGTGCCGAAGCTGACGGCGGAATCGATCTGATGGAAACAAGAGCCAGGGAGAATAGAAGAAATGCAAAGATCGTTATGACTTTCATGATTATCTCCGGGTAGCGCAAATTATTATTTTGCGCGCAAGTTAACGACTTGCGTTACATCAAAAACGCCACTTCGGTCCGGTGTGGCACCGCTTACAAACGGTGAAGTCGTCGCCGCCAAAAGCGCGCTTCCCGTCATGACAACTCATGCAACTTTGGGCCCGGCCAGTCGCGTGATGATTCAAAGGTTCGGGAGTTGTCACTTGTCTTCGCTGAGGCCGACCAGCACGAACCTGATGACATTCGTTGCAGGTGACTTTCTCATGTTTGGCGTGACTGAAGCTGACGCGAAACGCCGGCATCATTTCGGGCGTGCGCGAATATCCACCCAATTGATGACACGTGCCGCACGAAGAAATGTCTCGTCCGCCCGATTGCGCGCGCGGCGTGTGACAGCGATAACAGGTCGTGTGCGCATTGAATCCCGCGGGTATCGACATCGCCACGCCGCTTCGCGATGGCCGGTGACAGGTCGCGCAACTCACGCTGCCCATGTTGACGTGCCGCGCGTGATCGAATTTCATGCGAAAGCTGCGCAGACGCGGAAACGGCTTCAACGCGCCCGACTTGGTGTCGGTATGGCAAATTGTGCAGATCGGACTGTCAGCATTGGAAAACTGCTGCGCGTGACAACCGGCGCACGGCAGATGCTGCGAGGCGCCCGGCCGCTTCGGCACCGGCGCATTCGAATCTCGACGGTGACAAAGCAGGCATGGCAGACGCGAATGGTTGCGGCTGTTGTGCTGAAACTTTGAATAGTCGAGTCCCTCGGGGAACTGCATTTGGCCCTGAGCAGATTCCACAGACTCAAGAGCGTAAGTGAATTCGGATGCACGAGAATTGGTAAGCGCCGACGCGAAAACGATAGTAGTAGCGACAACCAGCGCCGTAGGCGCGAAATATTTGTAGAACCGTGGGCCTAAATTGATTCTCGAGCTCCGTAGGAGCGGCATGTTTAGAATGCGCGCAAACATTCCGCTCTTTCGGAGCTTTGGTGTTTTGTTATTCCCGAGTTCTATAAACATTCGGCTCCTACGGAACTCAAAACATCAACTCATCTTCTTCGGCTTCGGGGTCGGAATCGCCTGCGGATGATTTTCCGGAATCGCATCTCTTCCGAAAGTCACGTGACACTTCGTGCAAACGAAATTCGAATCTTTCTTCTTCGAATCAATTTCGAAATTCAGAATGCCGCCCTCGTCTGTGGTTGTCGTGATGTGACATCCGTCCGCGCCACCACACGATCGCACCGGCACCTTCATTGTCTTTGGATCGACAGTGCTGAAAGTCGCGTTGTCGACTTTGTGACAGTTCAAGCAACTCAAGTCCGGGTGTTCGCCGCCTTCGTGCCGAAACGCGCCTGATGAAGTTCGGCGGCTCCATCGCGCCAGCATGAATTTGTCCGCACCCATGTTTGCTGCGCCCGCCGGATCGAAATCCGTTTTCGTCGGCATTGGCGGCGTCAGTTTGTGACAGACGTTGCAATCCTTCGGCTCCGGCGCAATTCCAGAATCCGCGTTGTGACAAGTGAAGCAGATCGTGTGACTGTTCGGAATCGTCTTGAACGTTCCCTTTTTCAGCCAGAAATTATCGCCGATGCCCTTCGGCGGTTTCGTCACGTACTCCTCGCTCGAGTTGCCTTGCGGCTGAAACGTCTGATGGCAGACGGGACAGCTTGCGGGCGGCGCAGGCTTCTTTTCCTGAAACAGCGCATTGACGAACAACGCGCGGTCGCGATTCTTCGGCGCGTTCCAACTGACTACATCGATGTGCTTGTCGTGCGGAAACCCCACGCCGAATTCGGAAACAAAATCTCTGCGCTTCAGTTTTGGATCGGTGAGATCGCCCAGACTTGGAAACAGCCAGCGCACGGTGTCCTTCGGCGTCACCGCGATATGACAGTTTGAGCAAATGGCCGGCGCCGGTCGCTCGCGCGCAAAAAACTGTTCACGATGGCAAGTCAGACATGAAGAGTGTTCAGGAAAATCAGTGACGTCTTGAAAAGCCGCGTCGCCTTTACGAACCACATTCCAGTTCTTCGATGGGACTTTATGACATGAGTTGCAGGCAAGTTTCTGCGTGACGACGTGAGTCGTGTGCGAAAAATTCCTGTAATCGATCTTCGGTTTCGGCGGAGTCTTTGGTTTTTGCGCGCGCGGTCGCGGGCGACGTTGTGGGGCAAGGGGCGAGGCAATCGCCGTGGCAGTTGAGAAAACGCCGAATGCGACTGCGCAAATAAGAGTTAAGAAAAGGACTCGCCTGCCGATCGCTAGACTGTGAGAACGTTCCTGCCCCATTTTCGTTAGCTAATGTGTTGTCGAGGTTCGATCTGCCGAATCTTGAGATAGACAAGACCGGCCAAAAATAAAATGAACACGAGTGAAATGGCCAGGCCTTTTCTGCGGAAACTCAATTCCGCCAGCGCGCCCACACCCGCTTGATACCCTTTGTTCGCGACATCAATTCCTGGGCCGATTACCTTTTCTACTTCCGCCGTGTTCGAGGAATGGATGAGGACGCGGGCGTGCGTCAACGCATCCGTGGCGCCCTTCAATTCGACCTTCGGCTTGCTGACTTCCATGCCTTTGCGTTCCGCCAGCGTCAGAATCGCTTGCGACTTATCGATGCTGGCGATTAACTCGTCGATGCGCGAACGCATCATTCCGGCCGCGACAAAACCCTTGTCGCCGTTTGTGTGGCAATTGATACAAAGCGCGCCCGCTCCGGTTCCAATCATCGCATCGCCGGGTTTCGGAATCGCGTGATTGCTGTGACACGTGATGCATTCGCCGAGCTGTTTTTCGTCGAAAGCCTTCTTGTGCGGACTGGTCTGGAACAGCTCCGCTTGCCGCGCGTGGCACTGACCGCAAACATTCGCGACTGACGCGATGCCCGGCGGTGTCGCGCCGTGATTGCCGTGGCAATCATTGCACGTAGGCGCCGAAAGGTCCTGCTTGTCGTAGAGGGCTTTCGCGTGCACGCTCGTTTTGTACTTGTCGAATTGATCCGAAGGAATGCCAAAAGGCTTCATGTACTCAGCGCTCGCGTGACACTTGGCGCAAGTCGTCGCAACGTTGCTTGGATAAACGGATGAGAGGGGATCAGTCGGCGAGCGAATGCCGTGAACGCTGTGACAACTGATGCAGGTCGCGACGCGTGTCTCGCCTTTTTCTTTCAGCAAGCGGCCGTGCACGCTGGTGTAGTATTCGCGTTCCTGATCGACCCGCAGTGAAGGATTGAACCGCTTCATCAAGTTCGCGTCACTGTGACATTTGCCGCAGTACGCGGGTATGTCGAGCGTCTTAGGCTTCCCGAGATAGCCTTTGCTTGGATCCTTCGCAGCTTCTTTGGTGTCGGCATTCGGATCCCCACCGTGACAATCGTTACAGGACAAGCCACGGGATTTGTGAATGTCTTTGTCGAAGAGTTTAGCCGGCGCGCTGAGTCGCGGGTCCTCGAGTTTGATGTGACACTCGATGCAGGAACTTTTCTTTTGAGCGGAGGCAGTACTACCAAGCACTAAGACGATAAGAACGAAAACAGCAGGTCGGGTGCAGCAAGAAAGTGAAAAATGAAAATTGCAAATTGAAAAATGCAAATTGTGATTACGCAAACCACGTAATAGAGTCAGGATCCGCCCCGTAATTTGCAATTTGCAATTTGCAATTTTCAGTTTGCAATTCATTTTTATCATTTCGCCACGTAACCAACGATCGTCATTACCACGATGTAAAGCAACGCAACCACACCGATCACATTGAATATGAAATGCCGCCGCCGGTTTTCGGGATCGCGATCAATGAACGGCACAACGAACAACAGCGCCGCGATAATATTGAACGCCATAATCCCGATGACTTCGCCATCCATTCCGAGAATCTTCGCCGGCAGCCACTTCAGTGTCTGAAACATAAAGAGGAAGTACCACTCGGGCTTAATGCCCGCCGGCGCCGGCGCGAAGGGATCAGCCTTCTCGCCGAGTTCCCAAGGGAAGATCGCTGCCAGCGCCGCCAGCACGCCAATCGCCAGAATCCAGCCGATCAGGTCACGCATAATGAAGTTGGGAAAGAACTTCATCCTGCGATAGTTGTGTTCAAATTTTTTCGGCACGTGCATGCCATGAAGCTGAACCAGCGCTACGTGAATGCCGAGAAAGACAGTCGCCGTCGCCGGCAGCACCGCGACATGAAAGCCAAAGAAACGCGTTAATGTCGCGCCGGTTACGTCGTCGCCGCCGCGCAGAAAACGCAATACCGGACGCCCAACGATGGGGACGACGCCGGCGATCTCGGTTCCGACTTTCGTCGCAAAGAACGCCAATTTGTTCCAGGGCAGCAGATACCCGCTGAAGCCAAAACAAATCACGATAAACAGCAGCACCACGCCACTGACCCAGGTAATTTCACGCGGCTTGTGATAAGCGCGCAGAAAAAAGACGCTGAACATGTGAATGAACAGCGTCGCGATCATCAGGTTCGCGGACCAGCTATGAATCGATCGAATCAGCCAGCCGAACTTAACTTCGGTGATGATGAACTGAACGCTTTCGAAAGCGTTCTCGGCACTGGGGCGGTAATAAAGCAGGAGCAGAATTCCGGTGACCACCTGAACGACAAACAGAAACAGAGTCATGCCGCCAAAGTAGTACCAGATCGAATGGCGGTGAACCGGGACTTCTTTCTTGTCGGCGAGCTTGGCGAGCGAACTGATCGACAGACGCTCGTCCAGCCAAAGTTTTGGATCGCCTATCTTCATCGACCTAAAGAACTATTTGACATTTTTCATTTGACATCATTTGGCCATTTGACGTGGGCCGAGCGCGGCTCTTTCGGATTGTCCGTCTGCCAAAAGACTGTCCTTAGAAGGTCCGCAGCAGCTCCCGCAACTAAATGGAAAATGACAAATGTCAAATGAAAAATGTCAGATAATCGGTCTCCTATGCCCTCGTCACCACCACATCATCGCCGCGCGTGTTCACCTTGTACTCTTCCAAGGGTCGGGGCGGCGGGCCGCCGACGTTCTTGCCGCTCAAGTTGTATTGGCCGTTATGACAGGCGCACCAGATCTGTTTGGTATCGTCGCGATATTGGACTATGCATTCCAAGTGCGTGCAGACGGCGGAGAATGCTTTGAACTCTCCGGCCGCGGTGTGCACCAGGATGCCGGGCTTGTTGCCGAACTTGAAGATCTTTCCGGAGTTAGGCGGAACTTCGCTCAACTTCGCCGCCACCACTGAGTTTTCTGCCGATTCGACAATCTGAGGCGGCGACATAAAGCGGAAGATGGGATAGACGATCGCGCCCAGCGTTGCCAGAGCGCTGGTGCCGAGCAGGAAATCCAGAAAGCTGCGCCTCGGTGGTGAAATAGGCGCGCCAAGGTTCTTGTTCGCACTCGCGCGAATGTCAGGGTTCACTCGCTCATCCTCCAAAACGATCGAAGTTATCTGCTATTACTCTTTTGAATGGGCTTGCGCAGGTTGTCTGCTAACAGAAAGGCGGCCCCAATTGCAAGCCAAAAAATCGATCTGCCCCAATTCTGAGTTGCCATTGCGTCAATCATCGCCATACCGAAGAACACAATGAAAACTGTAAAGCCGACAAGTTTAATTTTCATCGCTCACCTCCACGATCGGATTGTTCCGCGATAAAAACGAACTCCAGCCGTGGTCAATCAAAACCTGAGCCGGAGTTCGTTCCGCGTCTGCGCTATTCGTTCGCCTATTCCTTTCTGCCAATGTAAATGCGCAGAGACATGTACGGCAGATGCGCGTGATAGTTTTGCGGCCGCGTGCTGCCCGGCGGAAAACTCTTCAGGACGAAGTCGTCCTCGTTGTAGTTGAAATACTGATAGCCCAGGTTCCAATCCAGATGACGATTCAGCCGAATCGCCAGGCGCGCTTCGGGCGATTGGAAGTTCATCGGATAGGAAGTGATTAGCGTCCCACCGAGCACTGCCGGATTTCTCAGCGAACCCGCAACCACGACGCCGCCGGCAATGGTAGTGCCGCCCGTCGGATCTGACAGTTTGTTGCCCTGGCCCGCGTCCTGGTTAATCCGATACGACGTGTACAAGGTCGCCCTTCGGTTCACCCGCCACGTCGCGTCGATGAAGAAGAAGTTGTTCCGCATGTAATACAGCGCGCGTCCGAAGTGATGAAACACGCTGGTGGCCGGCGGCACCTGATAGTAGTAATCGATTGTGGCGTCGCTGTTTACCCAGTTGTAGTTGTAGCCGATGTTCATCATGAGCTTCGGCGTGGCCATCCAATCGATCGAAGTTTGGAAGGTTCGCGATTTGATCGACGCGCCAAAATCGGTCAGCGTCTCGCCCGCGATCTCCGAAGGATTCGCATTATTTCGCGTAATCACTGAGACGTTGAAGTTCACTTTTCGATTCGGCGCAAAGCGGCTCTTCGCGCGAATGTTCGTGTAGTCATAGTTCCCGATGCGCGTGAAAACGTTATCGGCGGTGCCATGTTCAGCGTCGAAGTACAGCGTCCAGTTCTTCACTGGCCGCATGCGGAAGCCGCCCAGGATCGCGTGCGTGTGGTTTGTTTCCTCTTCAATTTCCGGCGTCAGCGCGGCCGGCAACAGCGATCCGAAATTGAAGCCGGCGCGGACCTGTTCTTCGCGACGACTGCCGTAGCGATAGCCGAGATGCATCGAGTAGTTGCGGTTGAACTGGTAATCGCCTTCGATCGTGTTCAGGTACTTTCGGTATTTCGTCAATGCGTCGTAAACGAGGCCCGTTGGGAAACTCGACGAAGTGGATGCGGGCGGACGCGTCAGGACAAAGCCTGCGCTGTACAAGCCGGCGCCGGTGATTTTGAAATCCTCGACCTTGAAAGTGTTCGAGATTCTCAGTTTGTCGGTCGCGAGCAGAGTAATGCCAATGTCGCCGACCGTATTCGGTCTTTCGACGTCGCCTTGAATGTTAAAGAAGCCAAGTGTAAGCGTGTTAGGCGGCGCGAGTTGTCCGGTAATTCTGGTATTGAAGTTAGTGGCGGTGAAGTTCTCGGCGAACAGGTTATTGGAAGTTGCCTTGCTGTAGATAATGCGACCGGTGATATCCAGTCGCTTCTCGATCAGCGTGTGCAGACTGGCGCGCGTGAAATTGACGCGGCCACGAGTCGGTTCGCTGCGATTAAATGAGGTGTAACGCGCGATGTTCGTCGGATTCGGATTGATGAAAGTAGGAACGGTGTCGACAAAGCTGTCATCCTTAAAGCGTCGAAAACCCTGCAGAAAAGTCCAATCGATTGGGCCTAGCCTGCCATCTGCTCCAAACCGGTAGTCATCCGCGCGTGACCTGGCGCTCACCAGCGGTTGAAACTCGTTGCCGCCGATGTGGTAGGTCGTAAAGAACGGTCCGGTGTAGCGTTCCGGCGAATAACCAAGAGTAAAACGGATGGTTTCATTCTTTGGCAGAATCGTCAGCTCGAAATCGCCTAGCTGCGTTTTCGTGTTGTAGCCGTGATAACCAGTGAGCGAGTTTGGCGGTACGGGAAAGCCGGTGAACAGCCAGTTCGGATTAGCGAAGCTGTTCAGGAAGCGATAGTACTTCATCCGGCGATAGCTGCCTTCGAACCGATACAACTTTGGATTCTCGGCGTCGAAACGCAAGCTGCCGGTAGGGTCGGCGCCCCACCCAGTCGACGTTATCAGCAGCGTATCGAACAATCCGCCGCCTTTGCCGTCCTTCGATTTCAACAGCAAACTCGAATCGAAGATGCGCGGTCCGGCCTTATAGTTCAGGTCGCTCTTGAACTTGTTGACGTCACCATCCACCCGAATTCCGCGGTAACCAAACTCGAGTGTGCCGGTAGCGGTGAAATCGCCGGCGTCCTCGCCCACAGTCTGTGACGTAGGCTCGGCTTCGGTTTTCTTCTTCGCATCCTTTTTCGCATCCGGCTTTTTCGGATCGTCTGACGTCTTGATGGTCGCTGACTGTGTCTCGGCTGTCTTGTTCGCTGCGACCGAAGATTGGCCGTAAGTAATCGTCGCCGTTGCCCCCAGCAAAACGGCGGGTAGCACTCGCAGCAAATTCCAAATATGGCGTTTCATATGATCCATCCTTTGGCTATGACTCGCTATCAATGATTAACGGAAGAACACGGGGCTCGAGCGCGACCCATGAATCTTTGCGTGGCACGCTGTGCAGTTAGCGTACTGCGCGTTCTGATTATGTTGCGGGCCGGCCGGTTCCACCGCGCCCACATCGTGCGCCAGGCTGTGACACGTCAGGCACAATTGATCGACGGCGCTGAATTTCAACAACCGCGGATTCGCTGAGCCGTGCGGCGTGTGGCAAGCCGAGCAGCCTTCGGTCTTAACCGGCGCGTGCTCGAAAAGGAAAGGGCCCTGCTTGTCGGCGTGACATTTTATGCAGGCGGCGTCGCCACCAGTCGCCAGGCGCGTCTGTTTCAACTCGAAGCCCCCATGCGGGTTGTGGCAATCGCTGCAACGCATCGCGCCTTCGAGAACTTTGTGATGGAACGGCATGTTGAACTGCGGCTTCACCTCGTTATGGCAACTGGTACAGAGCTGAGGATCGTTCGCCTTCAGCATGCGAATGGTCGAGAAGCCGGGCTTCTCCGCGTTCGCCGTCGTAATTTGATAGTTCGAGCTGGCGACGTTCCGTCCCTGTTTATCTCCGTGTGGCGAATGGCAGTCGGTACAACCGATGTCGTTGCGCCAGTGCTCGCCGCGGCGGAAGTTGTTGCGTTCTTCTTTGCCGGCGTGGCAGGACAGGCAGGTTTCGGACGTCTCCTTTGGAGACTTGTTCTTGAACGAAATGATTTTGGTGACGTCCCCGCCGCCTTCCACGTGCGCCTGCCCCGGACCATGACAAGACTCGCAGCCGGTCACTTTGTTTTTCCAACTGCCGAGTTTTGCCAAGTCAGCGTGAGCGGTGTGCGAGTATGCCTTGAACTGATCTTCGTGACAGTCTTTGCATACATCAGTTCCGACATACCCTTTGTCAGCAGTCACGGGTTTGTCGTCCGTCTTCGTGCGACTGGTCGCCTGCGAGCTTCTGGCCGCGACGAGCCAAACCGCGACTGCAAGCAGCGTAGACAAAACCAGCAGCGTTTTGATTGAGTTTGTGAGTCTCACTTCGGAGCCTCCTTCTTAAGTGCAGGGCCTACGCTTTCTACCGCAGGCAAATTATAATTATTAAAAAAGAGCTTGGGCGAGCGGTGACATCCTATTCCGCACGGCCGCGGGTTGCGGTGATGCGTATCACGATCAACCGCAGATGTTGGGCGAGACTTGCGCCAGGGATGCGAGCGCGGCGCCGTCGCGGATCCACATCACGTCGCGTTTCATGCGGATGACCTGATCTCGCTTCAGCGCACTGAAAAGGCGGGTCACGGTTTCTCGTGACGCGCCGATTATCTGTGCGATCTCCTCCTGCGTCAACATAATTTGCACGCGAATCCCTTCGCTCGTGCGCTCACCAAAATCTTGCGCCCAACGCATGATCAGCCGAGCCAACTTTTCCAAAGTCGATTCAGACAACGCAAGCATCCGCGTGTGATCAACCAGGTCGCTGAACTGCCGGCTGAACACTTCTAGCAAGTTGAGACTTGATCCGCTTTGTCGGCCGATCAGGTTCAAAAGATCCTGTCGCGAAATAAAGTCTACTCGACCGCCCTCAACCATTTCTGCCGTCGCTTCGAACGTGCGGCCGGTCAACCCGGCATAAAGTCCCAGGATGTCTCCGCCCTTCGCAATTCGAATGATCAGCTTCTTGCCATCCGCCGATGAAATCGAGACTTTCGCGCGCCCGGACGACAGCACATAGACGCCGTGCGCGGTGTTGCCTTCGCGAAAAACGACGGCGCCTCGCGGATAAATTCTGCTGCGACTGATGCGATCGATTCCGGGGATTGCACGCAAAGGCGAGTTGAACGGCAACACTCGCATTGGCGGAACGGCCGGTTGAGCGCTGCCCACAACTGCTCTGCTCGCCGAATTCATTTCAGTAGGTTCTCCATGAACTTGATCATGTTTTTGGCGCCGATTACGCCCAATATCAACCGGACATTCGAGCAATAGACGTGCCGACTGCTTTCAATTGAAGTTCCGCTGTTTTTGTGGAATTCGCCGGGATTTGGTGGGAGTTTTCGCTCAAGCCATGCGGAAGTTTGCTCATGAATAACGTGCCGCAAAGGTGCGGCATGGGTCTAAATCGTCGCTTTTCCATTGGGCATATCGGTTGCTGTGGCGGCGTTACGGGATCCCCAAGCTCGAGCGAAGAGCAGCGGCTGGCTGCTCAGAGAAGCAGAGTCAGAGAGGACTGGAGGTACGATGCCATGACCAAAGACGACCGCGACCTTGTCGAACTACTGAAGGATGAATTGGCTTTCATCGAGCAGGGTGGATATGGTCGCTCGGTCCGCACGCCGTGGCTGCCAAAGTCGACCTTTCAGGACTCTCTGACCTGCATCAACTACGGTTATCCCTATCGCGCGCATCCGTGCGGCGAATGTCACTTGCTGGATTTTGTCGCGCCGGATCGTAAGGCGGAAGAAGTGCCCTGTCACTTCATCACCCTGAATGACGCAGGCGAAACGATCGAAGAGTTGGAACAGAAGAACGAACAGGCACGGATTGAAATACTGCTGAAGAAGTGGCTGCAAGCGAGAATTGGGGAACTCGAAGCGCAGAAGGCCTCCACTGTTTGGTAGAGCGTTGATTGAGACTGGCAGTTAGATGATGAGTCAGACCGCGGCTTGGATGTTCCCCTGTACTTCCAAGTGCCGAGATCGAAGCCGAACCGTGACGGCGTACTCACCTTGAGCTGCCAAAACAAGGAAGGCTGGCCCGCAATGGTTTATTCCGGAGGTCAGCGCGACATGACATCCCCTGACGTGTCGAAGCTTCCTTGTCTGCGCCGCAGGCGGTTCGGCGAGGAACCGTCTGCGGCGAAATTGTAAATAGCAACCGGAGCATCAATGAAGTGGAGGGAGATATGGCGATGAGCGACAAGTGAAAGCGTAATTTGCTGATGTTGGTTACACGCTGGTTCGGCCGAGCCTCGAGTGTGGCCAGCGTTATTGTCATCCTTCTGTTCCTGGTCGGGTTTGATCCAAGAGAGGTGCGGCCGAAAGAATGGATCGGCCTGGCTTTCTTTCCCGCCGGAATAGTGGTCGGGCTAATCGCCGCCTGGTGGAAAGAAGGCCTCGGAGCGTGCATTACGCTTCTGAGTCTGGCGGCCTTCTACGGCGTCTATGGCTGGCTGATGGGAAGCAATGTAAATAGCACGGCCTTCCTGGTTTTCGCCTCACCGGCAATTTTGTTTCTGATTAGCTGGATGCTCTCCAGGCGCAATTTGTCGGAGGTAAACACTTAATCATGGCCGGGCGCACAGTCACTATCGACGGTAACGAAGCAGCCGCTTACGTTGCTTTCAAAACAAACGAAGTCATTGCTATTTATCCGATCACGCCTTCATCGGCGATGGGCGAACAGGCCGACGAATGGGCGGCCAAACATCAGAAGAATATCTGGGGCATGACGCCGATCGTGCGCGAATTGCAATCCGAAGGTGGCGCCGCGGGAACAGTTCACGGTTCGCTGCAAACGGGTGCGTTGACGACAACCTTCACCGCGAGCCAGGGCTTGCTGCTGATGATTCCCAACATGTTCAAGATCGCCGGCGAGCAAACCAGCACAGTTTTTCATATCGCCGCGCGCTCGGTCGCGACCCACGCGCTTTCGATCTTCGGCGATCACAGCGACGTGATGGCCACGCGCTCGACCGGCTGGGGAATGCTGTTCGCGAACTCAATCCAGGAAGTGATGGACTTTGCGTTGATCTCCCAGGCGGTAACGCTTGAGTCACGAGTTCCCTTCCTGCACGCGTTCGATGGATTTCGCACTTCTCACGAAGTGATGAAGATCGAAGAACTATCCGACGATCAGATTCGGGCGATGATCGACGAGCAACTCGTGCAGGCGCACCGCGCGCGCGCACTCACTCCCGATCGCCCGGTGATGCGCGGAACGGCGCAGAATCCCGACGTGTTCTTTCAGTCGCGCGAGCGCGCGAATTCTTTTTACTCAGCCACCCCGGAAATCGTCGAGCGCGTGATGAAGAAGTTCGGCGAAGTCGCCGGTCGCCAATATCGGCTGTTCGATTACGCCGGCGCGCCCGACGCTGAACGCGTCATCGTCATGATGGGTTCGGGTTGTGAGACCGCGGAAGAAACCGTCAATGCATTGACTGCGAATGGGGAGAGGGTTGGCCTGCTGAAAGTTCGCTTGTACCGGCCGTTCTCAGTCGATCACTTCATCGCGGCTTTGCCTTCGTCGGTCAAAACCATCGCCGTTCTGGATCGAACGAAAGAACCGGGCGCTGCAGGCGAACCGCTTTATCAGGATGTCGTAACCGCAATCAGTGAAACGTTTCAGAAGCCTGCGCGTAAACAAGGGCTCGCTTTGCAACACGTTGCCCTCCCTGACGGTCGGCCTTCTGACACCATGCCCCGCATCGTCGGCGGTCGCTATGGCCTTGGTTCGAAAGAATTCACGCCCGCGATGGTCAAGAGCGTCTTTGACGAAATGTCCAAAGATGATCCGAAGAACCACTTCAGCGTCGGCATCGTGGATGATGTCACCAACAACAGTCTTCCATTCGATCCGAGTTTCACGACTGAAAAACCGAATCAGGTTCGCGCGCTGTTCTGGGGCTTGGGCGCGGACGGCACGGTCAGTG
>DASYTZ010000318.1:0-3255 GCA_036001745.1 Pyrinomonadaceae bacterium
GTAGTCAGACAATCACTTATTTTTGCAACGATCTTCTCTGTTGCTTTCGCGCTTGTTCTCACCCCGTGGACGATTCGCAACTGGCGCGTCTTTCATCTTTTCCAACCGCTCTCGCCTGCTCACGCTGAAATGCCCGGCGAGTTTGTCCCGCACGGTTACCTGCTCTGGGTGCGCACTTGGCTCGACGACGATAGTTATGTCGCACCGTTTCTCTGGTCGCTGGATACCGATGAAATCGATGTTGACGATCTTCCGGCTGGCGCATTCGATTCCACCGACCAAAAGAATCGCGTCGCGGCGTTGCTCGACAAATACAACAATGCGGACGAGTCGGAAGCGCCGGCCGCTGACGAAGGAACCGAAACCAATCCCAACCCGAAAGCGACTCCGCAACCTTCGCCTGAAGCCCAGAAGAACGAAGAAGAAGACAAAGGCGATGAGTCTGAAGCGTCAGAAGAACCGCCTTCTGTGGAGATGACGCCGGAAATTGATGCCGGCTTTGCAGAGATTGCGCGTGAACGAATCACGCGGCATCCGTTTCGTTACTACGTTTGGCTGCCCCTCAAACGCGCAGGCACGATGTGGTGCGACACCCATTCGCAGTACTGGCCATTTGAAGGAACGCTACTGCCTCTCGACGACCTGGACTATGAACATCATCAGCAAATCTGGTTGCCGCTGTTTGCGGGATTGACGGCGGTTTACACGCTGCTGGGCTTACTGGGTGCGTGGTCTCTGTGGCGTACGCGAAAACTCGACACGCGGCGGTGGCTGCTGCTAGTGACGCTCGCAATCTTCCTGAGACTCATGCTCTTTTCGTTTCTGGAAAATCCCGAGCCGCGCTACCTGGTAGAGTTCTTTCCGTTCCTGTCAGTGCTCGGTGGGCTGTTCGTTGGGCGGCTGTTGCCAGCCGAATTGATCAGGTAATCCGAAACTTGCGGCTTCGCTCGCGCCACCAGATCGTTCCTGTCACCGTCAACAGCACAATTAGTGAGACGATCGAAATGACACCGCCAATGGTGCGGTCGCGGGTCCGGCGAAAGCTCACCTCGACGCGGTGATTTCCCGCAGGTACCGTAACGAGCACTTGCCCGGTGCCTTTGAAAGATTGCGCGCGACCCGACTGGCCATCGATAAAGACTTGCCAGGCCGGATAATTCAGCAGCTTGAGCGCCAGAAGAGTCTCTCGGCGGGAGGTCACCGAGAAAATCTTCTGCTCAACTGACCAGCGATCGATTTGCAGTTTCAGCTCGTCAGCGTCAACCTGGTCGCCGCTCTCGTCGACTTTTCGCAGCAGCGGCGCGTTTTCTTCCAATGCGAATCTGTTTGAACCAATCGGCTGAAAGTTGGTCGTCGCGAAGTAACCCGCCTGGGAGGCAAACTTTTCAGCAACTGTCGGCACATCATGGCCCGCCCATTTTACCTTGATTGCCAACGCCACCGCCGCCGCGCAAATGAACACAGCCACCAACAAGAGAAACTTTGACTTCACTGGAGCAGCGGACGCGACCAGAACTGCGAACGCAACCGTGAGCACGGTCAGCCATCGCCAAGGAAATTGCAGGAACTGTAACTTCGGGAGGTGTCGCCATAGAATCGTACTCACCGGAAACATCAGCAGCGAAGAGACGAGCGCCAATACCGCCATCGGCCAGCAGACATCTGAACGCATTTGCCGACGCTTCAAGTTCAACGCGATGGCAATTCCCGTCAGCAGCATGAGACTCACGGCAAGCCCTGAAACGATCCAATTGAACGCCAGGAAATCAGGATGATTATTGAGCGAGAAAAGAAAGTTGCGCTCGGGATTTCCGTCGGCGGAAATCATCGAAGCCAAATCGATCCATCGCTGTTCCCACCACGCCGGCACGATGTAAAAGGCCGCCAGGCCAAATCCAATCGCCACCGAGACGGCCACAGGCAGCACTGGTCGCACGTCGCGCCGCAGGCCGCAGCACACGACCAAAACGATAATGAGCGTGTAACCGGCAATTACCCCGGCCGGTGCGTTGGTCAGCCAGATCGCCGCCAACACGACCGCCAGTAACGGCGTGCGCTTCCACTCGCCGCGGGCAATCCGGATGATGCCCCAGATCATCAATGGAAACAGCGCGGCCGCCAGCAGTTCCGCAAAGGCGCTGCGGTAATAAATGACGATTACGTTGTAAGGATTTGCCGCGAACAACACTGCGGCGATCACCGCCTGCCGAAGGACGAGCCAATCGCTCGCCAGCTTGTACATGCACACTCCTGCCGCAAACAGGCCCAACCAAAAGAGGATGCCGGGCACAACTTTCCACGGCAGAATCGATCCGAGTGCGGCGCCGATCATTGCAGACGACGGCGGATAAAAGATGAAGCGCGGTTCGCCAAAGCCGAAGTTCGACCATTCAGCCCAACGCGGAAACCAAATGCCCTCGCCCCACTGACCACGAATGTCCATCCAGGACGCGAGATGCGGTTGCAGATCGTGTCCGGATGGGTTGCCCAGAAAACACATGGGGGCGACTAAAAGCGTCGCCGTTATCGCAGACGCGTACAAAGGAACCAACCAGGGCCGTCGGCGAGGGTCAGGTTCAATCAGGTCGATTTGCGACTCATTCATTCGAAAGAAAACGAGCGCAGTGAGAATGGCTAAGGCGTGCTGCTCGGCGCGCGCTCTGATGCGGGCACGCGCGAAGGATCCGGGTTGTCAGGTGACGTATGCAGGTGAACCGCTTTCCATTCCTTGCCAATCTTGCGAAAAACGATGGTCATGCGGCCCGTGTCAGTTTCCGGCGTTCCATTGAATGTCATTGACTGCGTCCACTGACAAGTGATGAGCGCGGCCGTCGTGCCCAGCATTGTCACGCGCAGATCGCGCACGTCGAGCTTCACGTCTTTCATGTTCGGATAGGAAGTTTCGCGATTCGACTTCAACTGGTCCCAACCTTTCGTGACGGTGCCGTTGTAATTAAACAACAGAAGCCGTGGCGTGTTCTGGTAAGCATTCGTCACTCCTTTCACGTCCGCGTTCCGGATGCCTTCAAGCAGATTATTGAACGCCGCCAAAACCGCGCCGGACGGCGACGTTTGTCCTGCCGCTCCATCACGCGACGCACGCGGAGTTGCCGTCGGCGTCGCCTGGGTCGTCGGCGACTTTACGACGGTCTTCGGCGTCGGCGACGGTTTTGGCGGCGCCACAGTGCGCGTCCGCGTCGTAGGGGATGTCGTTGTGGGTTCGACCGTTGATGAATTGGAGTTCTGCCCAAACGC
>DASYTZ010000319.1:0-6471 GCA_036001745.1 Pyrinomonadaceae bacterium
TGCTACTGCTCATTGTTTTTTGTGAGGACGTCCAGCGTCTGTCTGGTTGTTTGCAGGCGGATGAGCAATTCGCCGGCGTCCGCCATTAGTAGCTTTCCTTCGCGGTAAATCTCTTTTCCGGCAACCATCGTCATTCGCACGTCGCGCCCTGAAGACGAAAAGATTAATGCGTCCGTGGGATCCGTAACGGGTTGCTGATGCGCTGCGTCGAGACCGACGACGATCAAATCAGCCTGTTTCCCTTCGGCGAGTGCGCCAATCTGGTCTTCGAGACCCAACGCGCGAGCGCCCCCGAGTGTTGCGGCAAATAGCGCTTGTTGCGCGCTAATCGGGGCAGTAGCCCGCGCGTCAGCAAGGGCGTCAGTATTCAGAACGCCCTTCCGCACGGTCGGGCTACCGCCCCGAGCGGCTGACACACGGGCCAGCAGTGTCGCGAAACGAGCTTCTTCCAGAATGTCGCAGTTGTTGTTGCTGGCGACTGAGTCACTTCCCAATCCCACTTTCAAACCTGCGTTGATGAACTTCGCAAACGGCGCGCGACCGTGACAAAGCTTAGCGTTGGATTTTGGGCAATGCGCTACCGCCGCGGCGGCGGCGCGTATTGTCTCGATGTCTTCGTCGTCAACCGTGATGCAGTGCGCGAGTAGCGGCTTTGTTCGCAAGACGCCGTGTCGCGCCAAATACTGAATCGTGGAAATTCCCGGAGCTTGCCAATCGATGCCGCGCCCGCGCAGACCTTCAGCGAATGGCCCAGCGCCGTCCAACATGAAAGACCTTTCGGCTTCCGATTCCGCCGCGTGCATCATCAGCGGAAGTTTTTCGTTGATCGTCAGTCGCGAAATCATTTCCAGTTGGCGCGCACTGACGGTGTACGGCGCGTGCGGCGACACTCCGGCGTGAACAAGCGCAGATTCCAAAGTGCGCATTTCCTCAAGCTGGCGGCGCAACTGAGCGACGTTTGTTTCAGCCAGACTCGGGTCCGGTCCGAATGACTCCTGATAAACGATTCCGCGTAAGCCAACTTCGCGAAGCGCCTTCATCGACTGTGTTGCCACGGAACTTGAATCGCCAACGCAGGTGATTCCCGCGCGTGCGGCTTCGATCGCGCCGCACATCGCCGAAACAAAAAGATCGTCCCCAGTCATTGCCATGCGCGCGATCGTCAACTTGCGCAGCCACGCGAAGAAATCGGGCTCTTCGCGCTCAAGAAAACCGCGCATGACCGTCAGTTCGAGATGTGAATGCGCGTTGACCAGTCCCGGCAGGATGACACTGGTTCCGAAATCGGCAACCGCCGCGTGCGGAAAGCGCGAAACGATATCGAGCGCATCGCCGACGCCCACGATCCTGGCGCCTTCGGTCGCGACGGCGGCAAACTCGATCGCCGGCGATGCGATCGGCAGGACCCAGCGAGCTGAATAAATCGATGTCATTCGCCACTTGCGAGGCAATATTCAATGGAAGAGTTCATCGCGCCTTGGCAGATTTGACCTGGCGGTACCGCTTTAGAATTGACGTGACGTATGCGCGCGTCGAGGGAATGTCGATGCGGTCGATGAATTGTTGCTCGCTCAGCGGCGGTGTTCCCTCGGGCGCGCGGCTCCATTCGATTACACGGCTGTCGCCGGCGTTGTAGGCCGCCAACATCCGTGCTTCGCGATCCGGCACGTTACGATACTCCTCGCTAAACTTTCCCAGATACCAACACCCTATCTGCACGTTGTGCTCGGCCTCGCGCAGCAGCGTACTTGCATCGACGGGCGAAGATTGCTGCAACGCCGCGGTGCCGGTCTCAGCGGCCCATTCACGAGCGACTGCGGGCGTTACTTGCATCAGGCCGATTTCGCCTTTGTCACCCTTTTTCCAGGGGCTGAAGTAAGTCTCCTCGTAGATAATGCTCCACACCAAATCCGGATCGACGTGATGTCGCGCCGCTTCCGTTGAAATCAATGGGTCGTAGCGATGAATCCAGTATTGATCGAGCAGGTAGGCAGCGGCAGCGAGCAGGACGAGCGTGAGGGCTATGATGATGAAACGCTTCATTCAGTCGGGACGAAATCTTCCGGAAGCTTAGTTGCGGAGCCAGAAACGAGACCAGAGATCGGCCGCTGAATAGGTTTGATCAACGCCTTCGTACTGCTGCCGGAGTGCAAGCGGATCCAAGACATGTCCCTGAAGCCAAACTTCCGCCGAAATCGTGGCGCCAACTTCCAGGAGCCCGCCGGTGAGGGCGCGTGCGTTGACCAACACTTCGAGCTTCAACCGATCCAGATCCACGTAGATCCAGTAAAGCTCGCTGCCAGACAGCGGGTTAATGAGCGGCTTGAATGCGATCACGCGTCCACGAACGATCCAATCATTCTCATGCGCGGCGCGCGAAGGGGCGGCCCGCTCCAGCGGCAACCAACGCGCGTCCATCTCGCGAGCGCAGACGCGTGCACGATAAGCCAAGCCACACAAACCGACGTGCAGCGCGGGCGCGCGAAAACTTGAAGCGCCGACTTCGGTCAGGTTTTGCAATTCGAACAGCACTTCTGTTTCCGTTCCGTCGCAGTAACCGTGAATGACTGCCTCGCCCTCTTCGTCGTATTCCGTCAAAGCCCACGGCGCGATTCGTTGCGTGTAACGGGCGCGAAAGCCTGGGCGGCAGTTCGCGTAAAAAACGTCGCCGGTGCCTGACTCGTAAAGCACGGTCCAAACTTCAAGACCCTCGCCCAGTTTCCAGCAACGCCCGTGCAAAACGGCGCCGCGCCGCGACAACTGGCTCGCTTCGCCCTGATTTTCGGCGCGCTCCGCGAGAAAGTTGATGGCTTTTTCGCTCGGCACTTCGAGGCCGATGGTTTCAAAGGTTGCGTCCATCGCTATCTTGCAGCGCGCCTGGGCGCCGAAACTTCCTTTTCATCGAGTGGATCCTGGCGCGGCACATGTTTCCTGAAGCCGCGAATGTTGCGCACCGCTCCATGCTCGGGCTGAACTCCGGAGCGGACGATCTCGGTGAATAGATCCACATCGTAATCTGCTTCGCGCGACATGATCTCGCGAATGCGAATCAAGACAGTTAAAAATTTTGGGCGACGGTACATGAAGCAGAAGTCAGAGATCAGACGTCAGCATCAGAAATTGCAAAAAACTCAGAACTCAAAACTCAGAACCTACGCGGTCTGTTTTTCGGTCGCTTCAGAAACCAAAAACTCCGGCGTCACGATCATCGGAACGAAAAATCCGGCGGCGGTATTGAACAAACGAATTCGCGCTTGCCGTCGCACGTTCGCCAAATGTCCGAAGTTCCATGTAACTAGATAATCGATTTTGTGAAACGAAGCAACTGCTACGTGCAATGCATCGGCGATGTACTTGCGATGAAAAATTCCGCGCGAGACATAACCGTCCGCCAGAATCGCGCACTCCTCCGTCAACTCAACTTGCTCGAGACCACCAACCAATTTCAAGTAGGCTGATCGATGTGGCTCTTCCAATCGCTCCAACTCGCGGACAACCAACGGCGAGATCACTGCGCGATATTGCGACAGCTCGTGCTCCCACCAACGCATCGTGAGGTCGCGACGAAACGGCTCTCCGTTGTCCAGATACGCGCCGATTACCGACGTTTCGAGATAGGCGCTCGGTTTCATAAGCCGGCCGTTTCCTGGGGTATCGTTGGACTCGCGGATTTAATTCCATCCAACGGTTCCAGCCGCACGATCGCGCGCTGAAAATCAAAGACTATGCGAAAGTGACGCAGAAAATTCCCGCCCAGGATACCGTTCTGCTGAAATCCGGCAGTTTCATTGATCGGCTCGAGGTCGAGCACCGCCGCGTTGATTTTTTCGCGAGCACAACTGCCAATCGCCACTCTCGGGAGCAACGCCATCTTTACATCTTCGGCAATACCGGCAGCGCCAAAGACACGCATCCGATCCGGCTGAATAAACTCGGCGGCCGCGTCCAATTCGGCGGCGCGTTCGGAAATCACGCTGACCGTCGCGCCGGTATCGATAATGAAGTTGAGGGATTTCTTAATGCCTTCGATCGTCACTTCGCCGCTCAAGAATCCGCTGGACGTGGTCCTGACCGGGATTTCAATACCGGGCCGCGCCACGATCTTGCTCGTTCCTGTAGTTGCGATTTGATCGATCAACGAACCCAGATCCGCGCTGTTGCGTTGTCGAACCAACGTCATCCGCCGGCTTCCGTAATCCACGGCCGTCACCAGGCGCGACAACGCCGCGATTCCCAGATACCCATCTACTTGCGTGGTCGTGTCGTAGAAGCGGCGAATGTAGACGGGCACGTTCTCGATGTGAATTTCCCCTAAATCGATTGAGTTGAGATAGCCGTAAATAATGTCGAAACGACCGCCGCCGCCAATGGCCCTGGCCAGGCCGCCCCGGGCAACGGGCTTCAGACCGAGTTTGCGGGCGGTCTCGTCCGAGACTACTGACATTCCGGAACCAGTATCGAGAACAAAACGCAGCGGTGTTTTCGATCCATTAACGCGAATCTTGACGATCGGACGATTGTCGATCGACTCAAATGGCAGCACTGTTCGTTCCTGCCCGCTGACGGTGTAGAGTGAAGATTGCTGCCCCAGGTAAAGCAGAAAATCGATCAGGCCCCTGATTCGCGCTCGCCGATCGGCATCGGTGCGCGGAGCGATCAGCAGGAACCGCTCGTACGCGTCGGCAGCGTCTTTGTACCTTTCTGAACGCGCGGCCGCCTGGCCTAAACTGAAGATGTAATCAGGCTCGCCCGGATCCATATTGACCGCGCGGCGGAGCTTCTCGAGCGCAGCTATGTTTCGGTTTTCGTAAAAGTCGATCATCGCCAAGCCCGCGATGGCCATGGGCTGGTCATCGTCGAGCGTGAGCGCGGTGCGAAATTCTTCGAGCGACAAGCGAAAGTCTCCCGCCGCAAGAATCGCCGAGCCGAGCAAAGCATGCGCCGGAGCGGAAAGTGGATCGACCGCAACCACGCGCGCCGCATGATCGAACGACTCCTGCAACCGCCTTTGCTTGAGCAGGGTCCTGCTGAGCCCGAGGTGCGCTTCGCGATCGTAATCGTCTTTTTGCAGGATCTCGCGATACAACTGTTCGGCGCGCTGAAAATCGCCGGAGCGCAAAGCCTTTTGCGCCTGCCGCAGCGCCTTCTTGCTGTCCCCGAAAGCGGTGACGCTCAACAGCAGAAAGAAACCAAAGAACAGTCCGGTCCGAACGGTTTGGCGATACCTGACAAAGAATGATGGAGGGTTTGCGGAAAGCTTCATGATCTTGAACCCCTCTGAATGCGGATCGCGCAATCGTTACTTCAGAATCTTGCCCGTTTTCATAGACCAGAGCGCGAGGTCTAATTCGTCAAAGTTGATTCCGACTTCCCTGGCAAAGTCCTTCATCCGGCTCTCGCTTTCCAGATACCGCGCGCGAGTTGTCGGCGGCTTTGCTGAATCAATCACGCCCAGGTCTGCCAGGCAGCGCACGACATGCTTATCCAGGATGCCGTAACCTTTGAAGCCGATATTACGCAAAAAGTGGCTTGCCTCTTTGTATCCCAGGCCTTTGATGCCGCGCGTGCGCGCGAGCCAGTCGCGTCGTGCGGTCGGATCGCGAAAGCTGTTGAGCCGATCGCGGAGGCGCATGGAGAAGTTCTCGCGTAGAAACTCGCGCGTCGTAACCACGTGCGCTGCCCTGACGTTGTGGAAACGGTACGCGGGAGGCTTTTTCAATGCGCGTGTGATGGCGGCGCGGCTCCCGTTACCGAGCAAAGGTCTGACGGCCGTGACCGCCGTCAAGCCCATCGTGGCCGACGATCCCGCGGTGAAAATGCAATAGACCATTTCTTCCCACAGACGCGCGTCGGATCCGCTGTTCCAAATCCGATCAAATTCGGTAAGACGAGCACGGATCTCTTTGCGCCGCGTAACGTACGTTGCGCGCAATCGATCGATGGTGACCGGCTCCTGTTCTGGCATTTTTCGCTTTTCAACCGATGCGCGAGTCAGTTGCGATTCTAGGAGCGCGACTAACCGCTGTCAATAAAGTTGGCGCGTGTGCGCGCCTGCCGATTAATGCATCCCGCCGCGTAATCGTTTGCATCAAATCTTGCCGCTTTCCCGATTTGCCGAAAGCGTGGCATTAGTCGTGTTATATTTTTCAAGGCATGAGATTCAATCGCGCAATTCGAACAGCGGCAAGTAGCCAATTCAGGCTCGCAGTTAGTGCGGTCGCCGGGCTTTGTGTGCTCGTGTTCGCGTCGTCGATCGCATGGGCACAGACCAGCGCGCCATCGCCGTCGGCTGGGCAGCCTCAAGTCGTGGCCAGCGGCGTTCAGAACTCGACTACGAACTCGATAGTCTCAAACGCCGCCCGGGGAATCACGCTGCCCGAATCGTTGACCCTGATCCATGGCTACCAGGGCGTACTGGCGGAAACGCTGGAGGGGACGATCATCGCGTCGCAGTCAGCGGACGAGAAGTTC
>DASYTZ010000320.1:0-4527 GCA_036001745.1 Pyrinomonadaceae bacterium
AGAAATCAAAGTACGAAGCACTAAGTACAAAGAACAGTTTTTGGAGTTAATCATGAATCGCTTAGACACCGTCGAGAAGACACAATTACGAAATAACATTCCGGACTTTCAGCCGGGCGATACCGTCCGCGTCCACGTCCGCATCAAAGAATCCGAGACGAAAGAACGTTTGCAGGCTTTCGAGGGCGTTTGCATTGCGCGGAAACACGGTGGCGTTCGCGAAACAATCACCGTGCGCAAGACAAGTTTCGGAGTCGGCGTCGAAAGAATATTCCCGCTGCACGCGACGATTATCGATCACATCGACGTGGTTAAGAAAGGTCACGTGCGTCGCGCTAAGCTGTACTACCTGCGCAATCTTCGCGGCAAAGCCGCGCGCATTCGGGAACGCGACACGCGCCAGATCGGTGACATTGCCGAAGCCGCTGCGGTCGGCGGTGGTGGTGAAGCAGCCGAAGGCACAGAATAAGTGTCAGAAGCCCGACCGTCAGGAAGGGCGAGTTGCGGCAGTGGCCCTCCCTGACGGTCGGGCTTCTGACACGATCCATGCGCATCGCCATCGACGCCCATTCGGTTGGCACTCAGTTAGCCGGAAACGAAACCTACGCGGTCAATCTGATCGAAGCCCTCGCTGAAATCGATCAAGCTAATCAATACACGCTCTATGTCACAAAACGATCCGCGCTTGATCGATTCGGGAATCGCTGGCCGAACTTCCAGGTAAAGCGCACGCTGCCGCACACGCCGCTGGTGCGCATCCCGATAACCCTTTCAGCAGAACTGCGGAAGAATCCCGTTGACGTACTTCACGTTCAATACACTGCTCCACCCTTTGCGCCATGTCCGGTTGTCGCCGCGATTCACGATCTTTCATTCGAACATCTTCCGGAAACTTTCAACCGCCGCAGCCGCACTCAACTTCGGGTAACCGTGCGGCGCACCGCGCGCAACGCCGCACAAATTCTAACTCTCTCGGAATTCTCGCGGCGGGACATAATTGAAACTTACAAGATCGATTCTGAACGCGTTTCCGTTACGCCGGCCGCCGCGCCGTCTCATTTTGCCGCGGTCACAGATGAGACAGAACTGCGACGAATTCGACTGACTTACGGCATTAAGCGCGACTACATTCTGGCGCTTGGCTCAATTCAGCCGCGCAAGAATCTCGTGCGGTTGATCAATGCGTACGCGGCCTTGCGGAATAACCGAACTGGATTAACGTTGCCGCAACTGGTGCTGGCAGGAAAACGGGGCTGGCTCGAAGCAGAAACGATTCGCGCGGCAAAACAAACCGACGCATGCAAAGACATTCTGTTTGTCGGTTACGTGCCCGAAACAGATCTGCCGGCGCTATACAGCGGCGCGCTGTGCTTCGCATATCCATCGTATTTTGAGGGCTTCGGGTTGCCGGTCGTCGAAGCAATGCTCTGCGGCACGCCGGTGATTGCGGGCAACCGAACCAGTTTGCCCGAAGTTGTCGGAGCGGCCGGCGTTCTGGTTGATCCGTTTGATGAGGCGGCGATTGCCGAAGGCTTGGCCGAGCTAATCGAAAACCCAGACTATCGCGCGCAATTGCGCGTCAAAGGTCTCGAACGAGCGAAGTTGTTCAATTGGAAGACGACGGCGCGGCTAACTTTGCATGCATACGAACGAGCCAGTTCAGGACTCGAGTCCTAGTTCGCGCGCAGGTGGCAAGGACCATCTGTGAAATATCAAACGTCGAGCGTTTTTTGCTCGACGCGTTAGCCGGTTTTGTGGTTTTATGTAGAACTTCCCCGCCCGCTTATGCGCATCGCGATTCTCGGAACGCGTGGAATACCCGCCAACTATGGCGGCTTCGAAACTTTCGCCGAACATCTCTCTACGCGTTTGGCTGCCCGCGGCCACGAAGTAACCGTTTACTGCCGAGCGCATTACACGAGTCCGCGCCAATTGGAATTTCAGGGCGTCCGCCTGGAGGTCCTGCCGACCATTCGCCACAAGTACTTCGATACTGTCGTGCATGCGTTTCTTTCCGCGTTACGAGCAGTCCCGAAACGATATGATGCGGCGTTGATTTGTAATGCGGCCAACGCACCGTTTGCTCCCATCCTGCGTTTCACCGGAACCCCGGTCGTGATCAATGTTGACGGTCTGGAGCACAAGCGGAAGAAGTGGAACTGGATCGCGCGCGGTTATTACCGATTGGCAGAGCGCCTGGCGACAATCCTGCCGAATGAAACGGTGACCGATGCTCGCGTAATTCAGGATTACTACCAGACGCGCTATGGCGCTGAGTCGACAATGATCGCGTATGGCGCTGACGTTGAACGCCGGCCGGATCCGATGGTCAGGCGCTGGCGCGTCGAACCCAACCGCTATGTACTGTACGTGTCGCGGCTTGAGCCCGAGAACAACGCACACCTTGTAATCGAGGCATTCAAACGCGTACGCACGGCGCACAAGCTTTTGATTGTCGGCGACGCACCCTACGCCCACGAGTACATCAAGAATCTGAAAGCTCGGGCGCGCGGCGACAAACGAATTGTGTTCACGGGCTTTGTGTTTGGCCGCGACTACCGAGCGCTCCAGCAGAACGCTTACTGCTACGTGCATGCCACAGAGGTCGGCGGCACGCATCCGGCCTTGCTCGAAGCTATGGGTTTCGGCAATTGCGTGTTGACGCTGGCCGCGCCGGAGAATATCGAAGCCGTCGGTGACGCGGGCATTCCTTACGCCGACGAAACTGATTTAGCTGAGAAACTTCAGCGCGTGTTGCGCGACGGCTCGCTCGTCCACGCGTATCGTAACCGCGCTCAGGCCCGCGTTCAGGAGAAGTACGATTGGGAGTACGTGGTTGACCGCTACGAAGAGCTGTTCGCGAACATGGCCGGCATTACTCTGACGCCGAGACAGCACCTCGCTGATACGGAGCCAACGGTCATCGGTAGTGCGAAAGCCATGAGCCGATCGACGTCGGCATAAGAACACTTCCCGCGACCTCAATTGCCGAAATCGGCCAGCCGATTCGAGCAGCTCAGGTATAGCTTTTCACAAAAACGTCACTCGCGCTCATCCTTGCAGTAAACGCTAATGTCCTACGTTTCAGGTCTTTGGCTTCCATCGCCAACGTATGTGGTTGCGCGAAATTCAAGCTGAGTCTATTCTGCCGCCGCTCGGAGGGCGCGTTGCAATACTCTTGGCTAGCCCGGGCACTCTCGAACAAGAAGTTAGGCACACTAATGACGCATTGCCAGTGAGCACATCGATGGCAATCGAAAGATTTCTTGGTTGACGAACACTAGCGGGAGCAGACGCTACGCGCTAGATAGTTGGCTCAGAAAAGCAGCAACGACCCGAGCGCGATTTCTGCGATGCCGATAACGTCCACGTCAGAAGCTGGTGGGCTGTTCACTTCGCCAGTAACAGTTGATCCGTCACTGACGGACTGAGAGCTGCACGGCGGTCCCTGCGTTTCACCGGGCGCACACGGCGGTGTTGGCGTCTCGCCCGCGAAGACGGCCACGGCAAGAACAGACATCAAGGTGAAAGAGAGAATTAGTCTTTGTAGCTTGTTCATGTTTTTCTCCTTAGGCTAGTGAATTGGGTGTTGCGAGTTTTCTAAACGACCAAGACGAAGCGTGATTCAGCCGGCTGATTGGGTTTACTCCAATCAGAATGGTACGCATGCTTCGCGACGCAATAATCTTATCACTCATGTAGAAAGGCAGGCCTCACATGAACTTAACGTCCCAGTTAACCTCCCTTAGAAACCAGAGTCGTGATCTCCCAGTTATCCAGCGAGCCGAACTTGCGTGCCAATTGGCCAAACAACTTGAGAAGGCAGGTGAATACGAAGCCGCTTACGAAGCTCTCGGTGAGTTTTGGCCTGAGCGCACCCAATCGCCAAACGTGGAGGGTCTAGATGAATCCACGAAGGCGGAGTTATTACTGCGAACTGGCGCCTTGGCGGGATGGCTTGGTGGCGCGGATCAGAGTGAAGGGAGCCAGGAGACTGCAAAAGACTTAATCACAAAGAGCATTGAGATATTCGAGAAACTTAAAGAAGCTCGCCGAGTGGCCGAAGCGCGTGGCGAACTTGCGCTGTGTTATTGGCGCGAAGGTTCTTATGACGAGGCCCGTATCACTCTGGCAAATGCATTAAATCTCTTGGACAGTCATGACTCCGAGCTGAAGGCGATACTTCTGATTCGTGCAGGTATTGTTGAAACAGATTCCCGTCGACTAAATGAAGGATTGCGACTCTATAACGAAGCAGCACCGCTTGTAGACCAAAGTGAGAATGATGCTCTTAAAGGATCCTTTCATATGGCATTCGCTCTCTTGTTTAGGAGACTTGCGGTAGCGGAAGGTCGAAGCGAGTTTTTTGATCAAGCCCTCATCGAAAATGCCGCGGCCAGCTTTTATCACGAGAAGGCGGGAAACATCCGTTATCTCGCTCGGGTCGAAAACAACCTCGGCTATCTTTACTTCACGATCGGACAATACAAAGACGCGCATGAACATCTCGATCGTGCCCGGAAGCTC
>DASYTZ010000321.1:0-5075 GCA_036001745.1 Pyrinomonadaceae bacterium
CGAATATCGTGATCGTTTCTGAATCAGAAGCGAAAGCGACGGAAGCGCAGATGCGCCTCGCCCGTGTCGGCCTGGAAAATGTGCAGGGTTATCTCGCCGGCGGCATGGACGCGTGGAAGGACGCGGGCCTGGGGGTAGCGACGGTTCCGCAAATAAGCGTCAGCGAACTCAAGGAACTGATCGAGACTAACCCCCGGCTTCAGGTGATCGACGTGCGGCGACCGCGGGAGTACGAGAGTGGCCACGCTCCCCGCGCGATTACCGCGCCGTTGTCGAAGCTTGGTGAGACGTTGCCATCTCTCAAGCTCGATTCGTCGACAAGGACTGCGGTCATCTGCGCCGGCGGCTATCGCTCGAGTGCGGCGACGAGCATCATGCAGTCGTTCGGCTTCAAAGACTTGCTGAACGTCACCGGTGGAACGAGTGCGTGGATCAAGGCGGGCTACGAAGTGGAAATGCCGGCGGCGGCCTTGGCTAATAATTAACCACAGAGGGACACAGAGAAGAATTACCCGAGCATTATCTGTTTTTGATTCTCCTCTGTGTCCTCCGTGGTTGAAATGTTTCGTTCGGTAAATACAAATGACAACACAATTCCCCAGACGCAACTTTCTCTCGCTCGCCGGAAAGTCGCTTGGGCTGGCTGCGCTTTCATCATCAACCATAGCTTCGCTCTTACGGGATATTCAGGCGGCAACGAAATCCGTCGCGCATCTGACGCCGGCACAGGCGGCCGCGGACGAAGACTACTGGTCAACAATCCAGAACGCGTTCACTGTCACGCGCGGCATTATCAATTTGAACAACGGCGGCGTTAGCCCCAGTCCACGCATCGTCACTGAAGCGTTGGTGCGGTACATCTGGCAGCAGGAGGACGCGACCGCCTACACGATGTGGCAGATTCTTGAGCCGCAGTCGGAAACGATCCGTACCGGGCTGGCGGAACTGTTCGGTTGTGATCGCGAAGAGATTGCCATCACGCGTAATGCTTCTGAATCACTGGAGACTTTGCTGCTCGGAATGGATTTGAAGTCCGGCGATGAAGTGCTGACCACAACACAGGACTACGGCCGCATGTTGACGACAATTCGTCAGCGCGAGCGACGCGAAGGCATTAAGCTCAGTCTGATCAAGATTCCTATTCCGCCGCAGAACATCAACGAGATCACGGCCGCCTTCGAGCGCGCGATCACTCCGCGCACGCGGCTAATCCAAATTGCGCATCAGGTGAACATCACGGGGCAGATCACGCCGGTCAGGGCCGTCTGCGAGATGGCCCGGGCGCGCGGCATCGAAACGATTGTCGATGGCGCGCATTCCTTCGCGCAGTTTTATTTCAAACAACCAGATTTGAATTGCGACTACTTCGGCACGAGCCTGCACAAATGGTTGTACGCACCGAAGGGAACGGGCTTGCTCTTCGTCAAGCGAGACAAGATTGCAAAAGTCTGGCCGCTGTTCGCTGCCGAAGACAAACAGAAATCAGACATTCGCAAGTTCGAAGAAATCGGCACGCATTCTGCGGCGCCAAAGTTGGCGATCGGCGAGGCGCTCCTTTTTCACCACGGCATCGGCGGCAAGCGCAAGGAAGCGCGCTTGCGATATCTTTCGCGCTATTGGATGGACAAACTCAAAGGCTTCCCGAAAGTCCGCTTCAATACTTCATTCGATCCCGCGCAGATGTGCGCGATTGCCAACGTACAAATCGAAGGGTTGGATCAGGGAAAGATTGGCAGTTACCTCTTCGACAAGTACCGCATCTTCACCACGCCCATCGTGCACGAAGAATTCCAGGGCCTGCGCATCACGCCGAATCTTTACACGACGCTTCCTGAGCTGGATCGCTTTTGCGAAGTGATGGCGGCGATCGCGCGCAAGGGTCTACCGGCCTAGCTTCAGATTCGACAGCCAGACGGTGCGCGACCAGCCGACGGAAAAAGGTTCTTGACGCCTGTTTGCGGCGGCCTCCATAATCGATCTTCGCGGCTTGGCGCCACAGCCGGGCCCATCTGGAGGACCATCAACCACTGTGAGCGAAGAATTAGAGAACAGTCTTCTCAAATTAATCGAAACCTACCTCGATGAACGGCTGCGAGTGATTGACGAACAACTCGCCCGGCTACAAACCGAATTCAACGATGCGTTTGGGCGCCTGCGCGAAAGCACTGCGTCGTCGGAGCGTACGAACACGCCGCTACAATCCGCGATCTCGGCGCACCTGCAAGCCGCCCGCGAGCAGAAGCTCAGCGGTGCCGCGCCCGCGCCGCCGGCTCCCGCAGATCTTTCGCTGCTCAAGAACGCGATCGATGACATCAAGAACCAGCGAACTCAGAGCGATGTCCTGGGCGCGCTCTTGAGAAACTCTGCGCAGTTCGCCGATCGCACCGTGCTGTTTGTCATCAAAAGCGACCGGGCGATTGCGTGGCGCATGTGCCAGGCGAGCAATCGGAACGATTTGCAAGCTGTATCGGGAGTGGCGCTGCCGCTTTCGGGAAGCACCGTGATCAGTCAGGCAGCACGAGCGGCAGCGACCGAAACATCTTCCGGCACGCGAGCTGACGACGGTTCTTTGGTTGAGCAACTCGGTGGCGAGGCTCAACAACTCGCCGCGGTGCCGCTTGTCGTGCGCAAAAAAGTTGTGGCGGTGCTTTACGCCGACTCTGCTTGGCCACATCGCGAGGCGATTCAGTTGGACGCGCTGGAGGTGCTCACCCAGGTGGGCGCGATCGCCATCGAGTTGGTTTCATCTGCGCGCGTGGCGCAACCGCCGCAGGTCACGACACCAACAGAGAAAACGGCGAGTGAGATCGAATCTCCGCCTGCCGCACCAGAGACTTCGGAAGCGCAGGCTGAAGAAAGTGTTTACGCGCCGCACGTTGAGCCGGCGACGGAAGGCGAGTATGTCGAGCCAACGCGCGCCGAAGTCGCCGCGGAAACGGAAGAGGCCGCCGCCGAAACCCCGATTGTTGAAGCGCAACCCGAAGTTGAAGCCGAGCCGGAAGTTCAAGCGCAACCCGAAGTTGAACCAGAACCCGAAGCGCCGGCGGTCGAGCAGCCGCCCACAGTTGAAGCTCCGGTGCGAGCCGCGCAACCGGCTGAACCAGTGTTCACCGCGCAGTACGCCACTCCGCTCGGAAGCTCTCGGCGCTATGGTTCTGCTGATGCCGACCTGCCGGTCGATGTCAGCGACGAAGAACGCCGGCTGCACAACGATGCGCGGCGTTTCGCGCGGCTGCTCGTGTCGGAAATCAAACTCTACAATGAGCAGAAAGTAAGCGAAGGTCGCAATCGGGGCGATATTTACGAACGTTTGCGCGAGGACATCGATCGTTCGCGCCAGATGTACGAAAAGCGCGTCGCGCCGCCGGTGGCCGCGCGGCACGATTATTTTCATCAGGAACTGGTGAATACGTTGGCCGAAGGCGATCCAGGGAAACTAGGCAACAGTTATCCCGGCGCCGCAGTCGGCGTCGCGTAGCATTTAGCCAGTCCTAAGTAACGAAGGGCACGGGGCGCCGTGCCCTTTTTGTTTTTGAGGTGGCACGCGCATCTTGCGCGAGGTTCACGGGCGAGACGCCCCTGCCACTTCACTTGCCCGCACGGTTTGCGAGCAGCCGAGTTTTGATCATAAAGTCTGGAGCATTCTGCTCAACGATTCTGGTTTCTGCTTTGGAGAATAGACAGTAAATGCAGCCTTCTCTATCTGAAGACGTGTTGCGGCCTGTGAT
This sequence comes from Pyrinomonadaceae bacterium, assembly GCA_036001745.1. GTDB lineage: Bacteria > Acidobacteriota > Blastocatellia > Pyrinomonadales > Pyrinomonadaceae > UBA11740. Next base: position 3,729 of record DASYTZ010000321.1, read on the forward strand.
TGAGCGCCTGCGAGACGCCAACGTTTCGGCCGCCCAAAACTATCCCGGCGAGACGGGTCGCCGCCAGGCAGTTCACACCGTCTACGGCGGCGCGCATCTGTTTCGCGCGGACACGGCGAAGCGGCTGGGACAGGTTGCCGAACGCGCCCTGGCGGAAAACGCGTCGGACTTTGTGGTATTCGCGCGCGCTATTGGTCTGCCCTTTTCTGAGGAATTGCCGGATGTTCTGGATTACGCGACGGGATTGAAGCATCGTTTGGAACACGAGCCCGAAGCAGTTCGAGCAGAGAACAAAGCGGCCTGGCTGGCGCACACGATTTACACGCGCGTGCAAGACAAATTGAAGCGCGAGCCGGTCGAGGATTTCAGGATTGATTTCGAAGATGGCTATGGCAATCGCCCTGACGCCGAGGAAGATGGCCATGCGGAATCAGCAGCGAACGAAGTAGCGAAAGGTATGGAAGCCGGCACGCTGCCGCCATTCATCGGAATTCGTATCAAACCGTTCAATGAAGAACTGCGGACGAGAAGCTACCGCACGCTGGACATCTTCACGACGACTTTAGCGGCAAAGACTGGCGGCCGACTACCGGACAATTTTGTCGTCACGTTACCGAAGATCACGAGCGTGGAACAAGTGGTCGCGCTCGCGGACATTTTCGATCTGCTGGAGAAAGAAACTGGGTTGGCCGGAGGTTCGTTGAAGATGGAAATGATGATCGAAACTACGCAATCGATCATCAACGCGGAGGGTCGTATCAACTTACCGTTGTTGTTGCGCGCGGCGCGCGGTCGTTGCATCGCGGCGCACTTCGGCACTTACGATTACACGGCCAGTTGCAGCATCACTGCCGCGCATCAGCACATGATGCATCCCACATGCGACTTCGCGAAGCACATGATGCAGGTTTCGTTTTCCGGCACCGGCATCTGGTTGTCGGACGGCGCGACGAACATCATGCCGGTCGGACCACATCGGGCAACTGGAGGCGCGCCGCTCACTCAGGATCAAATCGAAGAGAACCGCGCGGTCGTGCATCGCGCGTGGAAGCTGCATTTCGATCACATTCAGCATTCGCTCATCGGCGGGTTTTATCAGGGCTGGGACTTGCATCCCGCCCAACTGCCCATCCGCTACGCCGCAATGTATTCTTTCTTTCTCCAGAGTCTGGACGCCGCCTCCGAACGCCTGCGCAATTTTGTCGAGAAGGCCGCTAAGGCCACACTGATTGGCGACGTGTTCGACGACGCGGCGACCGGTCAGGGTCTTTTGAATTACTTCCTGCGAGCTGTAAACAGCGGCGCGCTGACGGGCGAAGAGGTGGTGGCGCGCTCCGGACTTAGTCT
>DASYTZ010000322.1:0-32592 GCA_036001745.1 Pyrinomonadaceae bacterium
GGCCATCAGGCAATTGGCGAAGTCTTCGGCGGCCGGGTCGTGCGCGCGCCGCGCTTGTTTCATGGAAAATCGTCCGTAGTGCAGCATGACGGGAAGACCGTCTTCGAAGGTTTGGAGCAAAACTTCAGCGCCGGACGTTACCATTCGCTGATCGTCGAGCGTGAAAGCTTGCCAGACTGTCTTGAGATCTCCGCGACGACGCCAAACGGGACGATCATGGGCTTGCGACATCGCAAGATGAAGGTTGAAGGCGTGCAGTTTCATCCGGAATCAATCATGACGACGGAAGGAAAGAAACTGCTCGCGAACTTTCTAAGTCTTTGAGTCTGGAGTGCCGAGTCTGGAGTCGCGGGTTTAGTGCGAAAATTAACGAGCATGGAAATGCCAACTTTAATCAACGGACCCCAGACTTCAGACTTCAGACTTAAAGACTTCTTGTCGCGGCTGATGCGCGGCGAAAGCCTCTCGCGCCGCGAAGCCAACGGCCTGCTCGAATCGTTATTAAACGGCGATGCGACCGATGGACAAATTGCGGCGGCGCTCGTCGCACTCAAACTGAAAGGTGAAACCGTAGAGGAATTGGCTGGACTTGCGGAAGGCATGCGAGCGCGTTCAGTACGCATCAACTCACGGCACGAGCGGTTTATCGACACGGCTGGAACCGGCTCAAGTTGTGCGAAGACTTTCAACGTTTCGACTGCCGCTGCTTTCGTGATTGCGGGCGCAGGATTGCCGGTCGCCAAGCATGGAAATCGCGCCGCGAGCAGCAAGTGCGGCAGCGCCGATGTGCTCGCGGCCCTGGGCGTGAACATCTCGGTGGCGCCGGAACAGTCCGAAAAAACTCTGAACGAGATCGGAATCTGCTTCATGTTCGCGCCGCTGTATCATTCGGCGACCGCGCGCGTGGCGGCCATTCGGCGAGAGCTGGGCGTACAGACGACGTTCAATTTGCTCGGACCTTTGACGAATCCGGCCGGCGCGCCGCGCCAAATCGTCGGTGTGTCGGACCGCGAAAAAATCGAGCCGATGGCCCGCGCGTTGGCATTGCTTGGAACCGAGCGCGCGTGGGTGGTACATGGCGCAGATGGACTCGATGAAGTCACAGTTGCCGGCGAAACGTTCGTGGCTGAAGCGACTGACGGGGCAGTGCGCAAGTTCGAAATCGAGCCTGAAGACTTTGGAATCAACCGAGGTTCCATTGACGGACTCGGCGGTGGAGACGCGGACGCAAATGCGTCAATCATTCAAGATGTTCTGAGCGGAAAGCGGCGCGACGAAGCGCGGCTATTGGTCCTGGTCAACTCCGCCGCCGCTCTGCATGTCGGCGGTAGCGCGCCGGATTTGAAAGCAGGCATCCGCCTCGCGGCAGAAAGCATCGATACGGGCCGCGCTTTCGAAAAGCTCAACGAACTGAGTCGACTCTCAAACGAAGCAAGCGAGTAGATTTATCGAATGGATTTTCTTTCAGAAATAATCGAGGTGAAGCGACAACGCCTGGCGGCGGCAAAAGCGCGCTTGCCGCTCGAGCGGCTCCGCGAACTCGCTCGCCAGTTTCGGGCGGGAAGGTCTCATCGTCTGGTTGAGGCGCTGCGCAACAGAAGTCGGGCCAACATCATCGCCGAGTTCAAGCGGCGCTCGCCCTCGAAGGGAAAGATCAATCCTCAGGCGGACGCACAGACAATCGCGACAATGTATGAATCAGGCGGTGCGGCCGCGATTTCGGTTTTGACTGAAGAGGATTATTTCGACGGGTCATTGATTGATCTCCGTCGAATTCGCACGGCGACTTCCCTTCCCCTTCTGCGTAAGGACTTCATTTTCGACGAATATCAGATTTACGAATCAGCAGCGTCGGGCGCGGACGCTTTGCTGCTGATCGTGGCTGCACTTACCGATCAAACGCTGCGAAGACTTCGCGAAATTGCCGAAGATGAACTGGGCATCGACGCACTCGTCGAGGTCCACACAAAAGACGAACTTGATCGCGCGATGAACTGCGGCGCCCGTCTGATTGGCGTTAACAATCGTGACCTGCGCACGTTCGAAGTCTCCACTGCGACTTCAACTTTGCTCGCGCGCTCTGCGCCGCCGGATGCCATTCTCGTCAGCGAAAGCGGGCTGACACTTGATGAAGTTCGACGACTGCGCGAAATTGGTTACAGCGGCTTTCTGATCGGCGAGAGTTTGATGCGCGCGTCTGACCCGGCTCGGGCCGTGCGCGAATTTATTGGCGAAACGGAGCCACTTTCGCCGCGATCAGTCTTCGCAAAAATCTGTGGCATCACCAACCTCGAAGACGCACACGCGGCGATTGAAGCAGGCGCGGATATGCTCGGATTCAACTTCTACCCGCGCAGCCCGCGATTTATCGAACTGAGCAATGCGCGCAAAATCATCGAAGCGGTTCGATCGCATCGCGGTGCTCAGCATCGACCGATGACTATCGTCGGGGTTTTCGTAAATGAATCCGTCGAGAGCGTGATTCGAATTGTGAACGAAGCAAAACTGGATGGAATTCAACTTCATGGTGACGAGACAATCGATTTTTGCACGCAACTAAAAGAGATGTCGCCCCAGCAATTCGTCATCAAGGCTATGAGTGTCAATGGTCCTATCGACATTGCCTCGTTGAGTCAATTCCCAGTCGACGCATTCATGGTCGATGCTTACGATCGCCGGCTGCGCGGCGGAACCGGACAAGTTGCGGATTGGACGGCCGGGCGTGAAGCTGCGCAGAAGCTGCCGCGTGTGTTTCTCGCAGGCGGCCTTTCACCCGAGAATGTCGCCGAAGCAATCGCGGCAGTGCGGCCTTACGCCGTCGATGCGTGTAGCGCGTTGGAAATCTTGCCTGGCAAGAAAGACCATACGCGGATCAAGGAGTTTGTCGCCGCGGTGCGAGCGAGTAAACTGCACCTTGAGACGGCAACCAATTAGGCACAAGGAAGAACCCTTTGTCACAAACGATCGAAGCGCCGACAACAGCACCCGCGAAACTAGAATCGTCGCGGGACGTTGCCAGGGTTCCTTCAGCACGTGCGCTGGCCGCCTTCAACTTGCGCAAATCATATGGCCGTCGGCGCGTCGTCGACGATGTGACGCTGCACGTTGAGCCCGGCGAGGTTGTCGGTTTGCTTGGCGCGAACGGCGCGGGAAAGACGACGACCTTTTACATGATCGTCGGGCTTGAAGCGTCCGAAGCCGGCCGCATTTCGCTCGCCGACGAAGACATCACGCGCCTGCCGATGTATCTGCGAGCGCGGCTTGGTCTCGGTTATTTGCCGCAGGAGCCTTCGGTCTTTCGCAAATTAACCGTTGCTGAAAATCTTCTTGCGGTGCTCGAGACGATGGGACTGCGGCGACGCGAGCAACTGAAGCGCGTCGAAGAGCTGCTTCAGGAGTTCGGGATCGAACATGTGCGCAACACGCGCGGCGAATCACTGTCCGGCGGTGAACGCCGTCGCACTGAGATCGCGCGCGCCCTCGCCACCGAGCCGCAGTTCATTCTGCTTGACGAACCGTTCGCCGGCATCGATCCAAAAGCCGTGGATGATATTCAGAATGTAATCCTTTACTTGCGTGGCCGCGGCATTGGAATTCTCGTGACCGACCACAACGTGCGTGAAACGCTCGGCGTGACTGATCGGGCATACATCATGGCCGACGGAAAGATTTTCCGCTCCGGCGGGCCGCGTGACTTGACAGAGGATGCCGAGGTTCGAAGACTCTATTTAGGCGAAAAGTTCCGAATGTAAGCCGATGCGCGATTGCCGCGCGATTGGGTTATAATCCCTCCACGCGGGATTCCCGCACGCAATCCCCGGCAGTTAGAGCACATTCACCGACTATGTCAGTTAGGTTAACCACCAGTCTTTCGCAGCGGCTCGTGCTGACCCCGCAATTGCGCCAGCGCATCGAGATGTTGCAGATGACTTCGCTCGAGCTAACCGACTTGATCCAGCAGCAACTGAACGAGAACCCGGTGCTCGAGGAAGTCGCGACGCAAGAAGAGGCCCGCGAACTGGCGGAGAAGATTCTCGACCACATGGCGAGCGGCGGTGATCTGGACAACCTGCCAGGGCCGACCGTCGAAGGCTCTGCGCCTGAAGCCGGCGCACCGGCATCGAATGGCGCGGGTGATTCGGAAATAGCATTCGCCGAAGGGGAGGCTGACGTTGCTCCGAGTGGAGAGTTTGAGGGCGATGTCGAAACTGCTGTCGCTGAGGCCGGCGAGGAAGTGGCGACCGAAGCTGTGCGCGATGCTTTTGAAGAAGTCGATTTCGGGCGCGAGTTTCAGGACTATCTTGATCCGGGCTACAAGACTCAGGAGTTCGAATACAAAGAAGACGCGCCCACTTTCGAACAATTCCTCACAAGGCCGCCTTCACTGGCTGAACACCTCGAATGGCAGCTCCACATGGACTGTGCAGAGGGCGACGTTTGCGACGCCGCCGAAACCGTCATCGGCAATCTCGACGAAGAAGGAAGGCTGAACGCCACGAACGAAGAGATCGCGGCGCAGGGTGGTTGGTCAGAAGAAACCGTTGAGCGCGCTCGGCAGCTGGTGATAAAGCTCGAGCCGGTTGGCTGTGGCGCACGCGATGTGCGCGAGTGCCTGCTGGCGCAACTCGAAGCCCGCGGTGAAAGCGAACGATTGGCGACGAGACTGATTCGCGACCATCTCGAGAGTCTGCAACAGCACAAGCTGCCGCACCTCGCGAAGCAGACTGGTGTAAACATCGAAACGCTCGCCGCTGAATTACAATTTATCCGCACACTGGATCCGTATCCGGGCCGGCGCTACTCCGCTGAAGAGCCGATTCTGATTTCGCCTGAGATTTACATCGAGAAGCTGGACGAGAACGGCGACTACGTAATCTATTTCGCCGACGACGGCAGCCCGCGCTTGCGCATTAATCCGAGTTACCAGCAGATGCTCGCGCAGGGCGTCACGAAAGAGACGCGCGACTTTATCAAAGAGAAGATGCGCTCCGCCGTCGATCTGCTGCGCAACATCGAGCATCGCCGTCAGACGATTTACCGCGTGGTGGAATCAATCGTCAATCGGCAACGAGAGTTTCTGGACAAAGGCGTGGAATACATCAAACCGATGATGTTGAAAGACATTGCCGAGGACATTGGTATGCATTTGTCGACCGTTTCCCGAGTCGTCAATCGCAAGTACGCGCACACTCCGCAGGGTGTAATTGAGCTGCGGCGCTTCTTCACGGAAGGCATGCTGAACGAAGAGGGCGAAGAAGTTTCAACGCGTATAATCAAGCTAAAGATCAAAAAATTGATAGAAGAAGAAGACTCTCACAACCCAATTACCGACGATCAGGTGGTAAAAATTCTTGTGAAAGATGGAATCAAACTTTCGCGCAGGACGGTTGCGAAATATCGCGATCAAATGAATATCCCAGGATCGCGCGAGCGTCGCGCAGTTTTGTAAACATCGCGACGCGCGAGTCGGGTGGGGATCGCAACTTGGTCTTGCGACGAACCAGGAAGAGGCGAAACCAAATGACGTTTGAATATACCGGACGCCACGTTGAGGTAACCCCAGCAATTCGCCGTCATGTTGAAGAGCAATTCAAAAAACTAGACAACATTTTTAACGGAACCGAACCGCGCGTGCATGTGATTCTCGAAGTTCAGAAGAACCGGCAAATCGGCGAGGTCATTGTGTACTGGCGAGACCACACGCTCACGGCAAGTGACACAAATGCCGACATGTACATGGCTTTGAGCCGCGCGGTGGGAAAGATCGAGAAGCAAGCGCTCAAACTGAAGAAGCGGATCATCGACCGGAAGCAACACGCGCGGAAGACATCTGCGGTGGCACCGAATCCGGACGGGCAGCTCCAGGCCACGCCGCCCCCGGTGCGCATTATTCCAGCGCGACGTTACTCAGTGAAACCAATGACCGCGGAGGAGGCTGCGCTTGAGATAACCGACAGGACCGATCAATTCGTGGTGTTCCGCGATTCCGACACCAACCGGCTCGGCGTTCTTTACAAGCGCCGCGATGGCAATTTCGGTTTGATTGAACCGTAGGTCATCGAGTGACTTGAATCTTCCGAAGGAGCGCTTCAATTGATGGCGCTCCTTTTTCATGCCCTTGTGTTGGCCAGCCGTTCGCACTAAATTGGTGCGAATCTAATCAAGCGATGAAACGAAAGCGAGACATCAGGCGCGGCGGATCTTCTCCCGACGTAGTGATTATCACGGGCCTCAGTGGTTCAGGCATGACGTCCGCGATGGATGCATTTGAAGATCTCGGCTATTTCTGTGTCGACAATATGCCGCTAACCTTGTTGCCTACATTTGCCCGACTGGTGCAAGCCGGCGAGGACGAGCGCGGTCGAATTGATCGAGCGGCGCTGGTGATCAGCTTTCGCGAGGGCCACTTTCTTGCTGATTTCGCGAAACAACTTCGCAGTTTGCGAAAGCGTGGCCTGACGGTTTCCGTTCTGTTTTTCGAAGCATCAGACGAAATCCTTGCGCGGCGGTTCAGCGAAACGCGGCGTCCGCACCCGGCGGAACGCGGCAAAGGATTGCGCGACGCGATCCGCACGGAACGGGCGGCGATGAAACGGGTGCGTGCGCTCGCTGACGAGGTTATCGATACTTCCGATCACACGGTCCACTCGCTGAGGAAAGTTCTGTTGGAAAGATTCAGACCCTCAGCCGATGACGTGCCGCTGCGCGTGCAAGTCCTGAGCTTCGGACACAAATTCGGTCCACCGCGAGAGATGGAGCTTCTGTTCGATGTCCGTCATCTTCCGAATCCCTACTTTGTCGCAGAGCTAAAGAGCCTACCCGGAAACGATCGGCGCGTGATCAACTATTTGAAATCTCAACCAGAGGTCGAAGAGACCGTCGCGCGTTTCACGGACCTGCTCAACTATCTCCTGCCGCAGTATAAGCGCGAAGGAAAATCGTATCTCACGGTGGGAATCGGATGCACGGGCGGGCGTCATCGCTCGGTGATGATTGCAAACGAACTGACGTCGCGATTGCGGCGGGCCGGATTCGATGCTCATGCCGTCCACCGTGATGTGCAGCAAGCAACCCGAGCCGGCAAATAGTTTCGATGAAGGTAATTGACGCAAAGAATCAAGGAGCCCCGCCACCATTGGTGGGCGGCGTGATCGTCTCGCACGCACATCTCGGTAGCGAATTCCTTGCCGCGGCTGAGATGATCCTCGGAAAACATCTCTCTCATATCACTTCTGCATCGATCGACTGGCATGACGATGTGGACGTGGCCCGTCACGAGTTGGAACGAGCGATCGCGCGAGTATCTCAAGGCAACGGTGTGCTCTTGATTACCGACATGTTCGGAGGCGCGCCTACGGATGTTGCGTCGATGTTCCTGGACGACGATTCAGTGGAAGTGGTGTCGGGCGTAAATCTGCCGATGGTCCTCAAGTTAGCGCAGCAAGAGCCCGGGGCATCATTGGCCGCAGTCGCGAAAGCCGTTCGCGACAGCGGCACTGAAGGTATCCAATTGGCCGGAGAACTCCTGCCGCGGCCAAACCGCGACTAAATTACCGCGCGAATCCCTCAATGAAGTCCCAACACTTTTCCTGAAACTCGGCGCTTTTCGTCGTTTACTCACTCTGAGGAGCCCGTGATTTACGCGGGAGCTAGCTAATTCGGCATCGTTGCCCGAGGCCGAATCTGCCTTTCAAAATCCCGGAGTCGAGTGTCACCATGAAAAAACTTTCCCTCGCTTTACCTTTCCTGCTGGCGGTGATTCCGGCCGCCGCTCAAAACCAGGTTCGAGTTCGCGTAACGGCTGCGCCGCCCGTGGTCCAGGAGAACCAGAATTCTACGTCACGAGGTCGCACAGTTATCCCGAACCGGGATGCGGGCGGTTCGCAGGCTGCTAGTGCGCCGAAACCCGTGTGGGGAGACTCAGCCGTTTCACCCAAGTCGAGCCCGTTCGTGGCGAAACCAGCACAATCAACCGCCGTTGATGTTCAAAAGAACTCAGCCGTGCAACCACGTCTCGTCAAGCCGACGAGTTTAACCATCAACAATCCGGCGCCGCCTGCCAACGTGCGTTCTGCGCATGCTGCCGGCCCAACCTCGATCTATCGAGTTGGAGTCGGAGACGTCCTGGACATTCGTTTGGCGAATATGGCGACTCGAGAGTCCACGCTGTTCACAGTGATGAAAAACGGTCAGCTCGAACACCCGCTGCTCGCCGCACCGATACCCGTAGCTGGATTGACCCCGGACGAAATTGCGCGACGGTTGAACACCGAAATCAAAGTACTTCAGAATCCGCGAACCAGCGTGGCGGTTCGAGACTATGCCAGCCATAGCGTTCTCATCACGGGCGCAGTGGATAATCCCGGCCGCAAAACTCTGCGACGTGAAGCGATGCCGCTGTTCACGCTCCTGGCCGAGGCCTTGCCGCGCTCAGACGCGACGACCGTGACGGTAATCAGAAACGGGAAAGAAACAAATTTGTCTCTGGCGCGAAACGAAGATTTGGCGATGCTCGTAATGACGGGAGACGTCGTTCGCGTCGCCGCGACAAACAAACAGTTTGTGTACGTGGCGGGTGACGTTACTTCTGCCGGCGAAAAGGAATTTCGCGAAGGGATGACTCTTACACAATTGCTGATGGCTTCTGGCGGAGCGCGCGGAGCAAACACGGTGCGGATCGCGCGTCGCGACGCGAGCGGATTTCTAAAATCGGAAGACCACAACCTGAAAGCGATTGAAGAAGGCAAAGCGCCCGACCCGCTGTTGCAGTCGGGAGATCGCATCGAGGTAAAACGCGGCATGTGATAACCTCTGCTGCATGTGCGAACAGAACTGAGAGGGCGGTACGCGACGCGTGCCGCCCTTTTTTTATTTGCGGCATCGCCAGATCACATGAACCTGTTTTCCCGCGGAACGTTATTTCAACTGCTGATTGGAAAATCAGTAGCGGAAGCACTGCTGGTGACGGCGGTGGCTGCGGGATTTTATCTGACGACGACGAATCCGAACCTACGCGGTTGGTTGGACCAGGCTGATACGGAAACGGTTTCAGGTTGGGCAGTTGACGACGGGAACGCCGCAAATCGCGTCGACGTGCAGCTTTTTATCGACGACCGGTTTATCGAACAAAGATCTGCGAACGACTTTCGACCTGATGTTCATCAAGCCAAGCGCGCTGAGGACGATTGGCACGGCTTCGTTTTCAAAACGCCTGCTTTGCCGCCCGGCGAACACGAAGCACGCGTTTACGCTGTCTATCGTGGGGCGTCCGCAACTCGCCGAACGTTGCAGATTATTGGAAAGCCACTGCATTTTAGAATCAACGCCGCACCCGGACAATAAATCAATCGATGGCTTTGGATAGCGAACCACCGCCCACTGACCAGCGCGCATCATCCGCCGCACTAACAGATCGAACTCTGGCCGCCTGGGAGATCGTGTCGGTCGCTTCTTCGATCGTGATCGCGGAATGGATGCTCGCGGCGGCCGCTGGTTTTAGTAAAGCCATAATTGCGGTTCCCGTTGGCCTGGCCGTTCTTCTCATTCTGCTGTCGCACCGCGTGCGCGACGACACGCTCCGCGACATTGGATTTCGCTTCGATAACTTCCTTCGTGCGCTTTACCTGTTGGCTGCGCCAGTATTTATCTTTGCGGTTGTGTGTTTGATTATCGGCTGGAGGTTGGGCTCATCATTTGATTTTTTTCGCTGGCATCCGAAGCGCTACCTCGTACTGCAACTGGCGCTGGGTTTCCTTTGGGCGCTAGTTCAACAGTACGTGTTGCAGGGGTTCATTAACCGGCGGGCAATGCTCGTCGCCGGACGAGGCTGGCGCAGCGTGCTCGTGGTTGCCGCAGTATTTAGCCTGCTCCATCTGCCGAACGTGTGGATCACAATTATCACATTGCTGGCCGGTGCCATTTGGGCGGCAGTCTACCAACGCGCGCCAAATCTGTTCGCTCTCGCGTTGAGCCATTCCGTTATGACTTGGTTTATCGTGTCGACATTGCCCCCCTGGGCCCTGCATCATCTGCGCGTGGGATTGGGCTATTTCTTCTAGGAGAGTCGTAAAAGCGAATCGTCCGATGCGGTCTGTTCGCGTGACGGCGGCACCAAAGGGATTTGCCTTTTCCCGTGCGTGTTGAACAATGATTTGCTATACTTTCTCGGCCTTGCAAGAGAGCAAGTCGGGCGGTCGCTGCTTCGATTTCAAGTTTCAGATCAAAATCTGAAATTGTGACCGAAGGAGAGGAAAGTCCGAACACCAAAGGGCAGCGAGCCCGCTAACGGCGGGGCGGTCAGCAGACGATCTGAAACGAAGGTTCCAGATTCCAAGACTGACCGACGACAAGTGCAACAGAAAACAGACCAGCCGGCGACAGTCAGATTTTGAGATCTCAAGTCTGAATCGCAGGTGATGGGTGAAACGGTGCGGCCCAGACGGGCTTAAAGTAAGAGCGCACCGGCACGTGTGGCGACATGCGTGGCCAGGCAAACTCCTCGCGGTGCAAGACCAAATAGGGAAGCGTAATCAGGGTTGCCCGCTCGAAGCTTCCGGGTAGGTCGCTTGATCCAATCGGTAACGGTTGGGCTAGAGGAATGATCGCCATCCCGATGCGAATCGGGAAACAGAATTCGGCTTACAGACTTGCTCTCTTTGCACGGCCTTATCACCGAAATTTCTCATCGTTTGTTAGCACGGTTTCCAACGTTCGTTTAGGCCTCTAAGGAGCCCAACAAAATGGCCAATCGCAAAGGCGTTTTTATCGGGGCTTACGTACCCACCGATCTCAAAGAGTCTCTGCGCCGTAAGGCAGCCGCGGAACATCGCACGCTGTCGCAAGAGATTACCAGGATTCTTACCGAAGCAGTCCACGGCCGATCACTGCCGGCGGGCAGTATCGATCGACGAAAGCCAAGCTCGCCTGTGCGCCGTCGCACGAGTGATCCTTACCCGCGCAGACGAAAGGACGATTTGCCGTAGGCGTGTGTAACGGAGCTCGCTGGGAAATTCATTGAGAACTGCTTTCGTTTTCGGACTCGTTATCATCCTCGCTCTGCTGGTGTACCGAGCACTCCGTCCTTACCTGAGACTAATCCGACAGTTCGTACAGACCGTCCGTCATTTCCAAAAGGTTGGTACGAGCCCAAAGTCCGCTGGCCAGGCAGGAGAGAAGTTGGTCAAGTGCGCGATTTGCAACACGTGGGTGCCAGAGAGCCGCGCGTTCCGAGCAGACTCGCGCGAATTCTGTTCCCAGGATTGTTTGCAGCGGGCAACTAAGGTGGGCAGGATCAGGAAAGTCGGTTGACGCAACGTCAACTTTTTTGCGCAGCTTCTTCCGGCAAAAGATTTCCGGAATCATGGACTGCGCGCCGCGTATCGGTTAAAAGCAGAATCACAGTGCCAACGACAAAGAATAGAATCAACGAAAGGATCGCCTGCCGATAAGAACCGGTGTACGCCACCACTTGAGCAAAGACGATCGGTCCCAGCCACGACGTGCCGCGCTCTGAAATTTCATACAGCCCAAAGAACGAAGCTTCGCGCCCGCTTGGAATCATTTGCGAGAACAGTGAACGAGACAAAGCTTGCGAGCCGCCCAGGACGATCGCTATAAAGACCGCGAGCACCCATGCTTCCCTCACCGTGTGCAAAAACGCGTACGCATAAGTCACGACGCCGATCCACCCAATCAGTGACACCAGGATAGCGCGCTTTGTGCCAATGGCCTGCGCCAGGCGCTCGAAGCCGAGCGCGCCGAAAAATGCGAGAAATTGAACGACCAGCAGGATGCCGAGTAGAAATGAGGGCGGTGTCTCCAGGCCGCGAGCGGCAAACAACTCCTGTCCCAAGAAAACGCCAGAGACGGTAATGACCGTTTGAATTCCATCGTTGTAAAAGAGATAGCCTATTAAATACTTGAAAGTCTCGCGCAGACGCCGCAGTTCCCTGAACGTCGAAGCAAGTTCCGCCAATGCAACCGTGAAGTAATTATGGTCGGGCGGCAGTCCCCGCACGGCAGGCCGCACTCTCAATCGCTGGAACGTTATTACCGCGAACCCGCCCCACCAAATGCCCGCGGACAGAAGCGACAGCCGCACCGCCATGCCCGTCGAAATTCCGATGCGCGCGGCAGTGAAAACGAACGCAAGGTTCAACGCCAGCAGCAACCCACCGCCTAAATAGCCCCACGCATAGCCGCGACTCGAAACCTTGTCGCGCTGATTTTCGGTCGTTATGTCGGGAAGAAAGGAATTGTAGAAGACTATGCTCGCGCCGAAGCAGACATTCGCCACGATGAAGACCACTGCGCCGAAAATATGTCGGCCCGGTGTAAGAAAATACAGCAGGCACGTTGCGCCAGCGCCCGCATAGCAGAAGAACATCATCAATCTCTTTTTCAAGACTGAATAGTCGCCGAGCGCGCCGAGCACGGGCAGCAGAAAGACTTGAAGAAATACAGAGGTTCCGACGGTAAACGGAGCGAGCGATTTGGCGGTCAAGAGGAATGGACCGAGGGCGAGGATTACGCCGTTATCTCCGAGCTTCGCCTGCGCGAGTCGCGTCAAGTAGTCGCCAAACAGCGCCGCCACGACAGTCGTGTAAAAGCCAGAGTTGGCCCAATCGTAAACGATCCACCCGAAGATCTCGCGCGGATTGTTTTTAGTCGTGTGCGATGTGCGACGTTCTTCCGGCAATTAAGCTTCACGCGTCAGCACAGAAACTATGGCAGGAGTGATGTCGGTGAGGGATGATATTCGATTCGCAAGCTGGCCGCTACTTGCGCCCCAAATTATTGTCGGGACTGCATTGAGCGTATGGCTTCGGGTCGAAAGGTCTTCAATGTTTCCGTGGTCGCTGGTCAGGATCATCGTAGTTGTTTCCAGATCAATCTTATGGAGTACTTGTCGAATCATTCGGGGAAGGTCCTGCAAAACCGTACGCGCTTTGGCCGCGTCCTGGGCGTGTCCGACTTTGTCTGTGATGAAGTATTCGTACAGCGTGAACCGATTATTCACAACGAGCGAAGCCAGCACGTCGCCCGCTTCTTCGGGGGTGCGCAGGTCAACCTGCTCGCCTCGTTCAATCAACATGCGGTTGGTGAAATCCTGATAGACGGCGCGACCCGCCTTCAAATCTGCCACGGTGTTGAATTGCAGGCCGGCTGCCTCGACGGCGGCAGTGGTTGCGGAAATCCAGCGCGGACGATTTTCAAAGAAACGTTTCGTGTACGTATTCGCAAAGATGACGGGCTCGATTGTCGCACGCTTCAACTGTAAGAAGATCGAATGCTCGCGAATGATGTCCAGCAGGGCGTGGTTGGGAAAGCCTTGCTTGTGGTGCCCAATTGCTGCCGGCGCATTGATGCCGGTCAGAATCGTTGTCTGTCCCGACGCGCTCTGCGGACGTCCTTCGACGCCGAGTCGCGCATCGGTTTCGACGAGCACGCCACCGAACGGAATTTCGGACGATTCATTTTGAAAGTGCGCCAGTGGTTCGGCATCTTTCAAACCGTCAAGCGGGTTATGCGGTCCGCGCGAGCCGATGCCGAGGCCATCGATGAAGAAGAGCAAAACATTTTCCATTTGTCATTTGACATTTGTCATTTGCTATCTCGTTGACGGGCCAGCTGCTGTGCTTTTACAGCGATTCGGTGGGACGTGAAGAATGACAAATGATAAATGTCAAATGGAAAATGGAAAATCGTTTCTATCTGGCTTCCCCCTGAAGAAGTCCCTTTGCCCGATACGCATTCAACTTATTGTGCAGCGTCTTGAGACTGATGCCGAGCAACTCCGCCGCGCGCGTTTTGTTGTTCCCGGTCTTGTCTAGCGTCCGCAGAATCATCTGGCGCTCGATCTCTTCCAAAGGCGTGCCGACCGGAAACGTGACCGTGTCTTCCGAACGCATTCGCTGGCGCTGGTCGAACGGATAAGGCGTGAAATGATGTCGCTCGATCTGCTCGGCAGAACAAATCACGACAGCGCGCTCGATGACGTTCCGCAGCTCGCGCACATTGCCCGGCCAGGAGTGAAAACGCAAAGCGTCCAGCGCAG
This sequence comes from Pyrinomonadaceae bacterium, assembly GCA_036001745.1. Taxonomy (GTDB): domain Bacteria; phylum Acidobacteriota; class Blastocatellia; order Pyrinomonadales; family Pyrinomonadaceae; genus UBA11740. The sequence continues at coordinate 14,057 of DASYTZ010000322.1, forward strand.
CCGGACTGATAAATCGCGCCGGCCGATTATGTTTAGCGGCGAGTCGCGTCACTAGATGCTGAGTTAGCAAAGGTAGATCTTCCATCCGGTCTGACAAACGCGGCAGATGAATCGTGATCACGTTCAGCCGGTACAGGAGATCTTCGCGCAGCGTGCGATCTCGGACGGCCGTCTGTGGGTCCCTGTTTGTGGCCGCGAGAATTCTAACGTCTACTGGGATCTCTTTTCGGCTGCCGAGGCGATGTACAACTCGCTCTTCAACCACGCGAAGCAGCTTTGCCTGAAGCAGTGACGGCATCTCAGCCACTTCGTCCAGCAGCAACGTTCCAGTATTTGCCAGTTCGAAACATCCATGACGGCGTGCCGCGGCGCCAGTGAAGGCGCCTTTTTCGTGCCCGAACAACTCCGACTCCATCAACGTGTCGGGAATTGCTGAACAATTGATCGCGAGGAACGGCGCGTCCCGGCGGAAACTCAGATTGTGAATTGTTCGCGCCACCAGCTCCTTGCCGGTTCCTGACTCGCCGGTGATTAGCACCGAAGCCGAAGACGAAGCAACCTGCTCAATCAGACGGTACACCTGCTGCATCGCTTCTGAACTTCCGACCAACTCGCCGAAAGCGCCGCGGTCGCGCAACTGCCGTCGCAACAGCTCGTTCTCGCGCCTGGCCTCAGCTAACTCAACGGCGCGCTCAAGCACCACATTTAGTCGTTCGATATCAACCGGCTTATCGAAATAATGATACGCACCTTCCTCCTGAATTGCGCGCAAAGCCGTTTCAACTGAACTCTGCTCGCCCGCGAGAATGATCGGCGTGTGCGGCTGACTTATGCGGATTTCGCGTAGCGCTTTGAACGCGTCGCGTCCGCTCAGAAACGTGTCGGTAATGATCACCGACGGCGAAAAGGTCTCGGCGACTTTCATCCCGGACACGCTGTTTTGTTCAGTCAGGACTTCGTACCCGAGCGCCTTCAACTGCTCGCGAAGACTCTGCGAATATTCATTATCGCTATCGATGATGAGGACGCGACCTTTCATCAATTTTAGTTTAGCACAGCGGCCTGCGTCGCCGGTTGAGAGATTCCGTCAATCCCTAAACTGTTGGACCAATGCGTCAGCCAACGCTTGGGGACGAAGCGAGACGAGCGTTAGCGACTGCGGGACACCAAAATTTTCTGCCACTGTCGCAGTTTGATCGTTGGGCACAAGCACGGCGACGTTCCTCCACAAACGTCCTAAATTGTTCGTATCGAAGACGCGGGCAAAGTCTGTAACTTCTGAATCATTCGCGAAGATGACCCCATCCACACTGCCGCTGAGCAACATGGTTTGAAGCGCAATCAGCCGAGTCATATCAACCGTGGCCACGGTTTGGTAAGCGATGACTACGTCGGCTCGCGCTTCTGCGTCCTCAAATTCGTTCTTTAGATAATCGCGACCAATCGACGCCTGAGGAATCAGAAAATTCAGCCGCTGAAGTAAGTCTCGTCCGCCCGTGTAAGTGGCGATGCTGTCGATAACGGCATTCGGATAAGTCTTCGTGGCGACTACGTCCACATGGACCTTCGCTTGTTCCAGCACCACGGCAGTCGCTTCGCCAATCGCGCACACATACAGCGAATCGAGGTTGCTGATGTCATGCCCCTGCTGTTCAAAACGCGAAAGAAAGAAACGCGCCGCGTCCGCTTTGACGAATATCAACCAGTCGTAGCCGAACAGGTTCTCAATCGCTTCGTCGAGACCCGCAAACGTTTCGGGAGGCTGCATCGCCACTTGCGGCCATGTGATGGTGCTGAAGCCAACTTGTTGAAGAGCTGCACTGATTTCTGTTGAACCTGGAGCAACCAAAATCGTGCGGTCGCTCGCGTTCTCGCTTCCCGTCTGATCCGGCATATGGACTATCTGTTGCGGCGGTGGCGCTCTATGCGCCAGGCAATTACGCCAATTACAACGATGGCGATGAGCAGGATTGTTCCGGTGCGGCCAACCCATTTCACCAGCAGCGGCAAACTTTGACCGAACAAAAAACCAAGCAGCGTAATCACTACTGCCCAAAGAACCGCGCCGGCGACGTTGTAAGCAAAAAACACGCGCCAGGGCATTTTGCGCGACGCGCCGGCAAGCAGTGCTGCAAAAACTCGCAGCCCGGTGATGAAGCGCGCCACGAGAATTGTTTTGTTGCCGTGACTCTCAAAGAAGTTCTCCATGCGCTCAAAGCGCTTTGGTGTGAGAAGAAAGAAGCGACCGACGCGCAAGAGAAATCCTCGGCCATAATGATGGCCGATCGCGAAACCAATATTGTCGCCGACGACCGCGCCCACCGCGGCGGTGAGCATTACTCGAATCAGATTGAATTTTTCCGGGTGACTCGCAGCGAAGTATCCACCGACCAGCAGGATCGTTTCACCCGGCACGGGCAGTCCCGCATTCTCAAGCATCACGCCAAAGAATACGGCCCAATAGCCGTAAATCAGCATGTAGTGTTCGATGAGTTCGAGCGAGTTGTGAAGGAAATCCATTATCGGCAGGCAGCGCGAAACGTCCGTCGCGATTCTAATGGGGCAGCGAGAGACGAGCAAGGTTGGATCCGACGAAGAAGGCGTCTACAATGCCGTCGTCTCTCCACGACGTCTCAACAGCGTCGGATGCCAGACCGACAGTTTCCGAGGGAATCTCTTGAAACAAATTCTGCTAGTGCTCGTCGCCTTAACCGTGTTCGCGTCGGCGAATGCGCAGTCAGCGAAGCCGCAGCAGTCGCCTACCCCACAGAAACCTGCTAACGTTCAGGACACCACCGCGGAGATGCCCTCTGAACAAGATCTGGAAACGCTCAAAACCGAGACCGACCTGGTAACTGTTCCCGTTATCGCGAGTTCGCGCAGCGGAAAGTACATCGCCGACCTGACCAAAGAAGAATTCAAAATCAACGAAGACGGCGTGCCGCAACAGATCGCTTTTCTCGCGACGGTCAACGCGCCTTTTCACGTCGTGCTGTTGCTCGACACCAGCGGCAGCACCAAAGAGAAGCTGCCGATGATTCAGCGTGCGGCGATTGCTTTCATCGAACAGCTCGGCGCGGCGGACCAGGTGAAAATAATCTCGTTCGATGACAACGTGCGCGACTGGAATGACTTCACTTCAGACAAGGCGTTGCTGCGCAGCTTGATTTCGAAAACAACTTCCGGCGAAGGGACGAAGGTTTATGACGCGGTTGATCTTGCGCTGAACAGTTTAAGAATAATTGACGGGCGGCGCGCCGTCGTCATCTTCACCGATGGCGTTGATTGGCACAGCGACCGCGCGACTTTCGAAGGCACACTGAAAAATCTTGACGAAACTGGCGTGATCGTCTATCCGATTCGCTTTGATACTCGCGCTGAAACCGAACGGCTTGCGCGCGAACAGGACGCGCAACAGAATGGCGTGGGACTGCCGACAAGGGACGTGATTCGCGGTACCGGTTCGCCACCTAGCACGACCCCGTCAACTTTTCCCAGCGAGGATCCGAGTTCCGGTCCGCCTGGTCGTCGGGGTACCTCTCTGCCTGAAATCATTTTTGGCCGTCCAAATATTCGGCGAACACAGGATCCGCAAGGCTCGCCGACTGATCCTTTTCCTGACGCGACGAACCGCCGGCCGCCAGTCGATCCCGGCCCTCGCACGAACAAGCGAGAAACGCCTGATGACGCGATCAAAGCGATGCTCGATCAGGCGTACTTGATGGCCGACAGTTATCTTAGGGAGTTGGCCGATCGTTCCGGTGGTCAGATTCAACGCGCCGACACGCTGGCGATGCTGCCGCAAGCATTCGCCGCAATCGCCGCCGAGCTTCGCACGCAATATCTGCTGGGCTATTACCCGACCAATCGAAACAAGGACGGCAAGTATCGCAAAATCCAGGTCAAGACATCTCGAAAAGACGTTGCGGTCCGCGCGCGACCTGGTTATCGCGCGCTCGACAGTTCGAGCATCCGTTAGTTTGCGCGCGAAAGCTGTGTTATACGATTGACCGTGCCCAGCGGTCTTGCGTCCAATCCCGATTCAAACATCACGACACTGCTTCAACGGCGAATCGAGGCCGGCGACTTCCCTTCTGCGGCCTATGTCGTCGCGGAAAATGGCCGCGCCGTTTTCGCTGACGGCCTCGGCGATGCGTCCTGGGAACCTGAGCAACATCCAGCGACGCTTGAAACGATTTACGATCTCGCATCGTTGACCAAACCTCTGATTACCGGTCTGCTTTGCGCGCGCATGGTTGAAACCGGCGCGCTCCGGTTGGACGCCGCTATCGCAAAGTATCTTCCAGCGTTCGACACTGGCGACAAGCGCGACATCACCGTCCGGCAGTTGCTGACGCACACGTCCGGGCTGACGGCATGGCGACCGCTGTACTTGCTTGCTTCGGACAAAGACGATGCTGGGCGAGCTATAGCGGATCAGCCGCTCGAGTGCAGGCCGGGCGAACGAGTGATTTACAGCGACCTCGGTTTTATCGCGCTCGGTTTTCTGCTTCAGCGCGTCGCATCGGTTTCGCTAACCGATTTGGCGACGCGTGAAATTTTCCAGCCGTTGAAACTTCGGCAGACATTTTTCAATCCGGCGGCGGCCATGCGCAGCGGGATCGCGGCGTGCGAGAGCGGCAACGCATATGAGCGCGACATGTGCGAACGCGACTTTCCGACAAAGAATTTTGGCGGCTGGCGCACGAACCTCATCTGGGGTGAAGTTCACGACGGCAATGCGTTTTTTCTCGGCGGCGCAGCCGGACATGCGGGGCTGTTTTCAAATGCCGAAGAGACTTTGCGGCTCGCGAATCAGTTTATCGGCAGTTTGTCCGAGCTGCTTTCGCCCGACGCATGCGAACTGTTTCGGCAGAACATGACTGAAGGATTGAACGAAGCGCGCTCTTTTGCGTGGCAGCTTGCGGCAACAAAGGACTCGACTGCTGGACCAGCGTTGCCGGCTGATGCTTTCGGTCACACCGGTTTCACCGGCACAAGTTGCTGGATCGACGCTGAACGAAAACGGGTGTTCATTCTGCTGACTAATCGAACGCACGCCCGCACATTGCCTTTCGCAAATATCAACGCAACGCGCCGAGAATTTCATTCAGTGTCCGTCGCCGCGCTTGAAGGCGTGGGGAACCAGTAAAACAGTCACACAGAGGTCCGGAATGCCCTTATAATCGGTCTATGGCGCGGCCAATCACCATTGGCATCGTTTCAGCGCTTTGCATTAGCGCAGCCTTCGTCACAGCAAGTGATGCGCGACAGAGGCAACAGCAACCTAGGCGTCTTCCTGTCTCACGATCCAACACGGCGAAGTATTCCAGCTTTAATCATCACACCCACGGCCGTGATTCTGACTATGCGAGCGCACGCCACTTGAACTGCGACAACTGTCATGTAATTTTCTCGGCCGCTGAACCTGATCGTATCGCTGACAGCCACAAACCCGCGATCGCGCGAGGTTACCCGTATCATGACTCTTGTTTTGCATGTCATGAACGGGAGATTTACCGCGGTGATCGCCCAGCAATTTGCACTGTCTGTCACACGCGCGTCTCGCCGCGCGCCACTGCGCAGGATGTGTACGCTCAGTTTCCCAAACAGTTGGACATTTCGCTGCGGCAGTTTCCCGGTTATTTTCCGCACGCGCCTCATCGTCAGGTGATCATTGCCAAGAATGGACAAGCCGCATCCGATCACAACCGTGCATCAATCATTCCCATTTCTCTGTCGGGTTGGCGCGAGAGATCACCATTCGTTTTGAAGCGAGTAACTTGCGACGCGTGTCACGCAACCGACGAGCGTCCGCCTGAGCCGATTGCGGTGGCAGGCGTCGAAGAGTCTTTTAAGCCTGGAACTTTCAAGCGGTCGCCCGCAGCTCCCGCCGCGCACGCGACCTGCTTCGCGGCGGGTTGTCACTGGGAAACGGATGAACCAAAACCGAAAAGAGATGACTGCGCCGGCTGTCATTTGACGCCACAGGACTTTGGGCAGAAGAGGCTTAACTTGTTGCTGCCTCTGAGCGCGGTTTGGTTCAAAGAGTGGCCGGCGAATTGGCCAAAGCGAGTTTCAATGAAGTTTCGCCACGAGTCGGAAGATCATAAGGACGAGGCCTGCAAGACTTGTCACACACTGATCATGCAAAAGCCGACGCTCGACATTCCTGACGTGCCGATTGCATCTTGTGCTCAGTCGGCGTGTCACATCAAACCGACAGCTAAGACCAGCATCACGAAAGAGATGTCTCGGGAAGATGAGGATATCTTCGAGGGCAGAAATAACAATCCACTCTCAACCGAAGGTAAACACACGTGCACAGGCTGTCATACGCCTGTGATTGGAAGCGCGCCGCCGCCGTGTAGTCATTACGTTGCCCTGGGTGAAGACGGAAAAACTCTCGTTTTCGCCAGCAAGTATTTAAACGCACAAGAGTATCCAAAGAGCTCGCGCGAACTCGCTGAACGTTGTAGGAAATAGCATCCGTGCGTACCGGAAAACAGAGAAGTTCGATTGAGGCCGTGCCGGTTGATTGGGCGAAACTGTGGATTGCGTCTGCGGTGGCGGGCGTCGTTTGCATTGGTGGGGCGTTTACCCTCACGAATCGAGCAGTGATATTAGCCGACAGTTCAACATTAGGTAGCACGTCGCCAGACTATTCGACCTTCTCTCATTCCGCTCCCGCGGATCATGCAAAGCTGACCGTCGCCGGCAAATGTGAGTCTTGTCATCGACCGACGGGATCGCTCGAGCCCAGCTTTCCGAAACACAAGGATTGTATCGGCTGTCACGTACTTCAATTCACCGGCGCGAGCACGGCCGCCGTCAATCCTATCTGCACCATCTGCCACACAAGCGACGGCCTGAATTCGAAGGATGCTCCGCGCAAACATTTTCCGGGGATCCGGACATTTAACGCGAAGTTCGACCACGCGCAACACCTGCAAGGGATTGAAGCGGCGCGCCCGAAAGGGGGATGCGGATCGTGTCATGGCCTTTCACGCCGTGCGGGCGCGCTGACGATACCCGCGCGCCTTGATGCTCATCGAGTTTGCTTCGAATGTCATGCCGCGGGAAAGCAGGCAAGTAACTTTTCTTTATGCAGCTCCTGTCATGACCGTAATGAGCCTGGACGCTATGTGCCGACTTCCACGAACGCGCGCGCATTTAGGTTGAGCTTCAGCCACGCTAATCACGCGCGCATCAGTTGCCAGAATTGCCACTTGTTGAAGGGCCGCGGACTCCCGCAAGGAAGACAGGTGTCTTCCGTCACGGCCATTGCCCACCTGGTCAGCATACGCGCAGCAAACTGCAAAACCTGCCACAACGGTCAGCGCGCCTTTGGTGACACAGACACGCACGACTGCAAACGCTGTCACAAACGAGAAGGATTCCGGATGAGGGAATGACGGTTTAAACCATTCCCACAGAGAGTGTGCGCAAAAACCTTTGACAACGTTGCCCGAGGGCCATATCCTCACGCCAGACTTGCGGGTCATCGCTTTCCCTCAAAGCCTAAGGCTACGTTTTCATAGCTCGAAAGGTCCTTCGCATGAGAACCAAATCTTTAGCAACTTCGCTGACAGTTTTCGCGGCAGTCTCGGCTGCGATTGTGTGTAGCGCTGCTTTCTCGTCGAAACCATTTGACGGCCAAACTCCGCCGCACGCGGTTACCGTCGACGGCAAGGCAATTCCGGATTCCAGCGCCACGCAGCCGGACAAGCCGATCATATTTTCGAAAGACAGTCAGGATCCTAAGTGGGGCGAGCTCAAACCCGAAGCCGCTTTCGATCACAGCAAGCACAATACTGACGTGATGCATACGCTGGATGGCCGGACTTTGACGGCGTGCGTGTATTGTCATCACACGGAACAACCAATGCCGGTGGCGAGCGCGCCGTATCTGAAGAAGTCTGAGCGGGCGGAGGTGCTCACAGCCAAGTTGTTGGAGGCGCCGAACGCCCAGGCGGTGAATTCCTGCCGGCACTGTCACTTTCAGCCCTCCACGCCCAAGACTGCCGAGTTCCCGCCGAAGAGTGTGAAGTATCCGAGAGGCAGCGACCTGCCCGAGTCGGGAGAACTAACCAACGATACCGCATACCACATCAAATGTATTTCGTGTCACGAGAAGGCAACGACCAGGGACCCGAATCTGAAAGCTCCACAGGGTTGCGGCGATTGCCACGTCAAAAAATCGGCCAGCGCGACGCCAGCCCCCACATTGAGTCCAACACCAGGCTCCACCGCGATACCCGCGCCGACGACAACCTCCCCTTCAATGCCAACGCCGATGTCAGCTTCCAGCTCGACGCCCACACCAACCGCGCCAATGACCCCAACGCCGACTTCCACTGCGACACCAACACCAACGACAGTATCTCCTCCAACTCCGACGCCAACGGCTACGGCAACCCCAACACCACAAACGAAGCGACGTAACTCGTCGCGACGAAAGTCTGACTCGGCATGAATTTTGGTTGTGGAAAATAGTCCTTGTCGGCTTAACTTTTCGGAATGGTGATGCCGATTGATTGCAGGAATGTGGTGGGCGGGGCGCCGCCGATTAGCGCCAGCACATAATCGTTTGCGATTCTCCCCTTGTCTCCTTTGGTCCAGGTGTCTTCCAACTCAACCTCCGTTTCGCGAATCTCCCTGATAACAGTTGTGAAGAGAATCCTGACTTTGCCCTCGTCGATGCAGTGATAGAGTTGCTGCTTGTTGAGAAATTTCACGTCGCGAGTAAAGTCGGTGCGCAGTACAAAAGTCACGTCATTGATTTCGTCAGGTGGCCGAAATTCGATCTGACTGCCCTTGCGGCGCGCGACGAGGTCGACGACTGCTTCGACTGATGCGTTGCCGCCACCGACGACAATGAGCTTCTTGTTTCGAAAATCGTCGGCGTCCGATAAAGCGTAGACCACCTTGTCCTCAATGTCCCCGTTGCGCCTCAATTTTAGCTCTTCGCCCTTCACGCGGAGTTTCATCGGGGCGCCGCGAGCTCCCAATGCAAGCACAACAAGCCGGGCAGTGTAGGTAGCCGGCTCGTGCTTTTCGCCTCTGGCAGTTTCGATAGTGAAGTAATCTCCGTCAGTCGCGCGCTTGACGGCTTGGCATTCCTCTTTCTCGTTGATCACGACTCCGTGACTATGCATCGTGCCGATCCATGCATCCAAAAGCCGTTCGCGCTGATCGCCGTCGCCGCTGGTCGGAATGGCGCCGCGCGCTTCCATCGATTCGGGTTTGAAGAACAGGTACTTGTTTTTTGGATAGGCCGCGATCGTGGCCAGCACTCTGTCTCGCTCGATAGCAAGGTATTTCAATTTGTAACGCTTGGCCATGACGGCTGCGGAAAGCCCACCGGGACCGATGCCTATGATGGCGACTTCGAATTCGGCCTTTGGCTCGGGCGCGAGAGTTTTGAGTTCGCGCGCCAGATGCTTGATGACGTCCGCGCCCTCGTTAGCCGCATTCTTGATTAGCGGCGTGCCCGAGACATCGCCGATGAGATAACAGCCCGGAACATTCGTCATGAACCTGTCATCACGCACGGGCACCGGCCGGGGCTTTATGACTTTGGCTGTGTTGACGACAATGCAGGCTTTGGGGTTGACGGGACACGCGACCTGACACGATGTGTCCTCCATGCACTGCTCGCGCGCGACGGGGACGGCCATATTGTCGACCATTGCCAGCACATCATGCGGACAGGCTTCGACACACGCCTGGCAACCGATACAGCGATCGGCGATTATGACCGGATGCGGATAGTCAGGTCCGTTGGGATCGTATTTCTCAAGCAACTCTTTCGACAGCTCCACGCGCTTCTGATTTTCATCGAGGTGTTTCTCGACTGGTTCTTCGAGCAGACGGCGCGCGCGCCGCGCATCGCGCAGCGTGAACGCGATGCCTATGAACAACAGGAACAAAGCGATACCGCTCCAACCATACCAAGGCAGTCCACCGAGATACTTTGCTTCTCGCGCAACCAGCGATTCGCGGGGTAGATCAAAAGAGGTTGCGTGTCGCCGCGACGCCGGCTGAGTGAAAAACTGATTGAGCGCGATTAGCAGCGCAAGCAGAGCGGTGATTACCAGTAGTTGTGACTTCTTCATTCGGTAGATCTATTTCGAAGCGTCCGCGCCCGCTGCGCGAAGCGAAGCAGCCCAGTGCGCATCGCGAACGTGCTGAACATGACATGACGTACAACTCGGCGTGTCAGACTTCTTGGCCGAAGTCACCGGCTCGTTGAAGACTTGAGCGTTATGGCACTTTCCGCAGGTCGTGGGCGGAAACCTGCGATCGACGTTCGCGCCCATGTATCCTGTCCGGTGGCAACTGCTGCACGACAGAACTGTGCTGCCATCGTCATCAAGAATTCCCTCAATTCCCGGAACGACGCGAAGATGGTTGAGATGAATTCCGTGAAACTGCGCATTTCGCCAATCGTTTGTCTCAGTAGATTTCACGTGACTCTTGTTGATGAAGTCGGTGAGTTCCGGCTTTTGCGCGAGTTCCTCAGCGTCCAAACCCTTCCAAATCCACTTCCCATCCGCGACGGGATAACCGTACGTTCCTCCGTGCGGCGTGTGCACGGCCTTCCCGTTATACGTTCGCTTGTTGCGGTCGTTGTGGCATTGGGCGCACGACTCGAGCGCCGCATTCAGCGGCCGAAAATTCTCGCCGCGATGCTCAGTGTGACAATTCGTGCAGCCGATGCCCGCTTCGCGGTGCGCGGGGATGATGGTGGCGACGAAGCTTTCCGTCTGATGGCAGGCAGCGCACTTTTCATTCATGCGTTCGCGGTTTCGCGCGCTGACGCCGAACGCATGGCACGACCTGCAGGAGTTCCCGTTGGGCGCCTTCGCAATTGGCGGGGTCAAAGCAAAACTGGTCAGTGTGTGACGCGACGAGATTGGCTCATCCGGGGCAAACGCGTTCTTATGCGCGAGCACTGCAATTCCGGAAACCGTCGCCACGAGGATCGCTGCCCACGTGAAGGTTGCGAAAGGCCATGGCCGAATTAGATCTCTTGTCGGCACCCAATTGAACCGCATCTTGCCCGGTTTGGGAGGCGTACGCGGATGCAATGGTGACGGCCGCCCCGCTTTTTCGCGCGTTCGCTTTCCCCAGAATACTTTTAGAGCGTTTGATAAATCGGCCGTGCCTTTGCGTCGGCCCATTAACTTTTTCGACTCCGGCAATGCCAGCGACCCCGTCGTGGTGCGCAACGCCCCACTATCCAGCGTCAATTGCTTTTCATGAGCCTCTCGTTTGTGAACAGGTTCTCGCGCCCCAGCGCTAACGGCGAAGTCCAATGAAACTCTGACGTCAAGTTTTACGTCCGCTTCGTCGATGCTGAGAAAGAACGGCCCAATCTGAATCTCGTCGCCGTCAGCCAATGTTTCGATCTCATTAAACGGCACGACCCGTCCGTTTAGAGTTGTGGCGCTCGACGCACTCAGATTTATGAGATAGAAGTCATCCTCAACTCGGTTGATTCCGGCGTGCAGCCGCGAGACGAGTGGATGATTGAGCCAAATGTCGGAATCGGCCAAACGGCCAATCCGCAATCCCTCGCCGACGACTGTCTTGGGATCCACCTCCGGGCGATCTTCGCGAATGACAGTGAAGATGGTTTGTTGGACTTCACTCATGGCTACCGCACGGTAAACAATGTTACCTGAATGATGTGAACGCACATCAGCGTCAGCATCAACGAAGCTGCGACCACGTGTGGCGCCAGCCACAGCTTTAGCAGTTGATGCAGGTAAATCAATGAATCAACCCGCCGCAAGGTGACCGTTGCTTCCACCGCCTCGATCAGCGAGCGCCGATCTTTTGCATCGCTTAACGCCTGGGCATCCGTACGAAACTCTTCGCGCGCGTCAGCCAACACACGGGTGAGTTCCTCGCGCTTGATGTACTGGCGCAGCAGATATCGAAGGGAAAAAAACCGCTTGCGGACCTTCGACTTAACCAGATTGCGCAATTCCGGGTTTGCCGTGTCAATCAAAGCCAGTGTTTCGCGGAGTTCTGCGCGGCGGATTCGCAAATCCTCGATCAGCAATGGGTCGCCTTCAATGCTTGTCATGATACGCGGCACGATGAAGTAACACAGCGCGCCGAAGATGCCGGCGACAATCACCACGTCGAACGAAACCATCAGCATCGAAGTCACCAAGCCGCCTGAGTCGCGGCCCCCATGAATTAACAGCACGGCGCCGGCAAGAATTCCCAGATACACGTGAGCCAGCTTCCAGTAGCGGAGCGGCCCGGCGCGCCGGCGGTAGATTTGCTTTCGCGCTGAATAAGTAACAGCCGCGGAAATGCTCGTTAGTCCCAGCAGCCCCGTCAGCCAACGCAGCGTTAGCCATGTGCCCTGGAAATGAGCGTCCAGCGTGTATCGGCTGGCCGCCCAAAGAATCGCCGACGGAATGGCAATGATTGTCAGCAGACCGATGCTGTGCATTACGCGGGCCGGAGTATCTCGCCGGTGAATGTTCCGTCCAATCGCATGTGTCTGATCTTTGAAGATGATGCCGATGGCATTCTTAGCTTCGCTGAAATACTCACGCGGATTGACGCGGACCAGCGCCCCGGTCGGACAGTTCTCCTGGCACGAGTACGCCGGTGTCTTTGCTCCCGCCGGATTAAGCGGCGTGTTCGCGCACAGGTTGCACTTCACGGCGAGTAGATCCGCTGTCTCGGTCACCTCCGGTGGAAGCTTCGGCATTGCCAGGCTAAGCCAACTTTCGATTCGGCCGCGCAACCCTTTGCCGTTTGTCTTTGCCGGTTTGCGCGGCACCATCGAAATTGCGTTGTAAGGGCATTGCGTGGCGCAATCCGCGCAGCCGATGCACGTCTGCGGATCGATATCGATTTGGCCCTGATCGAAGCGTGCAATCGCCCCCGTGGGGCATCCGGTCAGGCATTCGGGGTCCTGACAATGAAGACATACAGATGGGGAAAGGACGTGTTGAATTGATCGGCGACCAGGCTTGAGCGGTCGAGCGACATGAATGCCATGCCGCAGGAGCCTTGATTGCCCATGGACCTTATGGCATGCCAGCGAACAATTGCCGCAACGAATGCAAAGGTCCATGTCCATCACCAGAAGGTTTGTTCCATCGATGATGCCGGTCGAAATTTCCTTGGCGGCAGCGGCGACAACTCTCTTGTCCGCAGGCGCAGGCGGTCGATCGTCCGCAGCGGATACGCGCGGGAAGTATTCGACGATTTCCTTTACCAAAGAGGGGTTTGAGCGCAACTCGGCAATTGAAATCTCGAGGGCTTCGGTTCGCAACATCACGGTGGCTGCATATTTCCAACTCGTTTGTTCGCGATCGAGCAATGATTCAAGTCCCAACCAATTGCCCGCCCCCAGAAAATCCAAACCAACGTCGTCGTCTAATTCAATTATCGCATCCGCGATGACAAGCCTCGAACTCATGGCGCGAGCTGTCTTTACGTCTGACGCAATGTGTCGCACGCGCCGCACCCAACCATTGTTTATGAACACCAGTTTGTCTAACGGATCGCCTTCACGAAAGAGGACATGGTCTTTGGCGTAGACGGTAAACCGAGCGGCGGCTTTGAGCTTCTCGAGCAGTTCGCCGCTCAAAGCATTCTGAGCGGCCTCCTGAATATCGACGAGGGCGTGGTTCAGGCCGTGAGCCCGATAATTGTGTTCCAGGCGGTCGCCGAACTTTTTCAGCTTGCGGAGCAAGCGTAGAGCGGGCCGCTGAATTTCCAGCACCGTCGCGTCCGCAGGGCCGCGGACGACAACGGTGGCATTGCGCGGCTGACCGGCGAGTACGGACATCTCGCCGAAACTGCTCTGCAGTTCAATCTCACCGACTCTTCTGTTGACTCCGTTGTTGTCTTTCAGATAAACGTCCAGGCAACCCCTACTCAGGATGTAGAATTTGTTTCCGCCCCAATCGCCCTCGTGGATGATTTCCTCGCCGACCTCATACTCCAACAAGCGCGCGTACGGACCAACTCGTTTGTCCGCGTAGGTGCGGCCATACACGATCAGTTCCAGTTCTAACTCGTACTTGAAGTGATTGTCGTGAGTGTCCAGCAGCTCAGAAAGGACGCCGCTGTTGCGAATCGCCTCGATGACTTGGCCGTGATGGGTTATTTCGCGGGGCATAACGCAGGCGTATTTTCATTGAACTGGATTGTGGAACTCAAAACGGCCGACGCCAGCAGAGGGGGAATTCAGCAACACATCGTTCAGAACGAATATCGAATGAAAACTGTAGCCACGTTGGAGTGATAGCTACCATAACGCGCGTCCTGGAAAAGATATTTCGGAGTATCGCTGGTGAGATTTCCATGCACGTAGGGCGCGAGCACGTTGTAGCTAAAGTCGTTCTGGTGGTATGGCTCATACCAGTAGCGCCCGCCGATTTCGAAACCCTCTTTTATCTTGCGTGAAACAGCGACATTGACGTCCTGACGCTGCACGACAGTATCTGGATAGGGATTCGCCCCCGCATGAAGCACTGAATCTGCGCGAACAGGAAACGGGTTTACGGTCGTGATTTGATCGCGGGCCGCCGAAAGCGCGTATGAAAAATCAAACTCCCACTTTTTCCACTTTCCTTCCTGGGGCGTCCAGTTGATGCCGAATTCGAAACTGTCCAGTCTGTTTGCGCTGGTGCGCTCCCAGGTATTGGCGATCGGGTATTGAGCAAGCGTACCCTGAACGATCGCGCCAGGAGGCGCAGCCGGATTGGGCAGCAGGTGCGCCAGGTCCCGGTATTTGAAGTGGTTCCTTTCCAGAGAATAAGTGGCATAAAAGAAACTACCGTTCTCGAATGCGTGCGTGAACTGGGCATCGACAAACGAGGACCGATTAAAAAGAAGCCCATAAAAATTCTTGTCGTACTCGTCTCCCAGGTAGTGATAAGAAGCCGAGAAATTCGTGCGCTCGCCCTTCAGCAACTCAAAAGTAAAGCTGCCATCGTTTCGGGTTCTACTTGTCTCATCAAACCGGCGCAGAAGATTGAATTCGATTGGGAAGCCATCGTTCATCGTTGTGAATGACGTGACTACCCACGCCGTGGTGGGACCATTCGCGGGAGAACCCGCGAAATTAGAAACAAAAGTCAGTGGTTGCGTGTTGTACGCCAGCGCCCGCCGGTTCGCGTAAGTGTAGTCTAGTTTGAATCGCAGGGTCGTGACGTCCTTAGGCCTGGGACCTTGGGCCGGCCGACTGGCTGTCGTAGTCGCTGACGGGTCTTTGGCTGCGTTACTCTTGTTTCCTGAAAGATTGAATTCAAAATCCAGGCGGTTTCTGATGCTGTGTTGGTTGTTTCGGTTCACATCTCGAAACTTGCGGTTCCATATCTCCCAGTCATAGTCTGCTCTCCAGGTCAGCTGCGGCAGAACATCCCATTGAAACCCCGCGTCGATATTCTGGCGCCTAAAATCCCAATCCAGGTTCTCGATGGGCAAGTTGTAGAAATCTGTTCGCGCTGCGCGCCACGAGGAATCGCCAAACGCGGCATAACCCGGGAACACAATCATAGGTGATTGATTGTCCAGGAACTGCGACCGGTATTGAGCCTGAAAGCGGAAGCTATTGCTGCGGTTCACCAGCGCATATTCCTGGTTGATGTTTCGCATCTTTCCGTTGAGGCTTCTGGCCGGGAGCTGATTTACATCAGTCGGTCTGGTAATGGGGCTGAGAGCGTCCCAATGCGTGGGCACAATCGCCGTGTTCTGCGTCCACGGAAGGAACGGGTCGTTCTGAGACCAGTAAGCCAATGAAAAAAGTGCGCGCATTTGCGTTTGCGGCGTAACATCCAGACTCGCCCAAAAAGTGATGGTATGGGAATCATTATTTGGAGGCAGATCGTTCTGCCATCGAACCATGCGGAATCTATTCTGGGCCCCGCAGGTTAGCGGCGGCAGCGGCGGCGGATTCGGAAGACATCCCTCCTCGTCGGTGACGCGAAAAGGGTTTTCGAAAATCAGCGATTCGATACGATTGCGGAACAGCGAAAGATCGTACTCTGCGCCAGCCCTCCATCGTTTGCCGCTAAACTGCGCTCCCACCTTGAAGTCTGTCGTTCGCTGATCGATGGGCTCGAGAAACTCTTGTCCGAGGCCTTCCCAAGAGCCGCCGATATCCGCGAGACCGCCCCCAGGAACAGCTCGCCGAACGAATGTGCCGGCGGACATCGGGCGCGTCCCGCGATTCCGCAGCCAGCTAACCTGGAAGTACACCTCGACGTTCTCCGAGGGCTGGTAAGTTTGTCTGAAAAGGGCTTGATCTCGGCGTAGCCTTACATTGGTGAAGGGTGCAGTTCGCAACTCCTGGCGCACTAGTGTGGGCAATGGGCCGTTCACCGGTGTTCGCGTGGCGTCTGGCTGGGTAACCGCCTGCAAACTTGCTCGCAGCGTGGGGCTGACTTGATATAACCCGGGTTCGGTTCTTTGCAGGAAGGATTGCCCGGTGCCGAACGAATGAGGGATCTGGTCCCAAATGAATTGCGTTCGATATTTTCCAATCCTCTCGAAGTTCAAGCCGATACGCTGGTCACGTTCGCGAATCTCATATCCTCTTATTGCCAGCCAGTAAGGCGAATCGGCGGAATTGAAATCCAGCTTCAAGTTCTGAATAAAGATCCCTTTTGGAACATCGCGCACTTCCTGAAACTTAGCGGTGTGACCTCCCTGTGTGTCACGAAGCTGGGCACCAAATTCGATGGTTCCGTGGATGTTGGGTGTTTGTGTTTTTGGTTTCGTCTCGTCCTTGTCCGGTGTCTGGCCCAAAACGTGAGTCGTAAGCAGGACCAACGAGATGACACAAGTGATGAGAACTAGCGCGGCGCGAAGAATCGATTTGAGTCTCTCGAGTTGGATTCTCATCTGCTCCTCCTACCGCGTAAGGGTCCTGCCCCCTGGGTGATTCGAGCCATGGACCTGACCGTGGCAATTGGCACAGCCGCGATTGATCGACCAGATGTCCAGAGCTTGTCCGGCAGTGGTCGAATGGCGCGGCAACATATGAATGTGGCACTGCTGGCACAGCAGATGAACGCGCGCAGTCAGAAGCTTGGGATTGTTCGAGCCGTGCGGCGAGTGACAGTTCAAGCAATTCTCGCGGACTGGCGGATGGTCCCAGAGAAACGGCCCCCGCTTTTCTGCATGGCAGGTGTAGCAGAGATTATTGACGGTATACTCCGCGAGCATCTTACCCGCCTCCCCACCATGAGGGTTGTGGCAGGAAGTGCAGCCCACCTTCATGTTGCGAAGCTCGGTGCGAAACAGGTGGGTGGAGCGCTGGAACAGAGCTTTTCGCTGCTCAACATGGCAGCCGAGACAGGTTTCCTCAACCGTCGGCCGGCTCAAAAGGTGTTCGGGCAAGCGCGTATTGATTAGTTCCGCCACCTCACTTTCTGGTTTATCGCCGAAGTCAGACGAAATCGTTCCCAGCAGCTTTGCATGATGGATGCTATGACACGACAAACAACTCATGTCGTTGCGGTCGTGCTGGCCGCCTGTCCACGCAAAATGCTTCATGTCACGTGAGTGGCAGGTCAGGCATGCGTCGTTTGTTTCGCGCGCACTCGGATTGGCCGGCGAATCCGCCGGCTCACCCATCTTGGTGCGCGTGCTGGTTTCAGCGTGCTTCTCGCTGTTGCGGTGGCAGATTTCGCAGCTCGCTGCGCGGGAATCAGTCAGGAACTTAGCACTCTTGCCGTGAGCGTCGAGCGGAAAGGTTTGCACAACCAGCTTATGACATTGCTGACAGTCGCGGCCGATTACATTTTGCTGCGTTGGCTCGGACGGTGCGGTGGTGCGCGTTGCCGAGATTATTTTCGCCGTGGTTGAAGGCGTGTTCTGCCACCACACGGTTAGCGACAGGGCGGTAAGCAGGGCAGCGACAATGGTCGCGGCAATTCGCGCAGTAATGAATATCCGCGCAGTTTTATCGAGGTGGTCCAGCATGGCGCAACCTCCGGTAGTACGCCGTTTACTCCTCGCAGTTAATGAAGCCGTACGTTTACGAGTGCTGAACCGCTTGCGATTTCTTATGAACCAATAATTGGGTGCAGAATATAGTTTAAGTTTTGCGATCTGGCAAGAAATTTCTTGCTGTTTGACCTGCCTGCGCACACAAAGGAGACTCCGAAGCCAATTGTCATCGTCCGTATCTACCAGCTGGCATGCGCGTGCCGCAGAGTTTCTCAGTCTGGAAAGAAACGTCACGCTGGCGTCGTTAGCCATTTTTCTGCTCGGCTTCGGCGAGGAACTCTGGAAAAAATTCCTGCCAAAGTATCTCGAGGCCCTGGGCGCAAGTGTCCCAGTAATCGGGCTGTTTGGAACAGCCGAGGATTTCTTCGACGCAGCTTCTCAGTATCCCGGCGGTTGGATCGCAGATCGATTCGGCCGCAGAAAAGCGTTTCTATTGTTTCTCGGCCTGGCGTGCATCGGTTATCTGTTTTATCTCTTCGGAAGTTCATGGCCATTCGCTTTTGTCGGACTTGCATTTGCAATGTGCTGGCAGAGTA
>DASYTZ010000323.1:0-11429 GCA_036001745.1 Pyrinomonadaceae bacterium
AGAACTCATTACTATTTTCGCGCTTGCAAATCGAAATGCCGAAGGCAGGTGTAAATCCTGGGCCCAGCACTGATTGAAACGTCGGCGCATCCTAACGGATGCCGTTTTGGGCTGTCAAGAACTACTTTTCGCGGCTGTAAAGCGGCGCCTATGGGCGTTTACGCTGCTTTTCGCAGCGCCGCCGGGGCGTTTCGGATGTCCAACTCCTTGAAAATGTATCCCGCGCCGCCGAACTTTTCGGTAACGAAAAGCACGTAACGGATGTCCACGGAAATCGTGCGGCCCTTCGGATCGTTGTAAAAGAAATCGTTGCCGAGGCCTTCAAAATTTCCGTCAAACACGATGCCGACCTGTTCGCCCTTGCCGTTCAAAATCGGCGAGCCCGAATTGCCGCCGATGATGTCCGCGGTCGAGATGAAATCCACGGGAACATCCTGACCATCTGAATAGGGGCCGAAGTCGCGCGCGCGATAAAGCTCTTTAAGTTTTGCCGGAACATCAAAGGGTTCGCGGCCGGTATCTTTTTCGATCACGCCGGCGAGATGTGTGAAGGGTTGATAGATCGCTGCGTCGTGCGGGATGTAGCCCTTGACTTCGCCATACGTGAAACGAAGCGTGGTGTTTGCATCAGGGTACGGCTTGCTGCCGCGCATTTCGCTCATGCCCCGGACGAGCAATGGCCGCCACTTGCCGACGATCGCATTGAAGGCGCGCGTCCGCGGTGCGTTCTCGGCGTTCAGCGCTCCCATCTCTGAGGCAAAATCGATGAGCGGTTCATTCAGCTCGCGCAACTGTGCGGGAGTCTTATCGAACAGGGCTGAGAATGCTTCCGGCGTCGAGAGGTTCTTGCTGTCGATAACCGCGCGCGCGAAATCTTCTTCAGCGCGAATCCGCGCCTCGTCTTTCAGGTTGCCGAAGCGTTTCTCGATCGCATCGATCTTTTGAGTTGCGGGAAGCTCTGCCGCCTTTCTCAGGAAGAAGGCCAGCATCTCACGCTCAAGCGTCACGTTTCGCCCTGCGAATATTTCGGGCAAAGCAGCGCGCGCCCGGGTGACCACGAGCGCGAGATTTGGATTGCGCTCGGCTTCGGGTCTTTCTTTGCTGGCAGCGTAGCTGTTTATTAGTCCGGCGATTTCGAAGACGTCGCTTAACGTCGCGAGCTCCTGAATTATCCGATCGCGCGGCTGCGTCTTCTGCAATTCTTCGTAGGCCTTTGCCAGCGACGGCAATATTTCTCCGTACTTTTTCTGGCGCTCCGGATTCTCGTTGACCCATTTGGTGAACGCGGTCTCCTGTGCGCGCTTCTCATCGACAATGCCCGCGCGGCGCATCGCCAGCACCGAACCTTCATTGTTCTTTAGCTCGTTTGAGATGCCGAAGACCACCGACTGAAGTCTTATTCGCAAGGCTGGATTCATGCGACCCATGTTCGTGAGTACTTCCATCTGCTTCTGTTGAATCTCGATCGAAAATGGGATGAACACATCCTGGTTGTAAGCGACGGAATAGCTTTCGCGGTAGCGACGTGTCGAGCCGGGATAGCCCATCACCATGACGAACTCGTTGTCTTTGACACCACCCATCGACAGCGACAGAAACTTCTTCGGCTTGTAGGGAACGTTGCTGGTCGCGTAGTCCGCTGGCTTTCCGTCCGCTGCGGCGTAAGCGCGCAGGAAAGTAAAATCGCCGTCGTGCCGCGGCCATTCGAAGTTGTCGGGGTCGCCTCCGAAGAAGCCGATGCTCTTCGGCGGCGCGTACACGACTCGCACATCACGAAGCACTACATACGTGAACAAGTAGTAAGTCAGGCCTTCGTTCATCGGCATAACACGCGCAGTGATTCCTTCGGCTGCTTTCGAGTTGTCTGCTTCCAGCGTGCCAGCCTTCGCCTGAATCGAAGCGTTGCGTTCGGCCTGCGGTGTCGAGTCGCTCACACCCGCGAGCACATCAGCTGTGACGTCTTTTAGATCCTGAGTGATCGTGATCGTATAACCGCTCAACGGCAGCTCTTCGGTACGATTGTGCGCGACGTATCCCGTCGTGCCGTAATCTTTGGTCGCGTCGGAGGCGCTGACGAGTCCGTCAAACGCGACGTGATGATTCGTCAACACCAGTCCTTCCGGCGAAACGAATTCGCCGGTTCCGTAGCCGCTGGCAAACCCCACCCGCACTACTGCGTCTTTGATACTTGGACCATTCGGGTTGTAGATGTCTGTGATCGGGATTCTCAATCCACGCTGCTTGAGCTTCGCCAATGGAAGTTGATTGAGCGTGTCCGGAAGGAACATGCCCTCATCGCCGAGAACTGAGACCGGAATGAAACTGACAATGAGTAGAGCGGAAAGAACAAGCGCAGTCGCGCGCGGGTATTTCGAAATCATCAAGAGTTTTCCTTTGTGATTGACGGTCTGGGTAGTGGAGGGATGTT
Organism: Pyrinomonadaceae bacterium; assembly: GCA_036001745.1. Taxonomy (GTDB): domain Bacteria; phylum Acidobacteriota; class Blastocatellia; order Pyrinomonadales; family Pyrinomonadaceae; genus UBA11740. The sequence goes on from DASYTZ010000323.1 coordinate 2,429, forward strand.
AGCAGAAGCCTGGCGCGATCCTGAAGCGCGACCGACCTATCAGGCTTCCGCGTGATGTCACTCTATAGCGCCGGGCAGATATCGCCTGGGGTCAACCGGCTGATTATCGATTCTCACCTCGTAGTGCAAGTGCGGTCCGGTCGAGCGCCCAGTGGAACCGACCAAGCCGATGGTTTGCCCCCGCGTGACAGTCTGTCCGACCGCGACGTTGATTTGCGACAAGTGGCCGTACCGCGTGGACAATCCAGCGCCGTGTTCGATGTAGACGACGTTACCGTAGCCGCGCTGTCGTCCGGCGATCGTGACGCGGCCGTTCGCCGCCGCTTGCACGGGCGTCCCGTAGGCGGCGTCGATGTCCTGGCCTTCGTGATACTCCCAGCCGCGGCCGCCGAATGGATTTCTCCGGCCGCCGACACCGCTCTCCAGCGCGCCCACTACCGGCCAGAGTGACGGTATCGCGCCATGTCCACGAACCATGTCCTGGTAAATCCACATCTGCCGTTCCAGCTTTGCCGTTTTTGATTCGAGTGCGGCTAATGCTGCGGCACTGTCAACCGGTCTCGCCGGACCGCCCTGGCCACGCGGCGCAAGTTGTTCTGGCGGTGCCGAAATGCCGGACATCTCGGCCAGCTTGCGAGAAGTGTCCTCAACCGCGTTGACGCGATTGTTGAGGTTTTGCAACTCCTGCTGCTGCTTCTCGTTCTGTTCGCGCAGCCGGGCATTCTCGCGTTCAATTCGGAGATGCGCTGCCTGCTGTGTCAATCCATAAAAGCCGTACACCAAACCTGCCACGATCACGGCCAGTGCCGAGATGGAGACTTTGAGCCACCGTTTATGAACGGAAATGCGACGAATGTGAGCTCGGGAACGGGAAGTACGGGCGACGATAAAAGCGTAGAAACGGTCGTCTCTAGTCATTCACTCTGCTCCTGTCGGGCGCCAAGCGCGTTTGTAAAACGGGGCCGCGTGGCGACCGGAAAAGTAACAGACGCCGACGAGGGCGACTGAAAAACCTAAATTTTGCGAGGCCTTAAAATTAAGAACCCTGCCGAAGAAACTGAACCCTGCTTGAGATTGGCAGCCGATATGCGCGCCTGAGTCGCCGGGTAAACGTGGCTTTTAGACTCAGGAAACGGATCCTGGATGCTGCCAGAGCGGGAGACCCTATCACACGAGGCAGGAGAAGGCAAACGGAGAAAAGTGGATTGGCGAACGGGAAAAGTAGCAGCTTTCTACAGATCAGACTTGCGCTTCTTGTGATCGCGGTAGATGGCCAACACGATCATCACCATTACGGCGCCGAAGATGACGACGATTGCTAACTTGATGATGGCGACCAGGAGCCCAACCGCGACAATAAGCTGCTTCAGCAGGGCTACAATCAGAAGGATCAGACCGATGACGGCGCCGCCGCGAGATATTGCTGAGATAATTCCCATCATTGCTGCCAAATCTACTGGCGCGACTGAAGCCGCGCTGAGCCAATCTGCCGCGGCTGCACACGCGTGGGGAAGTCACCACCATCGTAAGCCGCACGCGCAAATTGGCTGTTAACAACGACTGACGGCGGCGGATTGTTAACGTCGAACAGTCGCAATTCCTCTCGACGTCGGTGACGCTTCATGTAATCGAATAGAATGTAAGCGCCCAACACGACCAGCGCGACCGGCAACGCGCGCCGCACCGGGAACTGAAACCCAAGGACGGTGTGCGCGAGAAAGATTCCGCCGAGGACCAGAAGCGTGATTCCCCAAGCCAGAGGATTGCCGTACAACTGCCGCGTGATGGCGTCCTCTTCCGCGTCCGGCGCGAGACCGGCGCGCGTCAACTGTGCTGTCCGGCAAGCGTCGACTGCGGCAAACAACCATGTGCCGGCCACTCCCAGCACGAAGAAAGCGACTCCGTCAGTGACAACCGCCATCTGGAAAAAGCTGGCAAAGATCGCGAAATGAACGATGGCTTTTGACGTTTGGCCGTTGTAGGCGGCGCCCAATCCCGGTACGAAGAGCGAAAGAAATGTGGCGATGAACGGCGAAGACTTACGACGAATAACTTGTTGTCCGGACGGCTGCGACTGCTTAAATCTTAGCGCATCTACGCCGGCAACGATGCAATCCTGACAGAAAGCGAATCCCCGAATCCGATGGTCGCATGCCGGACACAGAGGCCGCGCACAGTTGCTGCATTGCGCCATCGCCGGGTTCTTTGGGTGGTAATTACAATTCATCGGTTGCTTTACGCGACCGTCGCGTTTGATGTGCTACGTCGAACTGCCGCCGAACGTTCAGCGGTTCTTTTGTCCGCCGTTGTCGTCGCGGTTTCCTTCCGAGCTGCCTGGCGAGCGCGACGGCGCGCTGTTTTGATTTGAGCTATTCTGATTCTCGTTCGCATTGTTGTTCTTCTGGTTGTCTTCACCGCCCACCAGTTTGTTGACGCTGCCGGCAAATTGCTTGACACCTTTTTCGGATCCTTTCGTTGCACTGTCGGCGGTGCGCTCTGCCAACTGCATGCTCGCGCGATAAATCCCGCCCACCGAACCATCGGTCGAAACCGTGTTCGTCAGTACAAAGACGGATACCAGCAACATTGTTGCGACTGAAGCCAATTGCGGCGAGACAATCGGATCGAGCGCGCCGCGCAGCCATTCGACCAGTCGCGCAGAGAAAGGAGCACGCACTTGCTGCGGCAGAACATTTCCAATCGTCGCTTGCAGAATGCGAGCTTCGAGACCTGTGGGCACGGGCAGTTCGTCCTGCGAGTACGTGTAAACCGCACCGATCGCGCGCACGACCTGGCCAGGAAGTTCACTGCATCCCGCGCACAAAGCTGCGTGCCGCTCCCAACGGTGATACAGCGGCGCCAGCAAAACGCCGTCGAGATAATCCGTCAGGTATTCCTCGAACTCTTCGCAGGCGATTGCCGTTTCGGGCGCAGTCTTCATGAGAATCCGCGCGTCCAGTCCGACACCTGCGGGCGGGGCTTCTGAGGATGAGCAAGCGACGATTGTGTTCTTAACGTCGTCAAGCAAATCGTGGCAGACGGGGCAGCTTAGTGCATGTTCAGCAAACGCACGGTGCTCCTCGACGGGAAGTGCCCCATCGAGGTAATCCGTCAGTCGATCTTCAAATTCGTGACAAAGCATTGCGTTTCCTACTTCCTGAACCCCTTCGTTTGACTCACCAGACACTACGCCTCCACTACTCGCATACGACGGAGAATCTTCGCGAGTTCGATTCGACCCCGATTAATCCGCGATTTGACCGTGCCCTCAGGGATTTTCAACAAATCCACGATCTCCTGGTAGCTCAGCTCCTCGATGTCCCGGAGGATCACGCACGTCCGCAAATCCTGGGAAAGCTTGTCGATTCCGGCCTGAACCTGCGCACCCAGCTCGCGCCGCTCCATCTCGCGCTGAACGGAGCCTTCTCGCGACCTCAGATGGTACTTGTGGTCTTCGAGATCGTCCGCGATTTCGTCCTGCGGCGCGCGTTGTCGTTTGCGGTAATCGTCAATGATCAGATTGCGCGCCAGCCGCATCAGCCAGTTTTGCAAATCGCCTTGTTTTGGGTTGTATTGATCGAGCGACCGATAGACGCGGACGAAAACGTCCTGAGTCAGGTCTTCGGCGCTGTCGGCTCGGGAGGTGAAGCGGTAGGCAAGGTTGAATACGCGACGCGAGTAAGTCTGCACAATCTCTTCCCAAGCCGCGCCGTCGCCCGCGCGACACCGCCTGACTAATTCAGCGCCTTCATTAGTGGCCAAGCTCCTGACGGCTCCCACTCGTATGATCTCCCGATCTCTAAGTCGCTCCAAACGTGAAATGACCAGGTCCCGTGCGGACATCAGGGTCTTACGTCCATATTTGCCGCAAAGTTCCGTCCGCCGAAGCGCGGTCAAGGCCTTCTTGCGTGCAACATTAAACTGTAATAGGCTGACTCCGCCAGCCCAATATCTTGTGGTTGGTGTCAGCCGTAAAGTAGGTTCAACTATCCCGCTTGCTTCGAGGCCGTCCGCGGAAGCCGTGGCGAAATATCGAAAATACCTGGAATTTCTCGCGATGCTGCTGTTGGCCGTGGCCATCATCTGGTGGTTCGGACGGCGACTGGATTGGTATCAGGTGAAGGTGGCAGTCGAGCGATCGGATTGGCGACTGATCGTGTTGGCTTGCGTCGTCATCCTGCTTGCTTATCTTTGGCGGGCGATTCGTTGGCAGGCGCTGTTGTCACCGCTGACTAAGACCAGTTTGCGCGAAGTCTGGATTGCCACGACGGTGGGGTTCGCGGCGGTGCTGACGATCGGGCGTGCCGGCGAGATTGTGCGGCCCGTTGTGCTCCCGATGCGCGATCCACGCGTACGACCGGCGGCGTCAATCGTGACCATCATGATCGAGCGGCTCTACGACACGATGACCGTTGTGGTGTTGTTCGGAATCAACCTGTTCTGGCTCAAGCCAGTGAGCGGCGGTGATTTTGGGCCGGCACGGTTCGTGGGTTTTGGCCTTGTTTCTATCGGAGCTCTCGCGATCATCCTGCTCGTCATTTTTAGGCTGCGATCGGCCCGAGTCATTGCGTGGCTCGATAAGAAAATAAAGGATGGCGCAGGTTTCCGACGGCGCGTAAAGCGCGCGCTTCTGAGCACTCTTGAGCAACTCGCGACGGCGCTTAGCGTCTTGTCGGACATTAAGCTGCTGGCGATCACGATTGGCTGGTCTCTGGCGCTTTGGTTTTCGGTGGCGTTCGCAAATCTGTTGATTTGTCGGGCTTTCGGTTTGCAATTCGGGGTTTCGCACATTTTGTTTGTTCTGGGCTGGTCAATGATCGGCTCGGCCGTTCCGACTCCCGGTGGCGCAGCCGGCGCTTTTCATGCGGTCACGGCCGGCGCGCTGATTCTGCTCGGTGTTGCTCAAAATCAGGCGGCGGCGATTTCGATTGTGCTGCACCTGGTGGATTTCGCGCCGGCAGCTTTGTTTGGATTGTTCTATTTCTTGCGTGGTGACGTGAATTTCTCGCGCATGCGAAAACTGCTCTCGGCAGACGCGGTTGAGCACGCGGTTGAAGACGAAAGAATCGTTTTGGCGAGAGGGACTTAATAGCGGAGGAATCGTCATGAAGTGTCCGTTCTGTGGTTTCGTGGAAGACAAAGTTGTCGACTCGCGCGAATCGCGTGAAGGCGAGTCGATTCGCCGGCGCCGTGAATGTCTGAAATGTGAACGCCGCTTTACGTCATACGAGCGCATCGATGAAATTCCTTACATGGTGATCAAAAAGGATGGACGCCGCGAGACGTTCGATCGCAACAAAGTCATGGCTGGGTTGCTGCGAGCCTGCGAAAAGCGGCCGATTCCGCCGTCAAAGCTTGATGCGATAGTTAATGCAGTCGAAAAGTACGTGCAGGAATCGGCGGAACGTGAACGGCCGACGAGCAAGATTGGCGAGCAGATCATGCGACGGTTGAAAGAACTGGACAAAGTTGCTTACGTTCGTTTCGCGTCCGTCTATCTGGAATTCGAGGACGTGTCCGAGTTCATGGAAGAACTGAAGACGCTAGTGCGCGCCCGCGCCGGCGCAACGGCAAAACGGGCCTGATGTGATGAAGCGCGTGATGGTGAAAAGCGTCGGGCCGGCGGGGCTCGAGCGCATTGAGTTGAGGCGGCTCACGGAACGAATCGGCTGGCTCTTTTCTTTGTTGCAGGAAGCCGCAGCCACGCAGACGCCGACGGTTGCGGGCACTTGGTCGCCGCCTGTCGATGTTTGCGAGACCACTCAAGCGATTCACGTGCGCATCGAACTGCCGGGCGTGCCGGCGGCACAAATCAAAGTCGGGTTAGACGGAAAACGACTACGGATTTGCGGGGAGAAGAAAAAGCGAAGCGCGCGGCAACGTATTATTTCGTATCTTTGCTCGGAGCGCACGTACGGGCATTTCGAGCGTGCCGTGCCAGTCCGCTGGCCAATTGACGTCAAAGGTGCGAGCGCCGAACTCTCGAAAGGGGTTCTGCTGATTCGACTGCCCAAGTTGAAGGATCGAAGAGGCACGGAGATTTCGATTCCGATAACCGAAAAGGCGGGATGATCGTAAACAATTTTTATGGCGACTGAAATCGACAACGAGATAACTGAAACTTTGGAAGCTGCGGACTCGGCTACCGATCAGCAATTGCAGATTCCGGAAGAACTGCCGTTGTTGCCCTTGCGGGACATCGTGATCTATCCGTTCATGATCGTGCCGCTATTTGTCTCGCGCGAGAAATCGATCCGCGCGGTCGACGAGGCGCTCGGCGAGCACCGAATGATTCTGCTCGACTGCCAGAAGGACCTGGATAAGGAAGAGCCGACGCAAGACGATCTCTACAATGTCGGCACTGTGGCCGTCATCATGCGAATGCTGAAGCTGCCCGATGGCCGCATTCGCATTCTGGTGCAGGGTGTCTCGCGTGCGAAGGTTGAATCGGTCGATTCCAGCGGCGAATTCCTGCGCGCGCGTTTGAGCGTGATGCCGGAGGTGCTCGCGCCGGAGCGTTCATTGGAAGTCGAAGCCCTGATTCGAAACGTGCGAGCGTTGATGGAAAAAGCCGCGGCGCTGGGAAAGAACATCTCGCCGGAAGTAATGGCGATTATTGCGAACCTAGACGATCCCGGTCGTCTGGCTGATCTCTCCGCTTCAAATCTCGAACTGAAAGTCGAAGATGCGCAATCTGTCCTTGAGATTGCGGACACTACAGCGCGCCTGCGCCGCGTCAATGAACTGCTGAACAAGGAAATCGAGGTATTGACGGTTCAGCAGGAAATCAACACGCAAGCGCGCGCCGACATGGATCGTTCGCAGCGCGAGTTCTATCTGCGGCAGCAGATGAAAGCGATTCAGAGCGAATTGGGCGAAGGCAATGAACTCGCCGAAGAAATTCAGCAGTTTCGGGAAAAAATCGAAGCGGCGAAAATGCCGAAAGCCGCGGAAGAAGAATCACTGCGGCAATTAAAGAAGCTCGAGCGCATGCATCCCGATGCGGCGGAAACAGCGACACTGCGAAGCTGGATGGAAATCATCACCGACCTGCCGTGGTCGAAATCTTCGAAGGACAATCTCGATCTGCTGAAGGCGCAGCGCATTCTCGATGAAGATCATTACGGCCTGGAGAAAGTGAAAGAGCGCATTATCGAGGCGCTCGCCGTTCGCAAGCTGAAACCAAAACCGAAAGGCCCGATTCTTTGTCTCGTCGGCCCGCCCGGCGTCGGCAAGACGAGCCTGGGTCGTTCAGTCGCTCGCGCGCTGGGCCGGAAGTTCATGCGTCTAAGCCTCGGCGGTGTGCACGACGAGGCGGAAATTCGCGGCCATCGACGCACCTACGTCGGGGCCATGCCCGGCCGCATCGTTCAGGCGATTCAACAAGCAGGCACGAACAATCCGCTGATCATGCTCGATGAGATCGACAAGGTCGGTGCGGATTTTCGCGGCGATCCGTCGTCGGCGTTGCTCGAAGTTCTCGACCCGGAACAGAACAACAGCTTTCGTGACAATTACCTGAACGTCACATTCGATCTGTCGAATGTCATCTTCATGACGACCGCAAACGTGCTCGACACGATTCAGTCGGCTCTGCGCGATCGGATGGAAGTGATTCGATTGGCCGGCTACACTGAAGAAGAGAAACTGGAGATTGCTCGTCGTCACCTGCTGCCGAAGCAGATGGAAGAAACCGGCATCACGCCAAAGGCCGTAAACATTTCGCGAACGGCGATGGCGGCGATCATTCAGCGCTACACGCACGAGGCCGGCTTGCGGCAGCTCGAGCGCGAAATTGGATCGATTTGCCGGAAAGTCGCACGACGTATTGGCGAAGGCCGGAAGGAACCGGTGCGCGTGTCGCTGCGAAATCTTCATGAATTCCTCGGGGTTCCCAAAGTGACGCCTGAAGAGGTCCTGAAAAAGGATCAGATTGGCGTGGCGACCGGATTAGCGTGGACAGCCGTCGGAGGCGATGTGCTTTTCATCGAGGCGTTGCGGATCAAAGGGAAGGGAAATTTGGTGCTGACCGGGCAGATTGGCGAAATCATGCGCGAGTCCGCGCAGGCCGCTTATTCGTACGCGAAATCGCGCGCGCGAGAGCTCGACATCGAACCGGACGACATCCACAACTACGACATCCACATACACATTCCGGAAGGGGCAATTCCAAAGGATGGGCCGTCGGCCGGTATTACCCTGGCGACGGCTTTGGTGTCCGTGCTTTCGCGCAGGCCTGTCCGAAAAGACGTGGCGATGACGGGCGAGATTACGCTGCGCGGAAATGTTCTGCCGGTGGGTGGCATAAAAGAGAAAGTCCTTGCGGCGCGTCGTGCTCGCGTCCACAAAATTCTGATTCCCGCCCAAAACCGGCGCGATTTGGAAGAAGTTCCCAAAGAGCCCCTGAAAGATATTCAGTTCGTTTTCGTGGACAACGTTCGGCAGGTCTTCCGCGAAGCCTTGGGCGGAAAGGTCAAGCCGGTTGTCAGCGCCACTCCCCGACCGGTGCGCCTGCCGCAAGCTGCCAGCCCGCGCCGAGACGTCTGAAGGTAAACGGGGATGAGTGAGACGACCGCTGAAGCCAAAACCTGGAAACGGCTGCTATTGTGGCTGATCCTGCTCCTGCTGATCCTCGCTCCACCCATAGTCATCGTTTTCTTCCTCGGCGCACTTTAAGCGAACAGGCTGCGATGCGCGTCTGTTCGAACCTGAGCAACCCGCGTTATCCTCCGGGAATCAAAGGGTTTCCCTCGATTTTTATTGACCGAAAGTGGTTTGACACCCCCAGACGCGTATGGTAACCTCCCCCATCAAGTGGCTGGATTGTGAGCCACGAAAACGGAACTTTCCGGCGTTCCGAACTGTTTACTTATTGGAGACCGCAGGTGCGACTCGGGCAAGAGTCGCAGTCGTGGAGATTCCCCGAAGCAATATCTGAGGAGAATAGCGATTGATGTCCCGCAAGGCCTTTACCGTATTTTTTTCAAGCGTCCTAATCGCC
>DASYTZ010000324.1:0-3558 GCA_036001745.1 Pyrinomonadaceae bacterium
CACCGCTCGTTTTGCGCCTCGCACTTTCAAAAGCTCGATGGCCCGATCGATGGCCGCGGCGTCACCGGCAATCACGATTTGGCCCGGCGAGTTTATATTCGCGGCGCTGCAAACCTGACCGTGGCTCGCGTCCGCGCACGCGGCATTCACGGTTTCGAGATCTGAGCCGAGGATTGCGGCCATCGCTCCTGTGCCAAGGGGCACCGCCTCCTGCATGTAACGACCACGCGCGCGAACTGTCTTAACTGCGTCGGTCAGTGACACTGAACCAGCAGCAACCAGCGCGGAATACTCACCCAGACTGTGCCCGGCAACGAAGCCCGGCTGCGGGAAACCTTCCGACTCCATCGCTCGCAACGCAGCGATTGACGTCGCGAGAATCGCAGGCTGCGTGTTTTCAGTTAACTGCAACTCCTCGGCCGGTCCGTTAAAGCACAGTTCCGAGAGCGCGAATCCAAGTGCTTCGTCCGCTTCTTCAAAGACCTGTCTGGCCGCAGGAAATCTGTCGGCCAATTCCTTTCCCATGCCCGGATTTTGCGAACCCTGACCGGGAAAAATAAATGCGATCATAGTGAATCGAAAATCGTGAATCGTAAATAGAAAGACACGGCGGCGGCACTTCTATTCACGATTAACGATTTACTATTTACGGCAGTCCTACCATCGCATCACCACGCCGCCCCACGTAAAGCCGCCGCCAAATGATGCCATCAAAACGATGTCGCCGTTCTTGACGCGGCCGGCTTCGACGCATTCATCGAGACATATCGGAATCGACGCAGACGACGTGTTTCCCGTGCTCGCGATATTCGAGTACACGAGCGCCGAATCGACCTTTAGCATGTTCGCGACGGCCTCAGTGATTCTCTGGTTCGCCTGATGCGGAATGAAAAGATTCACGTCTTCGGTCTTCAGGCCGGCTTCGCATAATACCTGCTTCGAAATATCGGACATCGAGCGCACGGCGACTTTGAAAACCTCGTTGCCTTTCATCTTGAAAAAGTGATCGCCGCGCGCGATTGTCTCAGCACTGAAACCGCCTTTCGTACCGCCGCCTGGCGCGTACAACTGCTCTTCGTAACGTCCGTCGGAACGAATTCTAGCCGCAAGAATTCCGCGATCGCCTTCGACGGGGCCGACGATTGCCGCACCCGCCCCATCACCGAACAGCACACAGGTCGACCGGTCGGTGTAATCAACGTAACGCGTCAGCAGTTCGGCTCCAATAACAAGGGCATATTTGATCTGTCCGCTGCGAATCATCGGCTCGGCGATGCTCAAGCCGTACAGAAATCCGGAACACGCGGCCACGATATCCATGGCGGCAGCCTTGTGCGCGCCCAGCTGTGCCTGAATCAGACAAGCAGTCGACGGCAAAATCTGGTCGGGTGTGACGGTCGCGCACAAGATCAGATCGATGTCAGCCGGGTCGATTCCCGCGCGCTCAATTGCTTCCTGAGAAGCGCGAGTGGCGAACTGCGAAGTATATTCACCGGGCGCCGCTTTTCGCCGCTGCTTAATTCCCGTGCGCGTAGTGATCCACTCATCGCTCGTATCCACGATTTTCTCGAGGTCGGCGTTAGTGAGAATCCCCTCCGGATACGAACGACCGGTGCTGAGAATGCCTGCGCGAATGTTCGACATTTACAAATTGCTGATTGGTTATTTGAGATCGAGCAGAACTTGTCTTCTTACTTCTTCGACCAAGTGCTGTTCGTAAACAAAAGCGGCCGATGATTAAGTGCTCTGGTCGACTTGAAGGATTTCGCGCCCTTTGTAATAGCCGCACTTCGGGCATACGCGATGTTGCATGCGCGGCTCCTGACAATTCGGACAGACGACGGTTTGGGGGACGCGCAGTGCATCATGAGCGCGACGTTTGCCGCGACGCGCTTTCGAATGACGACGTTTTGGATTTGGCATAATTACTCCAACTACATTTTAAATTTTGGATTTTGTGATTTTTGATTTCAACCGCAGTCACATCGGGATAAAATCAAGAATCGCAAATCTAGAATCTTAAATCCTTCAGCTTCTCCCAGCGCGAATCGACCGGCTGCGAATGACAATCACATGTCTTTACGTTTAGGTCCACTCCGCAGGTTGGGCAAAGTCCTCTGCAATCCTCGCTGCAAAGCACCTGTGTCGGCGTTGTGAGCAAAATCTCTTCCCGCACCAGTTGATCTAAATCGATCGATTGCCCTTCGAATACCGCCAAGTCTAAATCTTCACGCGCTAACTCGTGCTGCTCTTCTGATCGCCAACTAACCGCGGGAACAAAACGTTCCGTAAAATCCGTTGCGATCGGCACAGCGACCGGCTTCAAACATCTGGCACAAAGCGTCTCGACTTTTGCGCTGAGACTGCCCGCAAGTTCGACTTGTTCGCCCTTCCGGCGGGCGCGCCCACGAACTTCCGCGGGTTCGATCAACCGCACGTCTGACTCTTCAAGCGAAAGCTCATTCGGCAGATAGACGTGGGCAAATTCGCCTTGGTTATCGAGACTTTCAAACTCCAGCCGCATACTAACCGCTCCCGAAACCTCACAGATGGCGTCAGGGGGCCGGGCACAAAGTCGCTAATTATAGCGGCCGACTCGGCGCTGTCAAAGGCAACTAACGGTCGCCCGCCGCCTTCCGACTGACTTTCCTGGCCGATTTCGGCTTTGCTCTTCGTTTACCAGATTCGTCTCCACCGCCGTTGAGCTTGTCACATTCCGCGCGCCACATGGACTCCAGCCGATTGTTATCCACCACGCCGCACTCGTTCAGAATTTCAATCAGGCTTTTCACCAGCGCGTGGTTCGCGTACGCAGTCTCAGACTGTCGCAGGAGCAATTTCAGGCCCTGCTCTAATCTTTCAGCTAGACGCGCCAGCGTGTTCTCGAGAATCGTCAGCCGCTCGAGCAAGTGCTCTTCGTTCGGCGTCGTGTCGGGACATTCGACGCGCATCGACGGCGGATGAACTACGAGCATCAGGCGCGTGCCGCAACGCTGGCAGAATTCCTGACCCAGCGGATTCGCCGCTCGGCAGTTCTGACAATAGTGTGAGATCGCGCGTTGCTGCATAATCAGAAAACGATCTTTGTACTTTGATCTTTGGACTTGGATCTCTGGCGGTACTTGACCAATTTCCCAAAGGCCTAAGACCAAAGACCCAAGACCAACGCACAAAGACTAATATTCATAGAACCCTCTTCCTGTCTTCCTTCCTAACCAGCCAGCGTCAACGTAACGCTTCAACAACGGACACGGTCGGTATTTTGAATCGCTGAACCCTTCATGTAGCACGTTCATGATCGCAAGGCAAACATCCAGTCCGATGAAATCGGCAAGCGCCAGCGGCCCCATCGGGTGATTCATGCCCAGCTTCATGATGCCGTCGATGCTTTCGCGCGTGGCCACGCCTTCGTGCAGCGCGAAGATGGCTTCGTTAATCATCGGCATCAAGACGCGATTGGAAACGAAGCCCGGATAATCCTGACACTCAAGCGGCGTCTTGCCAAGTTTTTCGCTGAGCTGTCGGACAGCTTCATAGGTTTCGTCTGAAGTCGCCGCG
>DASYTZ010000325.1:0-3662 GCA_036001745.1 Pyrinomonadaceae bacterium
CGCGATGTTGGACTGCGCGGGCCTTACTTTCACAACGGTCGCTTTGCGACGCTCGAAGATGTCGTCGAGTTTTACAATCGCGGCGGAGATTTCGACGCGCCCAACATCAATCACAATTTGATTCGGCCACTAAATCTGACGGCGCAGCAGAAGTCTGATCTGGTTGCATTCCTGCGCGGCGCGTTGACCGATTCGCGCGTGGCGGCGGGCACTGCTCCTTTTGATCGGCCGATGCTCTACAGTGAATCCAATCGCGTCCCGCAGACTTTCGGCACTGGAACTCCCGGCGGCGGCGGCAATGTTCCGCAAGTGACGGCGATCGAGCCGCCCATTGTCGGTAATCCCAATTTCACCGTGGGTGTTTCAAACTCTCTCGGCGGAGCCGATGCGGTGCTGGTGATCGATAGTCATGATCCCGGTACAGGCGCGGCGCCAGCCTCAGCGTCATTCAATCGATCGGCAATTCACTTATCCGGCAGCGGCGCGGGCCAGGGCTTTGGTTCGGTCAGCCTGCAAATTCCGAACACAGCCTCGATCGTAGGGCTAACATTTTATGGACGCTGGTACGTGGTCGACTCGAACGCTGCGTCCGGCGTCGCGGCGAGTCCCGCGTTTAAGTTCACCATCTTCAATCAAAATACAGGCGGCACGCTTGCGATCGACGACCCCAGCATCTTCATTCGGCAGCAGTACCTGGATTTTCTGAATCGCGAACCTGAGCCCGGACCAGACGGAGTCTACGGAACGTCGGACGACCCGATGAATTTCTATCTGAATATTCTGAACGGCTGCGCGGCATCAGATGCGGAGTGCATCAGGTACGCGCGCGGCGCTCTGTCAGGGAATTTCTTTCGCTCGCCCGAATTCCAGCGAAAAGGATCGTACGTCGCGAACCTGACAAACATTACGATCGGGCAAAGAGCGAGAACTGCCGCGGAACTCGACGATGCGACCAAGGTTGAGCGACCGCATTATTCGGAATTCATCGCCGACCTGGCCAGCATCTCGACCGCCAATGACGATGCGGCGCTGACTGATGCGCTCAAGGATCAACTGGCCGTTGCGTGGCTACAGCGCACCGAAATTCAACAGAAGTTTCCCAGCAGCCTGACCAATCAAGAGTTCGTCCAGAAATTGGAAAGTACCGCCGGCGTTTCGCTCGCGAATGAAAGCACATTGATTGCGAACCTGAATTCCGGCAGCCAAAGCCGCGCGCAGGTTTTGCGTGCTGTCGCCGAAAGCGCAGAGGTTTCGAACAAGTTCTACAAACCGAATTTTGTCATGATGGAGTATTTTGGTTACCTGCGTCGCGACCCGGAGGATTGCCACAACGCGGCGAATTGGGCGGGTGCCGATCCGAATCAATGCGGCTACATCTTCCACAACAACCGATTCAACCTGTCAGCGGACGCCGATTTTATCGAGAACATCATTGTGCGCGGCTTTATTGAATCGCCGGAATATCGAGCGAGATTCTGATCCCGCTAATGCGTCATGCGCGTCAGCTCGCGGTGTTTGACGCGAATTTTCCTGCTCGCTAGAATTCTCCCAGCATCGAAGTGTCGGCTCCCGGAGGTTCCCTTGCCAGACTCCATCAACTTGATCCGTCTTTCAATTGAAGGCCCACTGTGAAAAGAGAAACATCCAACTTTCACATCGGCGGCACACGTGTTTTTCGTTTCGGGCTCCTGGCCGGCGTTTTTGGTCTGATCGTCGCAGCATCTGGAATCGCGCCTGTGATTAAGAGCGCTTCATCAGCCAAATCCAATATTCAATCGAACGCGGTGACTTACCTGAAGTTTTCGCTTCAAGAGACTTCCGATAATCCCTGGAGCTTTGAGCAAGAAAATTCTGCGAAGTCACAATCGCCGCAGGCGTCGTTGCGGGCTTTTCGCAGAGTGGCTTTGAATTCGGCGGCGCTGGTTTCAATCCTGCGTTCGGCACCGCTGGAATTTAGCCGCGATGCGCAGGAAAGACGTTCCGTCTTGAGTTTGCCAATTGCGGACGGAACGTTCTTGCGGTTTTCCATGGTTGATTCGCCGATCATGGCGCCGGAACTTGCCGCCCGCTATCCCGAAATTAAGACTTACGCTGCTCAGGGAATCGACGATCCAACCGCGACGGCGCGGTTTGATTGGATGCCGACCGGTTTTCACGGCATCGTGTTGTCTTCGAAAGGCGCGGTGCTGATTGAGCCAGCCACGCTCGGCGATGTTGAGAACTACATCGTCTATTTTCAGAAAGACGTTGTGGTTGGCTCGGGAGAGTGCGACGTTACGACGGAGGAGCAGCAAGCGGCGATCGCGCGAAATTCCTACCTGAAGCAGGCAGCTTCGGTCCCTCCGAAAGTAGCGTCAGGAATGACTCTGCGCACGTACCGGCTGGCGGCCGCCGCGACCGCCGAATACACGCAGGCCTATGGCGGAGGAAGCGTGAGCGGAGGGCTTGCGGCAGTCACTACGACTATAAATCTCGTCGATGCGATCTATGAACGCGAAGTCGCGATCAGACTCACGCTAATCGCCAACAACGACGCGATCATTTTCACCGATACCACGACGGACGGATATACAAGCGACAATGTCAACTTGTTGATCGGTGAAAACCAGACAAAGATCGACGCCGTAATCGGATCAGCAAATTACGACATTGGTCACGTGTTCGACGGCCGGCTACTCTCCGGCGGCGCGTTTTCATGGCAAGGCCTCGGCTCGTTTGCCGTCGTCTGCCTGAACGGCTCCAAAGCCAGAGGCGTCGACATATTTCGTTCGGTACAGCCGACAAATCTCTATGCTTACTACAGCGCCGCGCACGAGATTGGTCATCAATTCAACGCCACACATACGTTCAATACCACTGCGGGAAGCTGCGGGTCGCAACGCTGGCCTCCGACTGCTTACGAGCCCTACAACGGGTCGACAATCATGGCGTACCGTCTGGCGTGTTCTCCCGAAGACCTGGCGTCTACCGATACTTATTTCCATAACGCGAGCATTGAGCAAATCGTGAACTTCTCGACCGCCGCAGGCGGCAACGGATGTGCGGCACAAACCGGCACCGGCAATAATCCTCCGAACGTTAACGCCGGACCGACTTACACGATTCCGATGGGGACGCCATTTACCCTGACGGCGACGGGCAGTGATCCCGATGGCGATGCGATTACTTTCGGGTGGGAAGAATTCGATGCCGGCACTGCCGCGCCGCCGAATACCGACGATGGCTCGCGAGCGATCTTTCGATCGTTCGCGCCAACAACCAGTCCGTCGCGGACGTTTCCGCGTTTGCAGGACATACTCTCGGGATTTGCAACCGCGGGTGAATCGCTTCCGACAACCACCCGAACGATGAACTTTCGGGTTACCGCGCGCGACAATCGCAGCGGCGGTGGAGGCGTGAACTCAGCCGCGACTCAGGTTAACATTCGCAGTGACGCCGGGTCTTTCACCGTGACGAACCCGGCGTCAGGCGCAAATTGGTCGACAGGATCTAGTCAAAACGTTCTCTGGAATGTTTCTAATACCAACATCGCGCCCGTTGGTTGCGCAAGCGTCAGAATCACGCTGTCAACCGATGGTGGCTCGACGTTTCCAATTGTTTTGGCCGACAACACACCCAACGACGGCTCAGAGTCGGTGACGATTCCGGGCGCGCCGACGGCC
>DASYTZ010000326.1:0-3151 GCA_036001745.1 Pyrinomonadaceae bacterium
CTCTACCACCCGAAGCAAGGCGTGAAGGGCGCGTGGTTTGAAGTGGCGATCGCGCCGCTGGTTTCCGCGAACAAGCCCTTTCACAAGCGCATCATTCCGCGCCTTTCCTTCAAAGGAAATCTTGCGGCCGTAATTTTTTCACTGGTTGCCCAGCACTACCATTTGACGTTGCGACACTCTGTCAAACGCGGCCAGGTCGAACCTGCAGTGCGGGCCTACACCGAAAAGCAATTGAAAGCCTGGAACGAGCAGCAGCACAAGTTTCGCGCCAAGTTGTTTAAGCCTCTGCAACCGACGCTCGAGCGCTGGAGCAGGTCTCTCGCGAAAAAAG
The DNA here is from genome assembly GCA_036001745.1 of Pyrinomonadaceae bacterium. Classification (GTDB taxonomy): domain Bacteria; phylum Acidobacteriota; class Blastocatellia; order Pyrinomonadales; family Pyrinomonadaceae; genus UBA11740. The sequence continues at coordinate 332 of DASYTZ010000326.1, forward strand.
CTGCCGCCGAAAAGAAGAAGAAGGGTTAGTGGCACAGACTTTCAGTCTGTGATTCCTGCGCACAGACTGAAGTCTGTGCGACTCACATTGCTTCGTCGATATTCTGCGCGGCGTCGTTGAGAGCTTCGAATAGTTCTTCGGTAGAAACGTCCGCTTTCTTGAATTTCACCTCGACGCGAAATTCCCTTCCCGGCGCCTCGTACTTGTAGACAAAAGGCTCAGAACTTCCGGTGGGATCGATGTACGCGCGTCTGGCTTTGCGCGCGCCATCGCGTGTGAGGCCCTGATCGACAATCTGCTGCGCCATCACGCGCATCGAGTCGTCATCGGGCTGTCGCACAATCTGAAGCAACAAAGATTTGGAAGTGATCTCGGCGTTTCGGCAAAGCTGGCGAATGTCTTCCGGCATCGTGGCGATCGACAGCGCCTCAGTAACCGTGCTGCGGCTCTTGCCTACTTTGCGCGCGACGTCTTCGTGCGTGTAACCGAACCGTTCGCACAGCGCGCGCAGACCGTCAGCCTCTTCCCAGGGCGTAAGGTCCTTCCGCTGCATGTTTTCGATCAGCGCAATCTCGGCGACGGCGCTGTCGTCAACATCCATCTCAATGCAAGGAACTTCAGTGAGCCCGGCAGTTTTTGCGGCGCGCCAGCGTCGCTCGCCGGCGATAATCATCCAGCGACCAAATGTCGGCTTAACGAGGAGAGGTTCGAGCACGCCCTTCTCTTTGATCGACGCAGTCAGCTCCTTCAGGTCGCCAATTTCGGTGCGCGGCTGGTCAGGATTAGGATCCAATTTATCGATGGGAAGCAGTCGGCCAACATGGCTCAGACGCTCCTGCGTCAGCTCTTCGACGTAGTGCGCGTCGTGGCGCATGCTCAGTCCCGCGGGCAAGCCTCTTCTAGACACGGCTCAGTACCTCTTTGCAAAGTTTTTCGTACTCAATTGCGCCGGATGATTGCGGCGCGAATGTGAAGATCGATTCCTTGTACGCCGGAGACTCTTCCAGCCGCACGCTCTTGGTGATGACCGTGCTGAAAAGCTTGGGGCCAAACACGCGGCGAATCTGCTCGTACACCTCTTTGCCAAGCGTCGTGCGTTTGTCGTGAAGCGTCACGAGCACACCCAGCATCTCGAGGTTTGGGTTCGGCCGCGCTTTCACCTTTTCAATCGTCTCAAGCAGATCGTCCGTTCCCTCCAAAGCGAAATACGATGACTGAATCGGAATCAGCACGTGTGTTGACGCGACCAGTGCATTGACAGTGATTAGGCCGAGCGTCGGCGGCGTGTCGATGATGATGACTTTGTAGGTCTTCTTGAACGGCTCGATTCGATCCTTCAAACGAAACGGCGCATCGAAATCGCCTACCAATTTCGACTCCAGCTTGGCGAGGCTGATTCGCGCTGGGATGATGTCCAGGTCCTTAACCGGCGTCTTGTAAACCGGAAGCTCAGTAGTTCCCTGCCCGTCCATCATCAGGTCGTAAGCGGAGCGATCCACCGTAAGCGGATCGAGAAACGAAATGGAACTATTGCCCTGGGGATCGAGATCGAGGAGAAGCGTCTTTGAGCCGCGTCTGGCGAAGGCAGCAGCGAGGTTAATGGCGGTGGTCGTTTTGCCGACGCCACCTTTCTGGTTCGCGATTGCGATTATCACTCTCGGTCGTTATACCTCATTCGCAACTTGGCGTATCTTACATCGGAAGGTCGCCGGCGTCACCAATTACTTCCGGCCATTCTTCTTCACCGACCCCCGCTTCATCAGTTTCGTCTTCTTCGGTGGCGATCGAGTTTCGCGAAGCCTGGATCACTTCCAAGTCGACGAAGATCGGACAGTCAGCGCGGAGAGCTAACGCGATGGCGTCCGAAGGCCGGGAATCCAGCCGCATTGCATCTCCATTCCCGGACGTCAGTTCGATCACGGCGAAGAATGTGTTGTCGCGCAGAGACGTCACCACGACACGCTCAACAGTCAATCCCAATTCAACGATCAGATTGCGCAAAAGGTCGTGCGTCATTGGCCGGGGCGGCGCGATCTTTTCAATCTCAAGTGCAATCGCGTTTGCCTCGTAAGCGCCGACCCAGATGGGGAGCATCGTTTCGCTGTTAACGTCTTTCAGAATAATTATCGGGGTACCGCTATTCGGATCCATCATCAACGCCCGAATTTTGACCTCGATTTCCATAAGTGATCTCCCGCTTGCTCGTCGCCGCTACGCCGCGGCTAATGCTTCCGCATAGAGGCTGTTTTGTTTCACACCTGTAATTCGGACCGATGCGACTTCGCCGAGCTTCACCGAACGTCCGGGAAAGTTCACGACCTTGTGACACGTCGTGTGTCCAGTAAGATCTGATTCCGATTTCGCGCTCACTGATTCCGCAAGTACGTTGATCTCACGTCCGACGTAGCTTTCGTAAATCGTTTTCTGTTGCTGCTTCTGAAGCTCTTCCAACTCGAGAAATCGCGCCGTCTTTTCGGTCTTGGTTACATCATCGTTCAGCTTTGCTGCCGGCGTGCCTGGACGTTCTGAGTATTTGAAGATGTACAGACCGTCGTATCGTACGTCTTTGACCAGCGTCATCGTATCGCGAAAATCCTGCTCCGTCTCGCCCGGGAACCCGACAATGATATCACTGGTGATCGCAATCTGCCGCTGCGCGTTCTTAATCGATTCGATTCTTCGCAGGTAATCGGCGGCGGTATGACCGCGACGCATTGCGCGCAGAATCCGATCGCTGCCCGATTGCACCGGCAGATGCACCCAATTGCACAGGTTTTCATTCTCGTCGATCGCCGCGACGATGTCCGGATGAAAATCACG